>CAZHXL010000292.1:673-3375 GCA_964536575.1 uncultured Clostridia bacterium | reverse complement strand
AACAATTATTCGCCAAAATTGTTGTCTAGTTATTTCTTCACCATAATTGTTAACAAAAAGTAGATCTGACTTTTTTTGTCTTAATAACCGCTCCCTAGCAGGTAAATACTCACTTAAAGAATCTTGAGCTTTACCCAAAACAATATCGCGTTCTTTGTTGCTTTTTCCTAAATAAGTCAATATGCCTTTAGCTAAATCAAGGTCTGCTAATTTAATAGTAATTAACTCTGAAACTCTTACTCCTGTTGCATAAAGTAACTCTAACATAGCCAAATCACGTACCCCCACGTCTGAGTTACAATCTGGCTCAGCAAAAAGCTTGTCAATTTCTGTTTTATTAAGAAATTTTGGCATTGTCTGCCATGCTTTAGGGCCAGTTAGATCTGTTGTTGGGTTATGCTGTAAAAAATTTTTATCTGCTATAAACCTATAGAAATTACGTAACGAAGCTAAAACTTGATTAATCTTGCTATTCTCCATACCCTCTGAGCGTAAGAAGCGTAGATAGGACATTAAATCTTTTCTATCTAAACTTAGAATAGATTTTCCCCTGTTACGGGCAAAATCTATTAACTTATTTAATTCCTGTTCACAAGCTTCTATCTTGCTAGAAGATAATTTTTGTATTTCAGCTAAATCTTGTAGGAACACTTTTATAATACTTACTGACATTAATGACATTGTTTTTCTTTCCTTCCAAAATGTTTCACGTAAAACGTCTCACCTATTACTTTAATTAAAAACTGTAACTTATACTATTTAGGCAAGTTATGTTTTAGGCTATAGTTTTTGCTATAGAGCCTTGACCACTCTATTAGGTTTCATTAGACTAAGGCAAATAAAAATTCAACTGGCAACCTAATTATCAGACTATAGTTTATTTTGCCGTTATTTTCAATCTATTAGAGTTATTTTTATCAAAATTATGCCAATAAAAGTAGAAAATTTTGCCACGGTTAAACTGCCAACAGATTTAGAAAAATTAGTTAACGAAGTTTTTGATACTGTCCCTAAAGAGCATGTCCGAGGAATTAGTAAAGTAGTAATTGTAGATGATATTAAAGATCCTCGTTTAGCAGCCGTTACTAAAGATCCTCAACCAGTACTTTATCACCCTAAAACCCCAGCTAATCAAGCATTTATTGAACTAGCAATGAATTTTTTCTTAGCAAAAAAGGAAAATTACCTTAAACGTTTTGCAGCTAAGCTAAACTTTAAATCTCAAGTAGCAGGCGCGTTACTTGCTATAATTGGCCAACATTACCATCTTTCCTATGCTTATGGAGTCAAAAAAGGGCAAATGACCCAATTTGAACCACAGGTTAGAGCTTATGTAGAAAAACATTTTGTTACTTGGCGAGATCAAAACGGTGGGTGGCGGACAAAAATGTTTAAGCCGCTTGAGCCATATATGAAACGCTTAGACAAATGGATTAAAAAGAAAATGTTGGATAGTCAAAAATCTTCTATTAAAAAGTCAGCCAAAAAGTAGAAAAGCCTGGAAAGGCTCTCCATTATTACTTTTTACTTTTACTTCTCTCCATAACCAACAAGTATGTTTATATCTGCTATTTCTTGTGTAAGCTTTGATGGCACAGTGCATCTTTCTTCTAAGTCTTTTACATTTACATTATTTAAGGCGACTGATAATAACCATTCTTTCAAGTCGCTTTTTTTAAACCCTAACCAGCAATCATAGTGCTCTGTTTTTAAAAACTCATATGGATGCTCTTCAGCATCAGCAATTACTAGTTTTCCACCAGGTTTTAACACTCTTACCATTTCCTTTATAGCTACTAAAGGTTCTTCCACATGATGTAGAAACATACTAGCAAAAACATAATCTACTTTATTATCCTCTATTGGCAACCTATCATAATTCCCTAGCTTGTAGTCAATTTCGGTATAACTAGCAAATTTATTTTGCATAGACTTAATCATTTCCTCAGATTGGTCTACTACAACAACTTTTATACCTCTTGCCACTAAACCTTCTGTAATAAAGCCTGTTCCGGCTCCTATGTCTGCTGCTATTTTTCCTGACTCTAGCCCTGCAATGTCAAAAGCTTTTTCCCTCACTTGGCAAGAAAAATAACTTGTGCGCATTTCATCCCATTGATTTGCAATCTCGTTAAAAAACGCTTTGCTACTCATAAGCTCTCCTCCAAAATTAGTTTTACTTTAATTTACGAGGTATAACCTAATTACCAACCCCAAGTTCCAGCCTCGCCCTTAAATGGGCCAATTATATCACTAGTAATCCAGCCTCCATAAAACCCTCCTGGTTGAGGAGTCACAAGTTCACCTGCAACATAACAAGCATCCATTGGTGCGGCATAAAAGGCTAAATGGTCTTTAATTAATTGAAAACTTCTGTTTGGTTTAGGGTAACTCCAAGCACATTTTTCTGCACACCTTTTATTAACCCTCACTGAATAATAAATAGCTTCGCCTTTCCATTCACAAAAACTATTGCCTGCAACAAGTATTAGATACTCTGTTAAAATATCTGTTTGTGGAATGTAATAAACTGGAGGGTGGCTAGTTTCTAGTACCCGCTTAGCATTACTACTCTCTGCAATAGTAACAGCATTAAAAATAATTTTAATTTCCTTACTAATAGGTTCTAAACGGGGCGGCCTGGGGTAATCCCAAACAGATTCTTGACCAAGGTTTGGCTCAATTCTTCTTGGGCGGTACAT
>CAZHXL010000292.1:0-663 GCA_964536575.1 uncultured Clostridia bacterium | reverse complement strand
GTACATAATAGTTTGGTGCTCTTTATAAATTAAAATATCTGTCAAAATATTAGAACCTCCTTATGGAGGCTCTATGTTACTCTGAAGCGGCACTCGCGCTTTCTACCATTTGTTTTTCTACTTGTTCTCTAAGCTGTTCTAATGCCGTTGAAATAGCTTTATGCAGTTCTTCTAGCTCAACTTGAGTACGCCTAAACTTAACTTCTAAAGTAAACTCTTTGGTTGTTGGTTGAAAACGGTAACTAAAAGGTTTAGGGCGACTTTTCTGAGTTTTAGCTACTTTACGTACTTCATCACGAGTTAAACCTTGTTTTTCAATTTTTCTGATTAAAGCAATCATCGCTTCTACATCAGGTTGTCTAACTATTTGTAATAACATAGCTTTAGAGCCTATGTCGGCACGCCGACACATTTCTTTAACTTCTATTGGCATATTAACAAGTGAAAGAGACTCTGTAACAGAAGAGCGGGATTTACCAATTTTTTGTGCAATTTCTTCATGAGTATAATTAAAACGATCTGCTAGAGCTTGAAAGCCTTCTGCCTCTTCAAAAGGTGTAAGGTCTTTACGTTGCAGGTTTTCTATTAAGGCAATTTCCGCTACTGCTCGATCATCAACATCCATTTCAATACAAGGAAGTTCTTTAAGTCCAGCCGCTAGAC
>CAZHXL010000291.1:6394-6915 GCA_964536575.1 uncultured Clostridia bacterium | reverse complement strand
CCTTTCCCACAGAAAGCCGGAAAAACAGTTTGACTAACCTAACAGAGTTTCAGTCCGCGATTCACCACGTCTACCTTTCCCACTGCTACTTGATTTTCACTTAGACTGTCGTCAATTTCTGCGTTTCAGTCCGCGATTCACCACGTCTACCTTTCCCACGAAGATGATCCGTTTGTTCAAGAAACGATGAAGGAAGTTTCAGTCCGCGATTCACCACGTCTACCTTTCCCACACCTATTAAAATCCTAAGTGAAGGTAAAAGTGATTACCTGTTTCAGTCCGCGATTCACCACGTCTACCTTTCCCACAAATACTTAATCAGCCTAAGGCTACCACAGCCGACCGTGTTTCAGTCCGCGATTCACCACGTCTACCTTTCCCACAATATTCGCGTTCTACTAGGAGGAGATTTGTTATGAGGTTTCAGTCCGCGATTCACCACGTCTACCTTTCCCACGCATATTGGCGGTAGTGATATCCTTGAATTAAAGGAAGTTTCAGTCTGCGATTCACCACGTCTA
>CAZHXL010000291.1:0-6384 GCA_964536575.1 uncultured Clostridia bacterium | reverse complement strand
AGCTAACCCAGGAAATGTTTCAGTCCGCGATTCACCACGTCTACCTTTCCCACACAAATGCAAATGGCAGCGCTGCAAAGCCTTGGATGGAAGTTTCAGTCCGCGATTCACCACGTCTACCTTTCCCACCGGTTACGGTTACGTTCGAGGCGGAGCAACGGGCTATTTGTTTCAGTCCGCGATTCACCACGTCTACCTTTCCCACCGCAGGCAATATAACACAAATGGTTACATATAGTTAAGAGGCCAAATTCGCACACCCTTGTTTCTAGATTTCTTAAACTGTTAGGCTTTTTTTCTAAAATCATAAAATATTGCTCTAATCCTATGTAAACACAGTAGGTTATCTATTTTTCAAGGATCTATCCATTCTTTTGCTATTTTTGGGGTTCTTGATTGTCGCTGCTTACAGATATTTGCCTAGCTATTTTATGCAGTTATTTGTATTTTCCCAAACCCAAATGTTGTTGACGCGCCTATGTTTAGATATTCGCCTATTAATAATAATGGAAGAAAATCTCCTAGATGCTCACCTATAAACCCTATTTTACCCATTAAACCACCTAATTTTAACTTGGCCATTTGTCGGTTGGAATATCGCGCTATGTCACACCAATAAATTTCTTCCTCATTAATACTTATACTGGCAGTCATTTTTAATAGCTCATTAAATAACTCAGTTTCGCCTAAACTTAGCTCCTTACCATGAAATCGTGATAGCAAAGAAAATCGACGAATTAAATTTATTGCTAACATCTCAAAATTTAATTTAGCTTGAGCATTTCTCCCTATATGCACATCTCGTTTAGTGCGAAGCCTCAGTGGGGTGAGAAACTCTATTTTAAGCTGTGTTAGACTACCAAAACTAGCCAATCGCTTTTCAATTAAACCTTTTAGGTTGTCTGGTTCTGGCAACTCTGTATAAGAATTTAGTAGCTTAGAAAAACTTTCTTTTTTACTATCCCTATTAATAGCAATTTGTGATAACTGAAAAGGTACTCGGTTAACGC
The DNA here is from genome assembly GCA_964536575.1 of uncultured Clostridia bacterium. GTDB lineage: Bacteria > Acidobacteriota > Blastocatellia > Chloracidobacteriales > JADJPF01 > JADJPF01. Next base: position 5,374 of record CAZHXL010000291.1, on the reverse strand, counting down.
CTAAACCTTTTTGGCAAACATCTTTAATTGTTGCAACAACATAAGGTAAATAATCACAAGCCTTGCCAATCAAAGTTATCCCAAAAATCAATCTATCTCCTTCAGAAAAATGTCTTAGGGTTTCAACTGGTCTAAGCGATGGCGGGATTAATATAAATGGGTGTGGAACATCTTCTTGCCCTTGCGAGCGCGTAACATTAGAACGCGATCTAGTTTCAAAAATATAGGCATAAGGACAAAATATTTGTGATTTACAATGCTCAACACAATTGGCACTCCCTAGATTACACCCTATTTGTTTTAAGGACTGACCAAAAGCCCCTCGTAAGCTTGAGCCAAGAAAATTTGGCAAAGAAGTAGGTTGATAAGCTGAAAGTTGAAACTCCAACGACAAAAGTTTTAGATTAGCAAAACTATCTAATAGCATAAAAATACCCTTCACTAATTTAGCTTAACTTAGCACACTTGCTACAGTATATAAATTATAAGACATGTGGTATAGTTTCCCGCGTCAAACTCAAATAAATCACAGTACCTAATCAAAGTATAATTTAGCTATTATGTCGTATCTACTTATTATCCATATTGGCCCCGTGCAAGATTTTATCGCCAGCGCAAGGCGAAGCCGAGATCTTTGGTTTGGTTCATGGCTACTTAGTGAATTGTCAAAGGCTGCGGCTAATTCCATTGTTCAGCAAGAAGGTAAACTAACAAACTTAATTTTTCCTGCTACTAAAACAGATGACGACCTAAAACCAAATAGCAGTTTTGATGTAGCTAATAAAATTGTTGCTATTATTGAAAATCCCCCTAAAACCATAGCAGAAAAGGTACTAAGCGATATAACACAACGTCTTGAACAAATTAAAAACCTGGCTTTTAAAAATATTGCTGGCCCTTTTGATTCTGATGTAGCTAATTTGCAAATAGAGGACATGCTAGAAATCTTTTGGGTAGCCAAAAAACTAGATAAAGATTATGCACAAGTGCGTGAAGAAACCGAAGCTTTAATGACTGCACGTAAAGCTACTAATAATTATAAGAAAGTGCCTTGGGAACAAAGAAACGGGGTAAAATCCTCCCTAGATGGCCAGCGAGAGTCAGTAATTGATAAGACTGTCTACGAACAGTTCGACGAAAAAAAGATGTGGCGAAAATATCATATCAGGAGAGGTGAACATCTATGCGGAGTTGGTTTGTTAAAGCGTCATGGAGAGCGAGGAGCAGGTGAAAACCGTTTCTTTTCTACTTCGCATGTTGCATCACTACCATTCTTAAGCCTTTTTACAGAAGCAACTAAAGCTATCGCCAAACCTGCGTTCAAGGAATACATTAATACCTTAAAAAGCTTGGATGTTACCTCAGAAGAATTAGGTAATGTTCCAGGTGATATGCACCCTATTTTTGAAAATTATGATGGCGAACTCCTTTATGAAGAACGATTAGGTGACTTTTTTGCTAAAAATGAAACTGCTAAGGTAAAACAAGCTGAAGAAGCGTTAAGAAAATTTTATCAGGATTGTGAACCAATTATTGATAATAAAAAGCCATCTGCCTACTATGGCTTGCTGCAAGCTGATGGTGATGCTATGGGCAAGGCTATTGCCCAACAAAAAAACGTAGAAGGCCACCAAGCCATCTCTAAAGCATTAAGTGCGTTTGCCAAAGGTGCACGTCAAATCGTAAAAGAAAATAATGGATCGCTAGTTTATGCTGGTGGAGATGATGTTTTAGCCTTTTTACCTCTCCATACAATTCTTAAATGCGCTCAGCAATTGGCAAAAGATTTTCACGAAAAACTAAAACTAGAAATGTTTCCTGTTGAAAGTAATATTTCTCCTACACTTTCTGTTGGAATTGCGATTGTCCATCATTTAGATCCACTTAGCGACGCTTTAGCCCTAGTACGAAAAGCAGAAAAAGCCGCTAAAAGCTTGGTAAATAAAAAGGCTCTGGCAATAATTGTTAGCAAACGTAGCGGTATAGACACAACAATTAAAGGCCATTGGGATGCATTGGATAAACGGCTAGACTATTGGGTTAAACTACTTCAACAACGGAAAATCCCTCATGGTGTAGCTTATGAGCTACGCAATTTAGCACTAAGATTTTCTTCAAAAGACCCTAGCGAGCAGGAAAGCTTTATCCCTATTTTACAAATAGAAGCAGCACGTATTTTAGCGCGTAAACGTGTTAAATACGGCCAAGAAGCTATAGATAAAGAGGTTATGGCTTACGTCAAAGAATTATTGGGGTCTCCAGACAAAAAACAAACTGTGACTGTAGAAGATTTAGCAAATGAGCTAATTGTAGCTCGTGTTTTTGCAGATGCCCTAAAACTAACAAAGCTCATTTCTAATAAGGAGGATAAGTCGTGACAGTCTGGATTATTGAACCACATGATCCACTAATTTTTCGTGATGGTCGTCCTTTTGACTCAACACCTGGAGCTAGTGCCAGATCGTTATCTTTTCCTTTCCCTTCAACTATTGCTGGTGGGCTACGCACTCAAGCCGGTTTAGACCAAAATGGTGATTTTCAAAAAAGTAAAACTACTATTGATTATGTTAAAAGCATTTCTATCAAAGGCCCATTTTTAGTAGAACTCGATGGAGAAAGCAAAATAACTAATTGGCTTTTGCCTGCTCCACAAGATGCAATGTTGCTAGAAATTAGTCCAACAGATAAGACCAACGTTAAAATCAAAAAACTTGTACCAATAAAGATAGATCCCGATGAAGCATTTACTGATTTAGATAGTTGCCCAACAACGCTTTCATTAGTAGGAATGCTATCACTTCCTACTAACCCCACTAAGCCTTATAGTCAAGCTCCTAAGTTTTGGTATTGGTGCAAGCTGGCAGAATGGCTTTTGGAAGCAAAAGATATAGACAAATTAACTATTTCCCAACTTGGGCATAATGGGCCACAAGAAGAAATCCGCACACATGTAAAAATCGACCCTAAAAATCAAACTGCTCAAGAAGGCTTACTATTTCAAACACGCGGATTAGAATTTATTCATGCTGGAGAAGCTGGAAAAGCTGGAAAAAACTTCTCAGAATCAAAACGCCTAGCAATTGCAGTAGAAACATTAGAAACAAAGGTTGACATTACTAAAGGGTTAGCCCCTCTAGCAGGTGAACGCCGTCTGGTAGCTTGGAATAAAAGCAGCCGAGAGTTTCCTTTTTCCCAGCTATTGCCATCAATTGCCGAAAAGATAAGCCAAACAGGTGCTTGCCGGGTAATACTTTTAACCCCAGGTTATTTTGAGAATATTTGCAACCCTACTTATTTGCTAAAAGGAATGAAATCTATAAAACCAGAATTAAAAGCAGTTGCTGTAGCACGACCACAAGTAATTTCTGGATGGGATTTTGACCAAAATTGTGCTAAACCAACGCGTCGTTTAGCTCCAGCAGGAACAGTCTTTTTCTTAAAATTTGAACCACAATCAGACAAAGAAGTAATAAAAAAATGGGTTGAGTCAATATGGCTAAATTCTGTTAGTGATGACCAACAAAGTCGATTAGATGGTTTTGGGATAGCTATACTAGGTACTTGGTCAGATAAAAACGAGCAAATGCAAATGGAGGTAGAACAATGAGACCACCACCAGATTTATCACCACCAAAAGTTCCAGACGTTCACCAGCCCGCTAAAAATTTAATTACTCAAGAACGGAAGTATAAATTAATTACGCCGCTTTATGGTGGAGGAGTAGAACCTAGTCAAGCTGACCCTATTACATTAATTCGTGGGACAAGCATTCGTGGTCAATTGCGTTTTTGGTGGCGAGCGTGTCGCGCAGGACAATTTAGCGATGTTAAAGAAATGAAAACCTTTGAAGATAAATTATGGGGAACTATTAGTGATAACAAAAAAGAAGATACACAGTCAAAAGTCAAGGTAGCAGTTAAAGTTAACTACTCAGGAGAGGCTGTTAGACCTTTTCGAGTGGAACAAAAAAAAGATAAATATGGAAAATATGTCCCGGATGTAAAAGTTAATGAAAATAGGGCTCCTGCTTATGCTGTTTTTCCTCTACGCCCAGAGCAAGAAAAACAAGAAATAGGTATGGTAACTACACCTATCATTAAAGGTGTTTCTTTTACATTAAAAATATCTTTTCCTGAAAAATTACAAATATCTTTTCCTGAAAAATTACAAAAAGAAGATATTTATATTGATGTAAAAAAAGAAGTAGAAGCCGCATTATGGGCTTGGGAGACATTTGGCGGTGTTGGAGCAAGGACTAGACGCGGGTTTGGGGCAATTAGGCCACTTTCTATTACTCAAAATAACAAGTCTTTGGAAGTACCTTTACCAGAAATTAACAATGTCGAAACCTTTATTGAAAAGGGGTTAAGAGAGCATCTAAAATCATCTAGCTGGCCAGAAGATGTTCCTCATTTAAGTAATAACCTGGAAAACTTTAAGGTTGTTTTAATACCTTCTCCTTATATTTTTACTGTTTGGGAACATTTAATTAATCGATTAAAAGACTTTCGCCAAGAACGTAATAATCCTTCAGATAAGTACCACCCTGGCCGTAGCAGATGGCCAGAACCCGACACTATTCGCAACTTAACAGAGCAACACACGCAATACCATGAACCAAAATTTGATAAAGAAGATAAGCTTAATTCCTTTCCACGAGCGGCTTTTGGGCTACCAATTATTTTTGAGTTTAGAGATCGTGATGAAAAAAAACCTTCTAACCCTAAGAGTGATCCTAAAACTACTAGGCTAACTTTATCCAACTCAGATCGTTTAGCTAGTCCTTTAATTCTCCGTCCACTTATGTGTAAAAGGGGTAAAGCAGTTGAAGCAGTTGGTTTAGCCATTATTTTAGAAGGAACACAACGTCTTTTAGACCAAAGGGAAATCCTCTTAAGCTCTAATGATAAAAACAGAAAGAAAATTAAAGAGAACCTTAAGCATACTGTCAAACTTGGGCAAAAAGAAGCTGCTCAAATATTAAAATCCGACAATCGAACTAAATTATTAGGAACAGAAACAGATGTGCTAAAAGCCTTTTTAGACTTTCTAAAGTAGTTAAAGGCTAAAAGATTTATATCAATCAAGGAGATCTACTATGGATGCTTGTATGGATACCCGTTTAGTATTTGTGCATGCCCTGTCGCCTCTGCATGCTGGTACTGGTCAGGGTATTGGGATAATCGACTTACCAATAGCTCGTGAAAAAGCTACGGGGATACCTTTTCTTCCAGGCTCATCTCTAAAAGGGAGTTTACGCGATCTTTGCCAGGATTCAGATTTAAACAAAGAAAAGATTTTTGGCCCTCCTCCAGATAAAAACCCTGAAGAGCATTCTGGTGCAGCACAATTTTCTGATCAACGTCTGTTACTG
>CAZHXL010000290.1:5661-6988 GCA_964536575.1 uncultured Clostridia bacterium | reverse complement strand
GAAACCTATTTATTGCTGACGCAGAAACAAATTATCGCATCCGTAGAATTGATGCACTTACAGGTATTATTACTTCTATTGCTGGTATAGGCTCTCGTAGTTCTGGTGGTGATGGACTTCCTGCTTTTCAAGCCAATTTAAGCAACGCTACTGGTATTTCTATTGATAAACAGGGCAATATTTTTATTGCTGATCCTGACAACTACCGTATCCGTCGTATAGCAGCAAGCTCTGGTGTGATTAGCACTATAGCAGGCTTTGGTGTCCCAGGTTATAACGGAGACAATATTATCGCTACTTCAGCAAGTCTAGATAATCCAACTGCGGTACTAAGTGACGCTCAAGGTAATATTTTTGTTGCTGATACTGGAAATAATCGTATCCGTAGAATTGATACTAACGGAATAATTACTAGTTTTGCTGGTAATGGGGTAGAAGGTTTTTCTGGAGATGGTGCTCTAGCTACTAGAGCAGCCTTAAATCAACCAACAGGCTTATTAATTGACAAACAAGGCAACCTGTTGATTGCTGATAGTGGAAATAATCGTATTCGTAGAGTTGAGGCTAATGGAATAATTACCACTATTGCTGGTAATGGAATAGCAGCTTTTGCCGGTGATAATAACCTAGCAATTAACGCTAGCTTAAATACTCCTACTAGTTTGGTACTAGATTCTAATAATAATATTCTAATTGCTGATATGGGTAATAACCGTATTCGTCGTATAGATACCAGAGGTAGAATCATTAGTATTGCTGGTAATGGCAATGTAGGGGCAGATGGTGATGGTGCTTTGGCAATAAATGCCAGCTTAAGCAATCCTTTTGGTTTAACCCTAGATAATAGTGATAATTTACTAATTGCTGACACTGGTAATAATCGCATACGTCAAGTTAATATAATGACTGGAGTAATTCGATCTCTAGTTGGAAATGGATCACAGGGTTATCGTGGCGATGGTGGAGTAGCAATTAATGCTAGCCTGAATGCTCCTAAAAATATTGCTATAGATCTTAATGGTAACGTGTTAATTGCTGACACAGGTAACACGGCTGTTCGTGTAGCTAAAGGAATTGCTAAAGAAACCTCTGCTAATGTTACAATTACCAGTGTTTTATTTAAAAAACCAAACCTCTCTATCAAAGGAAGCGGGTTTACCAACACAGGAACAATGGTTATCATTAATAATAATGATGTAAGTAAGTTTATAGTTAGTCAAAGCCTAACTGAAGTTCAACTAAAAGGTAATAAAAAGAAATTAACTCTTAAAAAAGGAACTAACCAGATCACAATCATTATTAATAACATTAGTTCTAATACATTTAC
>CAZHXL010000290.1:3839-5651 GCA_964536575.1 uncultured Clostridia bacterium | reverse complement strand
CTTAATTTATAACTAAAATTGGCCTGAGAGTAATTTTATATTTGCTCTCAGGTTTTTACTCTCTATTGCTTTTAGATACTGCTTATAAACCTGTTTATCCTAACACACAGTTTACCTTAAAAAATTTCTTAGCAAATAAACCATAAAATAACAAGGTAAATAGAATTGCCAAGCGATTATAATTGCTGGTACTATTCCGCCGTTATTCTTGCTTTAGCAAGCGATTTTTTCTGTAGTACTTCTATTTTTAAGGTTTAACCAATTAATTTTACTTGTTTTATAAAATTTTACTTAAGGCTGCTGTGATTTGTTAGCGATCTTATAGGCGATCTTATAGACTGTTTAGGTAGTTAGATCTATCTAGCAACCTACGGTAGTGAGAAGAGCTATGAGCTTATATAGGTAAAAATCTTTACTAAATAAGTTTCGCTAATAAATTTCCGGTTTTCCCTGTTATTTTACTGTTGTTCTTCTACCTGCTATGCTATCTTAGGATAGGTTATATAAAAACCGCTGGGACATTTCCAAATAAAATTTTATTATGAAAGGAGATATTTCTCATGGCAACTAGAGCCAAAAAAGCCGCTATTAGCTTAACTCAACGCGAACAAGAGGTGTTAAAATTACTAGCCGATGGATATTCTAACGAAGAAGCTGGTCAAATACTTAATCTTTCTAGACGTACAATCGAGGCCCATCGCGCCCGTATAATGCTAAAATTAAACCTCCATACTTTGCCAGCGTTAGTTAAATATAGTATTCAACATGGTTTAGTCAGTGTTGATAAACATCGTAGCGATCCACGTATGCCTGAATAATCGCTAAAAAACAAAAGCTATTAATAGCAAAACAAAAGCCACTTCTTAGGAGTGGCTTTTGTTTTTTGCTTAAGAAAAAATCTAATTGTATATCTTCCAAGTTGTTAAAAATGTCTGCAAAATATGTAAATCTCCTTATTTCTTTTGCAATAACTCTATTGCATTATTAGCAAAACCTGTTATAAAAATCCAATATCAAGTCAATATAATTAAAATAATTAAAATAATAATTTATTAATTCCCTGCCCTAAAACCTATTAAAAAAATTAAAAAGAAGGCTAATAAAATGTCTATAAAAAAAACAATATTGTTAACTAGAGGTATTATTATCTCTGCTCTTTGTCTAGTGTCTTTTACTAGTATAAAAGCACAATCAGCAGGCTCAACCACCGCTATTATCACAGGAAAAATAGCAGACGAACAAATGTCTGTAGTAGGTGGAGCAACTATAATAGCAAAAAACCCACAAACTAACTTTTCACGAGAAGTGATCTCTCAAGAAGATGGTTCTTATGTAATTTCACAATTACCTCCAGGCAATTATGTGGTTACTATTGTAAATTCAGGGTTTACTTCTCAAATACGGTCACTAGAATTAACTCTTGGTACAACTACAGTACTAAATTTTATGATCAAAGTAGGTACACCAACAGAAATAATTGAAATTACCGCAGGTAATGACACTTATTTAGAAGGAAAGACTGAAAGTAGCACTAATATTAATCGCAACACTATTACTACACTGCCAATAAATCGAAGAAATTTTTTAGACTTTTCTATCACTGCCGCCCGCGTACTTGCTGATCGTGTACCTGCTCAAGGAGCTTCGGCTACTTCAGGGCTATCTTTTAATGGTCAATCTGCCAGGTTTAATAATATTACTATTGATGGTCTAGACAATAACGACTTAGGTTCAGGCTCAGTACGATCTACTTTTAGTCAAGAAGCCGTCCAAGAATTCCAAATCATTTCTGATGGCTACAATGCCGAATTT
>CAZHXL010000290.1:268-3829 GCA_964536575.1 uncultured Clostridia bacterium | reverse complement strand
AACTTTTCCTGCTTAATCGCAATGATGATATTGCTGCACGTGATGCTTTTGCTCCAGTTAAACCGCCTTACTCACAATACCAATTTGGTACTGCTTTAGAAGGGCCAATCAAAAAAGATCGAGCTTTCTTTTTTACTTCTTTTGAAAGACTGACACTAAAACAAAATAATATTATTACTATTACTGATGACACTATTAAGTCTATTAATCGCCTTGGCTTTAACTTACGTAATGGCGCAGTACCTTTTTCACTTAATAACAGCGTTTTTCTAGGTAGAGTTGATGGTAAACTTTCTAGTAATGATACTTTTTGGGTACGCTACAACTTTGGAGGTAGCTATAATGGTGCGTTAGAACCGTTTGGAGGCTTGGTTGCAGAAAATAATGGTGGTATACAGCGTTTAACAGACAATTCCTTAGCTCTAAATAATACCTATACTAGTAGCCCATTAAACCTAGTTAATGAAACAAGGTTTCTTTTCACACGTCGAAACCAAAAAATTGATCCTATTGATAGTGTCCCACAGGTTAGGATTTTTGCTCCTGAAGGTATGATCGTTTTTGGACAAAGCACTTTTTTACCTCAACCACGCGTTTTTAATATCTTTCAAATTATTAATAACACTTCCCTAGTCCGTGGCCAACATCAAATAAAGTTTGGCGTAGACTTCCAACGTTTTAGCACTGTAGGCCGTGAAACTCAACTCCCAGTATTTTTAGGGGGAGGAGCATTTTTTACTGACCTAGATTTTGCCCAAATCACGCAAATGCCTGGGTTACCTAAATTAAACAGCTTGCAAGCATTTGATCCTGCACTACGTACTCCAGTACAAAAAGCGTTTCTCTCCGTCTTATCAGGATTTGCCCCTACTTTATTTCCAGGATTCCCTAGCAATGTTCCTTTAGCTGATTTGCCTTTACCAACCTTTTATACTCAAGGATTTGGAGATCCTAGCTTATCGACTTTTGGTAAAGAATTTTCTTTTTATGTTCAGGATGACTTTAAATTACGCCCTAATTTAATCATCAAAGCAGGGTTACGTTATGATTTAATACGTTTAAATTTTGTACCTAAAAATAATGGTAACTTTTCTCCTCGTCTTTCTTTTTCTTACTCTCCTGCTAAATTTAATAAGCTCAGTATTCATGGGGCTTATGGGCTGTTTTTTGCTGGTGCTTTGGTAGGTCAAGCTTTTGCAATTCAAACAATTAATAGTGGCGCATTTAACGTACCAACTATGCCATTTCCCTTTTCAGTATTACCTTTTTCCTTACCTGGAAGGAAATTTCCTCAAACAACCGCTTTGCCTCCTGGTATAGAAGTTATTCCACAATTTACTCAAGGGTCTGGGTTTGCCCCTGTGCTAAAAAATAGTTACTCACAACAAACTACTTTTGGGCTTAGCTATTCATTAAATCCTAATACTGCTATAAGCCTAGACTATGCTTTTGTTCGAGGAATTAAATTATTTGGTCAACGAGATATAAATCCAATTGTACGCCCTACTAATAACCCTATAGAAAGTGCCTTAAATGGGCGCGTAGATCCAAGCAAAGGCACCCTCCTACAATTTGAAACTAGTTTTGATAGTTACTACCATGCATTAACTCTTTCCCTTAGTCATCGCTTTACTACTAATTTTGGGGTTTTGGCCCATTATACTTTCTCCAAAGCAATTGATAACACTTCGGATTTCAGACCAGATTTAGCAGAAACAGTCAATTCATTAGTAATTCGTGATGAACGCGGTTTATCTTTACAAGATGTTCGTAGTAGATTTGTCTTATCAGGTAACTGGTATCTTCCCTATAAAAACTTGCTTATGAAAGGCTTCCAACTCTCTAGTATTATTAACCTTAACACAGGTCGCCCATATAACTTACTTGCTGGTAGAGACTTAAATGGCAATGGTGATTTACCAAATGGCGATAGACCTTTAGTAGGAGGTGCGAGCATTGGTCGAAATGTTGGTATTACTCCAGGATTTGCTAGTATTGATCTAAGGGTTCTTAGAAAAGTTAAACTTAATGAACGCTATGAGATACAAGGAGTAGCAGAGGTTTTTAATTTGTTTAACCGTACCAATATTAATGAAATAGATAGGGTATTCCCACCTGATGCACAAGGTAATTTTTCTTTACCAGCAAAAGACGGTGGGCGTTTTACTATTACTTCAGATCGTTTCCGTAGTGCTTTTGCTTCTAGGCAATTCCAACTAGGATTACGGTTATCTTTCTAAAAGATCCTAAAAAATTAATCTCTTTCTCTAACTCAGCAAGCTTTATCGCTGGGTTTTTTATCTTTTAGGGACAAGTAGTTATGGGATATGGAGCAAAAAGCAAATTAGGGCCGTCATCTATTTGCAAAAACCAAACCTTGCGATCATAAAAATATTTTATTAACTCATAATTTTGTGTGGCTTTCATATTGCGCGCCCAAACCACTTTAGCATTATCAATATCCGCTTCATTATAAACCCACTCATTATGAGCATTATGCTTAGGCAAATAACCAACTACTACTAGATGTTTGCCTTCCTCTGATTTTAACCTTGATAAAAGCGCGTCTCGTTGAAAACTCCAATGAGATTCTAAGGTTTTTGGAGGCTCCCAAGGACTAGGAGCAACAAAAAAGAAAGGATCTTCACGTAAAGTAATAGGTAAAAAGATTAGCAAAATACAATAAAGGGGAATTGACCATACAATCAATTTACCTGTAGGTCTATTTTGCCACCGCCAAATATAAATTCGTCTCATACACTGCAAAATTACATAATAGAGTAAGCAGGCTCCGGGAGCAGCAAAGTGACCATAGCTAAACACTACCGACAACATACCTAAAACCAATATCAAGCTGGATAGTAAAGCAAAAAGTACCCAACGATTTTTTAGGAGTAGTGGCAAAACAATTAAGGGTAGAGTAAAAACCCAATTAAGATAAAACTCCCACATACTAGTAAGTTTTTCTAGACACCCTTTTAAATAAATAACCAAACTACCTGTTTGCAGATTATACATAGTCAAAAACCAGCCCCGGTAGTAATACTTCATCTCGGCATGGTTATAATTTACTTCTGCGGGTGGTTGTTCCCAAAGAAAATGCGGTAGTTTGCCATACATAGATTCATAAGCACGATAGGGTAAAATCCAAACACTACCAGTAACTACAAAGTTATAGTATCCAATAAATAAACCTATAACTAGTAAGAATAAAGACATTGGTACAATCACTTGTTGAAAAGTTAATGTTAGAATGGGTCTTTTTTTACTAAATAATAACCAAAAAAATAAGAAAGCTAATACTGGAAGGCTTATTATTAAACCTTCAAATGGACGACTACTAACTAAAGCACTTAAGCCTAAAGCTAACCAAAGAGAATTACTAGCAGTTGGCTTTCTAGTTATCCGACGCACTGCACCAAAAATCAATGCCCCTCCAATAGTAGGAATACAGCCACCCCAATAGCTTTGGCTCCAATAACTAAAAAGCCCTAGTTTTAAGATCATTAGTAGCCCGCCTAAAAATGCCCACCTAGAAGGAAGCCAAGCCTGTAACATCCA
>CAZHXL010000290.1:0-258 GCA_964536575.1 uncultured Clostridia bacterium | reverse complement strand
ACACAGCAGCACAAGCCAATGACATGCTTAGCCATACCCCTACAATAGGATGTCCTCCTAGTACTTGTCCAAGGGCAAGAATTAACCCTTGTCCAGGAAAATACTTAGAATTATAAGTAGGTTGGTGCAAAATATGGAAACTCTCAAAATGGATCCACATAGGGTGTGTAGGGTTGGTGAGTCTTCCATGAGCAAAAGTGTCTGCTGAAAGCAAATAACCAAATTCATCATGAGCACTAGGAATAGGAAAATAAAAGA
>CAZHXL010000289.1:2531-6994 GCA_964536575.1 uncultured Clostridia bacterium | reverse complement strand
CCTTTTTCAATTCAAAATGTCCAAACTTCAGGCTACCTACTAAAGTAGGTAGGCTCAGGAAAAAAGACTAATTTCCTCAGCGGCTTTGGCAAATCTGATTTTCTGCTCTTCTGCACTTATAAATGGATGAATCAATGCTGCTTTTAGAGCTTCTTCTTGAGAAAGGATAGGCTTTATTAAAACTCCATTTTTCATTTGTTCCATTTCAATTTCTGCGCCTTCTGGGATGTTCATTTGTTTAAGCACATCAAACAGCCCTTTAACTAACCTCAAAACTCTTTATTGTACCGCTAACATTCTATCTAATGCGACTCTAGCCCAATGAGCAACCGTCTCTGGAACGCTGATTTGATTAACAATCGTTCCTGCTTTTAAGTTGTCCAATGCCCATAAAATGTTCTCTGGTGCAATACGAAACATTGTTGAACACATACATAAATCTGGCGATAACAAACGTACAAACCTGTCTGGATATTCATCTTTAAGACGGTTTACTAGGTTAACCTCTGTGCCTATTGCCCATTGACTGCCGGGGGCACTATTGGCAACAGCCTTAATAATATATTCTGTAGACCCAACATAATCAGCCTTTTGAACTACTTCCCAATTACATTCAGGGTGAACTAAAACATTAATTCCTTCATGTTCTTTACGTACTGCGTCAACGTGTTTAGCTTGGAAACGGTTATGAACAGAACAATGCCCTTTCCATAAAATAATTTTTGCTTTTTGCAAAGCTTCTTCAGTATTCCCGCCTAACTCTTGATAAGGATCCCAAACTACCATTTCATCTAAGGCTACACCTTTAGCATAAGCAGTGTTACGCCCTAGGTGTTGATCTGGGAAAAAGAAAATCTTTTCTTTTTGTCCCCAAGCCCAATCAAAAATCCCTTTGGCATTGGAAGAAGTACAAACCGCGCCACCTCTTTCACCACAAAAGGCTTTTACTGCGGCAGTAGAATTCATATAAGTAATAGGAAGAATAGAACTAATGCCCAAGTCGTCTAACTCGTCCCAAGCAGCTTCTACTTGTTCAATTGTAGCCATATCTGCCATTGAACAGCCTGCGGCTAGGTCTGGTAAAATCACTTTTTGGTGAGGCTTGCTTAAAATATCTGCTGATTCAGCCATAAAATGCACGCCACAAAAAATAATAAATTGTGCTGTGCGTCTAGCCGCCATTTCAGAAAGCTTAAAAGAGTCTCCGCGTAAATCTGAGTGACAAATCACATCATCGCGTTGATAGTGATGCCCCAAAATTACTAACTCCTGGCCTAGTTCACGACGTATTGCTTCTATCCGCTCGCTCAGTTCTGGTTGGCCAACATTAAAGTAAGCTTCAAAAGGTCTTACTACTCTTTTTAATGTCGCTACTTGCATTGTGATTCTCCCTAAAAATATTTGAGCTTGAGAAAAATTTCACTAGCTCAGTTGCTATTATGCTAATCTAGAGAACTTATTAGTGTCAAGTGAAAAAAATCACAAACCACTTAAAACTCATTAACAGTTGTTTTTCTAATCAGTTATGAAAAGTGGCTTTAATTTGTAGTTGTCACTGTGGAATAATCTTGCTACTAGCTAGATTAAAACAAATTAAGTTAAGGCTTATTTTGCATGTTTTTATTACCACTAGGGGAATTGCAATGTTAATAAAAAAACCATCTGACATTAAAAGCAGCGAAATTACTAGTGAAAAACTATATTTTTCCCGGCGTAATTTTATTTATGCTGCTGCACTAGCAACTAGCACTGTAGCAACAGGATGGGGATATAGACAGCTTTTTGTACCAGAAGAAAAAGTAGTTGTTAATCAAGAGGCTATTCCAAATATTCAACCTTCCTCTACCCCATTAAACCTAAATGGCGAAGAGCCTACAGAGTTTGTAGACATAACTAATTACAATAATTTCTATGAATTTTCTCTCTCTAAACAAGGGGTAGCAGGCAAAGCAAAAGGTTTTGTTTCTCGCCCTTGGACAATTAAGGTAGAAGGCCAAGTCAATAAGCCTAAAACCTTTGATCTTGATGAGCTTTTTAAGATAAGCCCCTTAGAAGATCGTACTTATCGTTTGCGTTGTGTTGAAGCTTGGTCAATGGTTGTGCCTTGGGTAGGGTTCCCTCTAGGAAAATTACTAGAGCAAGTTGAACCGCTTTCTAGTGCTAAATATGTAGCTTTTGAAACTCTAAATGATCCTAGTAGAATGCCTAATCAGAAAACATCAGGGCTTTCTATGTTTAACGCCTTAGACTGGCCTTATGTAGAAGGATTAAGACTAGATGAAGCAATGCATCCTTTAACAATTCTTGCTGTAGGAGTTTATGGAAAAGTTCTTTTACCACAAAATGGCGCACCTATTAGACTAGTAGTTCCTTGGAAATATGGGTTTAAGTGTATTAAGTCTATTGTAAAAATTAAGTTAGTTGATCGTCAGCCCCTAACCACTTGGAGTGCTGAAGCACCAGGCGAATACGGGTTTTATGCTAATGTTAACCCTGAAGTTTCACATCCTCGTTGGAGTCAAGCAGAAGAACGTCGTATTGGTAATTTTGCTTATCGTAACACTCAACTTTTTAATGGCTATGCTGATCAAGTAGCTAATCTTTATAGTGGTATGGACTTACGTAAAAACTTTTAACAAATTATGAGTAATAATGACATACGTTTTAATAAAGCAATAATTTTTATCAATGGTCTAATACCAGCTATTTTGCTGGCCTGGGATGCTTATCATCAAAAGCTAGGAGCAAACCCACAAGAGTTTGCAATTCACACTACAGGCAGTTGTACAATAATTTTTCTACTCTTAACTTTATCTATAACTCCACTACGTAAAATAACTAGCTGGCATACCTTAACTAGGTATCGTCGTATGCTAGGGCTACTTGCTTTTTTCTATATCTCTTTACATTTTTTGTCTTATGTTTGGTTCACCAAGTTTTTTAATCTAAGCAAAATCCTAGAGGATATACTTAAGCGTCAGTTTATTTTTATTGGTCTAATTGCATTTTTAATTTTATTAACTTTAGCCATCACATCTTCAAACAAAATGGTCAAGCGTCTTGGTGGACAACGCTGGCGCAAAATACACTGGTATGTGTACCCAGCTATGGTATTAGGCATAACTCACTATTGGATGTCTGTAAAACTAGACACTAGTCGACCTATGATATTTATGACAATAGCAGTGGTTTTACTAGCATATCGTTATTTTTCTGCCAGGCCAGAAAAAGCTGGTTTATTTAAACAATCTCCTAGATAGGCAAAAACACAAATCCAAGTTATAATTGCCGTTACCAAACTATATATCTATAAATTACTGAGAGGAAAACTCGCATGATAGCAGCCACAATCGGCGCAATGACTGCCGATGAGATGATAGATCTTTGTAAACGTCATAGTGTTTATGAATGGTCAGCACAATCTACCATTAATCCAATCCCTGTAGCCAAAGCCAAAGGCGTCTATTTTTGGCAACCTGATGGAAAACGCTTTCTTGATTTTAATTCCCAGTTAATGTGTGTAAACATTGGGCATGGTGATGAACGAGTTATTGAAGCAATTAAACGTCAAGCCGACACTCTACCCTATGCTAATCCTTTTATGGCCACTGAAGTCCGTGCTCGCCTTGGACAAGTACTAGCAGAAATTACTCCAGGAAACTTAAATAAGTTTTTCTTTACCCTAGGTGGTGCTGAAGCTAATGAAAACGCCATTAAAGCCGCTCGCCTCTATACAGGAAGACATAAATTAATTGCTCGTTACCGTAGCTATCATGGTGCAACAGCAGGAGCAATGACTCTTACAGGTGATCCTCGTCGTTGGGCTAATGAACCTGCGATTTCTGGAGTATTAAGAGTATTTGATCCCTATCAATATCGCTGTAATTTCTGTAAACTAACTGGTAGTTGTACTCTAGACTGTCTTAATCATGTAGAAGAAGTGATGATGTATGAAGGGCCTCAGACAATTGCAGCTATGTTTGTTGAATCAGTAACAGGGACTAACGGCATAATTGTCCCACCAGATGGTTATATGCAGGGTTTACGCTCTTTATGCGATAAACACGGCATTTTACTGGTTTGCGATGAAGTAATGAGCGGTTTTGGTCGTACAGGAGAATGGTTTGCTGTAGATCATTGGAAAGTTGTTCCTGACCTAATGCCAATGGCTAAAGGGCTTACTAGTGCTTATCTACCAATGGGCGCGTTAGCAATGAAAGAAGAGATTGCTGAATTCTTTCATACAAAGGTATTTGCAGGTGGTTTAACTTACAACTCACATCCTATGGGTTGTGCTGCGGCACTTGCGACTATTGATGTTTATAAACAAGATAACCTAATTGAAAATGCACGCAAAATGGGTGAAGTACTTAAGCGCGAACTGGCAAGATTAACAGAAAAGCACCCATCTATTGGTCAAACTCGCTCTATAGGATTGTTTGGTATTGTTGAGCTAGTACGCA
>CAZHXL010000289.1:0-2521 GCA_964536575.1 uncultured Clostridia bacterium | reverse complement strand
GGAACATCTCCTGAAATGACTAAGCTTGCAGCATTCTTCCGTGAAAATGGTCTTTATACTTTTGTACGTTGGAATAATTTCTTTACTAATCCTCCTCTTTGTATTACCGAAGAACAATTAATGGAAGGTCTTGATATTATTGACCGTGGATTAGAAATCACTGATCAAGGAGTAACAGACTAAAAACACTTCTAAGAATTGTTAGGCAATAATTTACCCCTAACAATTCTTAGACACATCTTAAAAAAGAAGGAATATGGAAATATTTGATTTAACAAAACTTGGTTGGAATGAATTTTTTGCTGAACATTTCTCTTCCCTTAAATCTGCTGGTTATGAAATCGGCAGAGTAGCCTTAGAAAATCGTCATCAATACCTGCTTTATACAACATCTGGAGAAATTATTGGAGAAACTACAGGAAGATTACTGCATTTTGCTGACACCTCAGCAGACCTACCCAAAGTAGGCGATTGGGTAGCCTTTCAAGCCTTTCCAGAAGAAGGAAAAGCTATTATCCATGAAGTTTTACCTAGAAAATCTGTTTTTTCCCGTAAAATTGTTGGTCGTAAAGTGGAAGAACAAGTAGTTGCTACTAATGTTGATATAGTTTTTATTATTCAAGGCTTAGACCATGATTTTAACCTACGCCGCTTAGAGCGTTATTTAGTAATGGTTTTTGAAGGTAAATCTAACCCTGTGGTGGTCTTAAACAAAGTAGATCTCTGTCCTGACTTAGAAGATAAGATTGCAGAAGTTAAAAAAGTAACTGGTAATGTCCCAATTATTCCTCTTAGTGCCAAAACTGGTGCAGGAGTTGAAGAACTAAAAGCATTAATTAAACCTGGATCAACTTATGCTTTTACTGGCTCATCAGGAGTTGGTAAGTCTACTTTACTTAACAAATTATTTTCCCAAGAAATACAACTAACGGCTGATGTCAGGGAAAGCGACTCTCGTGGTCGTCACACTACAACCTGCCGTAAAATGTTTATTTTACCTGATGGTGGCTTGCTAATTGATACTCCTGGAATGCGTGAAATTCAGCTTTGGTGCAATGACGACACCTTATCAGACACATTTTCTGATATTGAAGAGCTAGCTTTAACCTGTCATTTCAGCAATTGCACACATACTAAGGAGATAAAGTGTTCAGTATTAGGAGCTTTAACAACAGAAGAGGTTTCTGCCGAACGTTATGATAGTTTCTTAAAGCTACGTGCAGAAGCGGCTCAAATAGCAACAAAACAAAATGTGAGCAAGTTTTTGGAAAGAAAACAAGAAAATAAAAGTGCTCAACGCAGCTTTAACAAGGTAAAACACAAAAGACAATAAACTATCCTAGCGTTGAAACGCTGGGCTATTATAAAATGCCTCAAGGGGGCATTAAAATCTAATCAACAAAGTAGGGTTTCTGATGTTAAAAGCTAATGATAAAATAGGCCCATATACTTTAATCAAACTAGCAGTAGTATTTTTGCTAGCAGTGGCTGCAATAAAATTTAGTAATACTAGTAGCCCAATTCCTAATATTACTAGTAGTCCAATCCCTAATATTGCTAATAGCCCAATTCCTACACCAACATCTACACCTAAGACTAAAACAAGTAATACTCAATCATTTGAATTTGAAACAGTAAAAGTTGATGCTACTGGAAAAATAATAGAGAGAGCCAAAAAGTCAGCCAATCAATTTATAGAAAACTTAGGCAATGGTATTAAATTAGAAATGGTGGAAGTACCAAGTGGCACTTTTACAATGGGATCACCTAGTTCAGAAGATAGAGATACCAATGAAGAGCCACAACATCAAGTAACAGTACCAGCATTCTACATAGGGAAATTTGAAGTAACTCAAGCTCAATGGCAAACAGTGATGGGAAATAATCCAAGTTACTTCAAGGGAAATGATAGTCTACCTGTAGAACAAGTAAGTTGGGATGATGCAGTAGAATTTTGTAGAAAATTGAGTAAAAAAACAGGTCGGGAGTATCGATTACCAAGTGAAGCAGAGTGGGAGTATGCAACGCGTGCTGGTACTACAACACTTTTTGCTTTTGGACAAACAATAAATCCAGAGATAGTAAATTATAATGGTAATTACCCGTATGGTGAAGCACCAAAAGGAACTTATCGTGGCAAAACAACAATAGTAGGTAGTTTACGTATTGCTAATGCCTTTGGGTTGTATGATATGCATGGAAACGTTTGGGAATGGTGTCAAGATATTTACCAAAATAGTTACAATGGTGCGCCTAAAGGGGGTAATGCCTGGGAAAAACAAGACGGTAATAATACTAACCGGATATTGCGTGGCGGTTCGTGGAACCTCTATTCTTACGACTGTCGCTCTGTTAATCGCTTTAGGTACGCGCCTGATGTACGTGACGACGGCATCGGGTTTCGGGTTTGTCTGCGCCGTCTCTTCACATATCAGAGCTATTGACAATCCAACGCCTAAAGGCATTGGATGCTTTTGGTCGCTACGAAAGTAGTCAGAGGGGCTTCGCACCTACCGTCTGG
>CAZHXL010000288.1:2630-7011 GCA_964536575.1 uncultured Clostridia bacterium | reverse complement strand
CAGCAACGCCGTCCTTCTTAACCCTTTTATTATATAGCCCTATCGGGCTATTGCTTGCTTAACTCGGCTCTAAAGAAGCCCAGACTGCGCTCGCAGAAGAGTGTTCAACTAATATGATCCGCAAGGTTAAGGAAGCGCGACGTCTCAAGTTGAAAAGTTAAAAGGCAGATTAGTTATTCAGTTTTAGGTTTCAACGATATTAAGGGGCTTTCTGTTGATAGGGCAGGTTTTAATAAACTTTCTTGTAAGTTAGCAGGATTACCAGACTCTAAGAAATTTAATTGAGTTTGTTCTGTTTTTGGTAAAACTTGAAGCACTTGCAAGATCTTATAATCTGTGCCAATAACTTCACGATCATGATCAAACCTAACTGTGGTTTCCATTACAACGACCAAAGCGTCTTGTGGACGCAATACTATATTGCCTTTTTGATATTCAGCTAGCCAAACACTATCCGAGATTTTAGCTGCTATGGTTCGACCGTCGTAACGAAATTCCCATTGAGAGTTGCCTAGAAAATCAGGCCGTTTAATTTTAATCATCATGGGAGATGTTGAGGTTATAGCAGTATCTGTTATTAAGGCTTCAATTTGTTCTGGTGACATATGAAAAGTAGTGTTTACTTGAACGGCACCATAAGGACTGTCATAAGTCACGTTATCACCACTAGTTAGATATTTTGTAGTATTAGTAATATTAGCAAGATCTTCTACTAGTTGCTTTTTGTTGATTGGCTGGTAAAAAGGCAGTTTATTTATTTCTGTTCGTTCAGCCGCTTCAACAAGTTCACCTTCTAGAACTTCAATTTCTTTAGTCGAAGTAATTTCTGTTTTGTTTTCTAAAAAATGTAAAGCTAGGTATTTGGCTTGCATTAAGTAGTTACCTAAAACAGCTTTCCATTCACCTTTTTTTAATGAGTCATCATCAGCACCTTGCAACACTCCTGTAATGGCTTGTTTCATCCAAGTTTTAATAGAGCCAGCTTCAACATTTTCTAGTAAAATTACTGGCTTTACTGTAGTTTCTAGACTTTGAAGTAAGTTGTTGTCAAAACGTTGAAAAGCTTCAATTAATTCACACATTGCACGAAACACACGTGAACCATTAGGACTATCTTTTTCAAAGTTAATGGTTATACAAAAGCTTGTTTGTAGTCTGTTATCGTGTTTAGTATTAGTCATAAAATTAATTTCTCTTGTCCGTGAGTTTAACAATAAATCAGAATATATATAAGTCGTAATTTCACGGCGAAAAACATCCACTTTACCGGAAGTTTCCCAAAGGTTTAAGAAAATGCAAGGATGATCAAACAATTTATACGACTTGTGCTAGTTAATCAAAAGCTAATTAACAATAGAAGAAACCTGAAGAGAAGGTTGAGCTAAAAGCAAATTAAGATAATTAGCAAGATTAAAAGCAGTAAATTTAGAAACTAAATTAGTTAAAAAACCAGAAATAGAACGAGATTTAGTAGAAGCAGCATTCAAAGAACCAGTAAAAACACTGATGGTAGTTTCAATGATTTTTCTGCCTTTACCAACCAATTCATTATAAGCGGAGATGGGTAAAGCTAAATCTTTATCGTAATCTCTAGAAATAGGCAATATTTCAACACCAAAGAGGAGTTTAATATTTTGGGCAAAATCCACTCCAACATAACCTTTGTCGCCAAAAATAGAAACAAGTTCAGGCAAAAAACGGTCTAAAACATTCATATCTTGGAGTAAAAAAGCTAAACCCTTAGTGTCGTGAACATGACCAGAGCTAAGAGTATAAGCTACAGGTATTCCATTAGTGTCAGTTACTATATGTACTTTGAACCCATAAAAATGTTCTTTCTTTGATGCACAATAACCAAAACTTGCCGCATAGTCAAATGGCTGAGTTCAAGAGCTTACCCTTCTTAAATGACATACTGTTACCGGAAAACTATCCACTACTTTTACTCTTGATAAATCTACATTCATTAAAAACAGTAGGTGTTGGCGTATTTGCTCCATTGCTTTTGTTAGATTGCTTAAGCGCCTTACATACCTTGTTCTATCACATAGATCTGGGAATAATTTTTTATAATTTTTTCTTACTTGATTGTGCCAGCCATTTCTTGACTTATATCCTGCCAACTCCGCCACTATCGCTAATGTTATCACTTCACTGTCTGTAAATTGTGGCTCATCATTTGGGCTTGTTCTAAAGTAGGCTTGTGTTCCAAATAACTTCTTGTATGCATCATCCACTACTATGTATACTATTGTTAGTATTTCTTCCATACTCCAACTCTCTTTTAGCTCTACTTTCCCTATTGGTAGTCCTATTCCTATTGGTTTTCCTAACATTTCATAGAATTTCTCTGATTGGGCTTTTATTTCCTCTGGCTTTTCTGCTATATACTTTTCAAAGCTCATTTCTCTCTCCTGTTATTTTGATTTTTTTCTGTAAATCTTTTATAACAGGTAGAGTTAGCTTTTTCTATTCTTTATTTTTCAACTAGCACAAGTCGTGGTTATATAAAAACTAAAACTGGCGAACCTATTTCTTATGAGTATGCTGATGAGCTTTTTATTACGATTTAGGGGAGAGGTTAATGATATTAACAGAAGTAGAAATACAAGAAGCGATAAAACAAGCCAAAGCTGCTTTCCCAAGTTTTAGCGAGTGGGAGTATAACAACGAAGTAAATGATAGCTATTGTGGGTTTTCTCTTTGGGGAGAACTTGCTATTAAAGATAATGATTCAATAACACAATATTTTTTTGTTACTCTTGATAGTTATAAAGACAAATGGTGCGGGCATTTGTCTATTGGAAAACCTTGTTATTTTTGGTCTAGTGCTGATGTGGGTGATGCTAATTTGCTTGACACACAACCCTGCAAGGCTTTAGAAGATGCACTCTTAGCACTTAAGGGAGAAATAGCAGCCCTCTTTAAAATCTTACTACCTTAGGTAAATTTGACAGTAACACTCAATAAATCTTACAACAATTACCTCACAGGTAATTGAAAAACTTTATAACATAATACAAAGTGCTAGATTAATATTATTGAGTGTTTCTAAAGAGGAGATTTTATGGAAAAAAATAGCAAAGAACATAAGCATTATCGTACTTGTAACCTTTGTGAGGCTATGTGTGGGGTTGAAATTACTTTAACAGACAACAAAATTACTAGTATTCGTGGTGATAAAGAAGACCCTTTTAGCCAAGGACATATTTGTCCCAAAGCTGTAGCCCTACAAGACCTTTATAATGATAAAGACAGACTTAAACATCCAGTTCGTCGCACTCAAAATGGTTGGCAAAAAATTGGTTGGGACGAGGCTTTTGATGAAGTGGCAAAACATCTTAAAGCTGTTCAGTCTAGTTATGGTAATAGCGCAGTAGGGGTGTATATTGGTAACCCTACGGTGCATAATTATGGCTCTACGCTCTTTGGCCCTTTGTTTTTCGCTAGCTTACACACACGCAATAAGTTTTCTGCTACTTCAGTTGACCAATTAACACATCATTTGGTTAGCTATTTTATGTTTGGCCATCAATTCCTATTACCTGTTCCTGATCTGGAACGCACAGAGTTTATGTTAATTTTAGGTGCTAATCCGGCAGTTTCTAACGGTAGTATGCTTACGGCACCAGATATGGCAGGAAAGTTAAAAGCAATTCGTGGGCGTGGTGGTAAAGTAATCTTAATTGATCCTCGTCGTACAGAAACAGCACGAGTAGTTGATGAGCATATATTTATTCGTCCTGGAACAGATGTATTTTTACTGTTGGCCCTTTTACATGTGATATTTGCAGAAAATTTGGCTAACCTTGACAGGTTAGCTTCTTTTACAGATGGGCTTAACACTGTGAGACAGCTAGTAAAAGATTTTTCTCCAGAAAAAGTAACTGTAATTACTGGAGTTGCTGCTACTAAAATAGAGGAACTTGCAAAAGCTTTTGCTCAGGCTAAAGCGGCGGTTTGCTATGGTAGAATGGGAGTTTCAACACAAGAATTTGGGGCTGTTTGTCAATGGCTAATAAATGTACTAAATATTGTGACTGGAAACCTAGATCGAGTAGGGGGCGCGCTTTTTACTCTACCAGCTTTTGATCCTGTTGATGCTCCAGAATTTTTAGCACCTAAAGGTAGTTATGGTCGCTTTTATAGTCGAGTAAGAAAGTTACCTGAATTTGCTGGAGAGCTTCCTGCTGTTGCAATGGCAGAAGAAATTTTAACTCCAGGAAAAAATCAAATTAAAGCACTAGTAACTTCTGCTGGAAACCCTGTCTTATCAACTCCTAATGGTCAACAACTCGATAAAGCTTTTGCTAGCTTGGAATTTATGGTTTCAATTGATTTTTACATTAATGAAACTACTAGACATGCTAATATTATTTTG
>CAZHXL010000288.1:0-2620 GCA_964536575.1 uncultured Clostridia bacterium | reverse complement strand
CGATAAAAAATGTAGCCAAATATTCGCCTACTTTATTTGAACCAACAGATGATCGTCGCCATGATTGGCAGATTTTTCTAGAATTACAAACGCGTATGGAGTCTAAAGGCTTACTAAGTAAAACAGTTGCTTCAGTAAAGAAACAAGTTATGAACCGTTTAGGCCCTGCTGGAATGCTAGATCTAGGACTACGTGTTGGCCCTTATGGGACAAAACTTAACCCTTTATCAAGCAAGTTGACTTTACATAAACTTAAAAAATCACCACATGGAATTAGCTTTGGTCATCTAGAACCTAGCTTGCCTGAGCGATTACGCACTGCTTCCAAATGTATAAAACTAGCACCTGAGGTGTTAGTTCAAGATTTAGCTCGTGTTAAAGAAAAATTACTATCTAAAACAGACAGTCAGTTACTTTTAATAGGACGTCGCCACTTAAGTAGTAATAATTCTTGGTTACATAATAGTTTACGCTTAGTAAAAGGTAGGTCTAAATGTGTGTTGTTAATAAATCCAGTAGACGCGCTTAAGCGACAAATTGTTGATGGTCAAACAGTAGCAGTTTCTTCAAGAGTTGGACGTATTGAACTTCCTGTTGAGATAAGTGACGAAATAATGCCAGGAGTTGTTAGTATTCCGCATGGTTGGGGACATAATCGTCCTAATTTACAACTCTCAGTAGCCCAAGAACATGCTGGTGTAAGCCTTAATGACCTTACAGATGAGCTAGCAATAGATGCTGTGTCGGGATCTGCTGCTTTTAGTGGTGTTTTAGTGGAGGTTAAAGCAGTTAGTAATAAAGTAAGTTATAGCAGAGATTTAGTCGAAAGCTTAAAGGCTTCTGATTAATATGCATTATCAGAAAAGGAATAATGAAATGTAGGGCGAACAGTTCGCCCCTACTTTTTTCTCTTAATGAACGTGGTATACTCTCCTTTAATGAACCTGCCTTTAGCTTAATTATCTAGGACAAATAAATTTAATTTATGGAACAATCACAATTTTATCGTGATGTTTGTATTGGCGAGCTATTAACACGTTTAGCCAACACTTATCCTGACAGTGACTGCTTAATCTATCCTGATCAACACTTACGTTATAGTTTTGCCCAAATGCAAGTAATTAGTCGCAATGTAGCAAAAGGTTTATTAAAACTAGGGATAAATAAAGGAGATCGTGTCGCACTTTGGGCAACAAATGTTCCTGAGTGGGTCATTTTACAATTTGCACTGGCAAAAATAGGTGCGATTCTAGTCACAGTTAATACTGGCTTTCGTGCTCGTGAGCTAGAGTATTTACTTAATCAATCACAAAGTTCTGCTCTGATTTGTATTCCAAGCTTTAAGGATGTTGATTATATCAACACTGTTTATGAAATTATCCCAGAATTAAAAACTGAGTTAAAAACCAAGTCTAATCGCCTACCTGTTGAGCGTTTACCCTTTTTGAAACATACAATTTTAATTAGTGACAATACAAAAGAGGGTTTTATTAACTTTCAAGAGTTATTTAACTTGGCAACAGATGTAAGTGATAAAGTTTTAGATTATCGAGAAAGCACCCTAGAATTAGATGATGTGATTAATATGCAATATACATCAGGAACAACAGGGTTTCCAAAAGGGGTAATGCTTTCTCATCGTAATATTGTTAATAATGGTTACTGGCTTGGTGAAGGGATGAAATACACAGAAAAAGATCGCCTTTGCTTAGGTGTACCACTTTTTCATTGCTTTGGTTGTGTAATAGGGGTATTAGGTATTTACACTCATGCTGGTACTCTAGTGCTTTTAGAAACCTTTGACGCTCGTAGGGTGCTTGAATATGTGGAAAAAGAAAGGTGTACAGCACTTTATGGTGTTCCAACAATGTTTATTGCTGAGCTAGAAGACCCTGAATTTAAGAATTTTGATCTAAACTCGCTTCGTACAGGGGTTATGGCAGGGGCACTTTGCCCTGAACCGCTTATGCTACGTGTAATCAAAGACATGCATTTAACTGATATGATAATTGTTTATGGTTTAACTGAAGCATCACCAGGAATTACACATACTCTAATTGAGGACACAATTGCTAATCGTACACAGACTGTGGGTAGGGTTATGGCTGAGCAAGAGGTTAGAATTATTGATCCTACTACTTTGGAAACCTTACCTGTTAATACTCCTGGCGAGCTATGTGTAAGGGGTTATAATGTGATGCAAGGTTACTACAATAATCAGATTGCTACAAAGGAAGCAATGATTACTTTATCAGGCTTAGATGGTTGGCTAAGAACTGGGGATCAAGCTACTATTGATGCGCAAGGGTACATAAGAATCACAGGACGTATTAAAGAAATTATTATTCGTGGTGGAGAAAACATTGCTCCTAAAGAAATAGAAGACCTAATTCGCTTACATCCAAAGGTTTCAGACGTATATGTTTATAGTGTTGCTAGTGAAAAATACGGTGAAGAAGTAGCAGCAGCAATAAAGCTAAAAACAGGAGAAAGTTCCACCAATACAGAAATAAAAGAATTTTGTCAGGGACAAATAGCAAAATTTAAAATTCCTCAATATATCAAATTTGTTACAGAATTTCCCACCACCTCATCAGGGAAAGTACAGAAATTTAAGTTA
>CAZHXL010000287.1:5021-7095 GCA_964536575.1 uncultured Clostridia bacterium | reverse complement strand
ACAGCGATGACCAACGCCCTAAATAACACTTGGACTATGCAATATGATCCAAAAAATAATTTAATCAACCAAAAACATCCTCTTACATCAAGTGATAATGGTGTTCAAAGACAAATACAATTGCAATATAACCTTCATAGTGAATTAGTTACATTGATTTCTCCTTCAAGTAGAATTTCTAGTTTTACTTATGACTCCAGAGGTCAACGTAGAACAGCTACAGATCCTTTGGGTGCAGTAGTAAATTATAACTACGATATTAACTACAATTTACTCTTCCTGTCAGACCAACGTAATAATGTTACTACCTATGATTATGATGACCTTTATCGCATTATTAAGATTACTGATCCACAGGGAAAAATAACTAGAGCAAGTTATGACTCCGAAGGAAATGTAATTGCAATAGTAGACCGACTAGGACGTAATACTACTATTAATTACGATGAACTAGATCGTCCGCTTAAAGTAACCTATATAGATGCTGTAGTTACTTATCAATATGATCCTGCTGGACGTAAAACAAGAGTTGATGATACACAATTTGGTGGTAGTTTCATTGCTTGGACTTATGACAATGCTAATCGTTTACTTAGTGAAACTACCAACCAAGGAGTAGTTTCCTACATTTATAATGCAGCAAGTCAAACAGTTTTAATGAAAGCTGCTAACTGTCCTACAGTAAATTATACCTATGATAATGCTGGAAGATTATCTACAATAGGGCAAAACTTGGGACAAGGGCTAGAAAGTTTTACTTACAACTATGATATCCTTTCTCGTCGTAATAGCTTAAGTTTTCCAAATGGTGTAATTACAACTTATTCTTATGATGAGAACAATCGTTTAGTAAAATTAAAGCACCAAAAAGAAACAAATCCAGCAATTGAACATTTTCAATACTCATATAATGCAGAAAGTGAAATGATTGGTATAAACTCTCTTTTTTCCACCTTACTGTTACCATCAACCCAAAACAACGCAATAGCAGATTCTACTAATCGCATTAGTACATTTGGAACTAATAACCACAGTTTCAATTCTGTGGGAGAAGTTACGTCTAAAATTTCTGCAAGCCAAACCACTTTATATAATTGGGATCACAGAGGACGGTTAACAGCAGTATCTTTACCAGATGGCCAAGAAGTCAATTATACGTATGACGCAATTAATAGAAAAATTAGTCATAGTTACCAGGGAAATAATACAAAATTTTTGTACGATGGACAAGAAATCGTTCTAGATATTACTAGTAATAATACAGAAGTTGATTATTTACATGGCGGACAACTTGATGAAGTACTAAGACAAAATAAAACTACAGAAACATTCTACTTTCACAAGAACAATCTTCGCAGCACAATAGCACTTTCGGATATAAATGGCTCTGTTATTGAAAGAACCCAATATGGAGTATTTGGTGATAGCACTAACACTTCCATCACTCGATACGGCTACGCTGGTAGGGAAAAAGATTCTGTTACTAATTTAATATATTACCGTGCTAGATGGTATGATCCAGCGGAAGGTAGATTCTTACGAGAAGACCCTATAGAGTTTAGAGGAGGATTAAATTTATATGCTTATGCTAATAATAATCCTATTCTTTATATAGATCCCCAGGGACTCTCCTGTCAAAATTCAACTTGTGATTTTTATTGCGATGAAGGAGTTAGAAAACAAATGCAAAAAGCTTGGTCACGAGCACAGCTTGGCGACGCTAGACCGGAGTTTAGCTTTTGTGTATTTAGATTTCCTAACTGTACCTTTGGTGTGTCAGAAATAAAGTCTTCTAATGATGATAAAAAGAACAAAGTATCTGTTCCACCTAATTGCCCAATAATTATTCACACTCATCCCAAAGGAGGAGGAGAAAACCCAAGCGACAATGACGCAACTGGAGCAAATGAAAAAGATGAAGACGATATAAGCGAGGCAGAAAGAAAAAAGAAAATTATTTGTGTAATTAGTACAGGAGGTTTTTCCTGTTACTACCCCAATAGTTTACCTTATGAACATCCAGACAAAGGTAAAATTATTAAGCACAGAGATAGTGATTTTTCTGCTCCATGTG
>CAZHXL010000287.1:0-5011 GCA_964536575.1 uncultured Clostridia bacterium | reverse complement strand
CCACTAAATAAGTTCATACAGAAAGTAACAAAAGGAGACTTATTGAGACCATAGGTTTCACAAAACTTGTTGAAGGAAATAATATGAAAAAAATCAAAAAAATATTCTTTTGTACTATTATAGTAATAAATACTATGTTACTCTTTTCGCAAAAAAGTATAGCAGCGGAAAGAAGTAAATTTATATATACCAATTTGTTGTGTATACAAGATGATTACAATGCCAGCAATGACGTGATTGCATTAAGAGATGCTATTTACGAAAATAATATTAATAAAGTTAAAGAGCTGGTAAATAAAGGAGTTAACATTAATTTACCTGTTCGAGAAAAACACTCTGATCCTGCATTTCCTCCTTTCTATCTTACTCCCTTAAAATTTGCTGCTTTAGAAGGAAATGATGAAATTGTTAAGTTATTGCTCGACAAAGGCGCATTTGTAAACTTAAAGGATAAAGATAGTGATGCTCAACCAATGTTAACGTGCGTAAAAAAAATATCTACATTAAAAATCCTAGTAGAGGCTGGGGCAAAAATAGACGATACAGATAATTGGGGTAATACATCGTTGAAAATAGCCGCCCATTTAAACTACAAAGATGCTGTAATAACACTAATTAGCTATGGAGCACAAGTAAATATAAAAGGTGAAGAAGGAAATACTGCTTTGCTAGAAGCAGCAATGAAAGGTAATACAGAAATTGTACAAATTTTAATTGAATCAGGTACTGACATTAATGCTGGAAACAATGAAGGAGCAACTGCACTGATGCTGGCAGCCAGTCACGATAATCTAGAGTCTGTCAAACTGCTAGTTAATGCTGGAGCTAGTATTAATACTAAAGATTTGTCTGGAAAAATAGCTCTGGATTATGCAGAACTGAATCCGTATTTGCCAAATAACAGGAAAATTAGACATATATTAAAAAAAACTTATAGATTTGGGCACAAAATACTAAACGCAAAAAAAGGGTAAAATTAAGTAGTTTACTACTCACAGGTCGGATCGTACCCAGTTTTGGGTCCCCCCATGCGCATCAACTTAAGAAAGTCAAGTAATTGTTAATAAAGCAGTTATAAGAATTTTGTCCATTGTTCAAACTTTGAAATTTCGGTATTCAGTTTTTGAAACTTAACTCCTTGAAAATAGTACTTTTGTTTAGTTACTCAATTTTAACCGAAATCAGAAAAGGCTTATTCTGCTATGCTGTATGTTTTTAACTTGAGGCCCATGGGCGAGATGTCTGCGTTCCCAGTACAGATCTGCATTTAAAACTTATTTAAGAAAATTTTATGTATGGAGCATTATGAAACTTTTTGGCATACCTATTCTTTCCTTAGTAACTTGGTTGCCGCTACTAGGTGCAATAATTTTGATTTTTGTCCCTAAAACTCAAAAAGAAGTAATTCGTCTTTTTGCTAATGTTTGGGCACTACTTTGCTTCCTAGTTTCCTTGCCATTAGTTTTCAATTTTGATAAATCACTTCGTGGACTTCAATTTATTGAAGATTACCAATGGATCCCTCTTATTGGTGCTCGCTACCAAATTGGTATAGATGGCTTAAGTTTAAGTATGGTAATACTAACCACTTTGTTAGGGGTGATTGCCATTTTTTCTTCCTGGTCAGCCATTAATGAAAGACTTAAGGAATATTATATTTTTCTCTTAATGTTACAAACAGGAATGTTAGGCACTTTTGTTGCTGTAGACATGTTTTTATTTTATGTCTTTTGGGAAGTTATGTTAGTGCCTATGTATTTCCTAATAGGAATTTGGGGTTCAGAAAGACGGCTTTACTCAGCAATTAAGTTTTTCCTCTATACTTTGGTAGGTTCAGTTTTAGTTTTACTAGCAATAATTAAGCTTTATTTTATGTTTCCTGACACTATAGCTAGTGCTCCAGGAGCTTATCAAGCGGCTGTAGAAACCATTGCACAAGGCAACCAGCCAATGTTAGCAATGCTCGCAAACGCAGCAGATACAGCTATTTCACCTAATGGAACATTTAATATTTGGGCTATGCAAGCAATGGGTAGTGCTCGTGGGATTAACGGATTTTCCTTAATTCCTATAGGGTTACAGTTATGGCTATTTGCTGGTTTTGCAATTGGTTTTGCAATTAAAGTCCCAATGTTTCCTTTTCACACATGGCTACCAGATGCCCATACAGACGCTCCAACTGCTGGATCAGTTATTCTAGCTGCAATTCTATTAAAGATGGGCACTTATGGGTTTTTACGCTTTAACTTGCCTATTTTGGGCGATGCTTGCCAAGATCAAAGAGTATTAAATATAGTTATTCCTTTAGCAATAATTGGCATTATTTATGGAGCACTCTGTGCTATGTCTCAAAAGGACATGAAACGCTTGGTTGCTTATTCTTCTGTGAGTCACTTAGGGTTTGCTATGCTAGGAATGTTTGCTGTTAATCCTAATGGGATTAACGGCTCAATAATGCAACAAATTAATCATGGGGTTTCTACTGGGGCATTGTTTTTATTAGTAGGTGTGCTTTATGAACGGCGTCATACTCGCTTAATTTCTGAATATGGTGGAATTGCCCAAAAAATGCCAAAGTACGCAACCGTTTTTATGATTTTTACTTTAAGTTCTATAGGGCTTCCTATGCTTAATGGTTTTATTGGGGAGTTTTTGCTTTTAAGAGGAGTTTTTGAGGCTAACCCCAAATGGGCTGGGTTTGGTGTAGCAGGGATTGTTTTAGGTGCTGGGTATATGCTTTGGCTCTTTCAAAGAGTGTTTTTTGGCGAAATTGAAAATGAGAAAAACCAAACCTTAACAGACTTAAATTGGCGCGAATGGTTATATTTTGCACCACTATTATTTTTAGTTTTTGCTATAGGCATTTATCCTAAACCAATTTTAGACTATATCCAGCAGCCAACAAATACTATAGTAAAACAAGTAAAACCTTTTTATTTTGATCCAGCTAAAAGAGGCCATTGGGGGCAATCTCCAACAGGGCAAACAACCCCATCAACAAAAGAAGGAGCAACTAAAGGGCAAACAACCCCTTCACCAACTCCTCAAGTTACTCCAAATCCAACACCTAGCCCTAGTAGCAGTAACCAAAAGCCACCAGCTAATGAGGTAACACAATGATTAGTAGCAAAAAAACAATCCAAGCAACCCAAGCAACCCAAGCAAATCTTTTATTGAGGTAACATATGTTATTGCAAGTACTTCCATCTTGGAAAGAAACATTGTTTTTAATGCCAGAACTGCAATTGACAGTTTTTGCTTGTTTTGTGTTGGTGTTAGATATTTTGCTACCTAGAGGGAAAAAGACTCTTACTGCTTATGCTAGCTTGTTAGGTATTGCCTTTACTGCGCTTGGTCTAGTTCAAGTTTACTATGCGACTAAAGCTACATTACCTACATTGATTTTCTATCAGATGTATATGATAGATTATTTTTCTTTTATTTTTAAGGCAATAGTCTTAATTGCCGCAGCTATGTCTATTGCAATTTCTATTAAATATCTGGAGACAGAAAAAGAGTTGCATGGAGATTATTATAGCCTGCTACTATTTGCCACTGTAGGGATGATGTTTATGGCATCAAGCTATAATTTACTGATGTTTTATGTTTCCCTAGAGTTAATGGCTATTTCCGTTTATGTCCTAGTTGGTTATCTTAAGTACAATGATAGGTCTAATGAAGCAGCATTAAAATATTTTTTACTAGGAGCATTCTCATCAGGTGTTTTTCTTTATGGTATTTCATTAATCTATGCCATTACTGGAGAAACAAACTTATTAGGAATTGCAATTAAAATCTCTTTGTTGATTCCAGGAGTAGATGCAAAAATTGGTTTTGGAGAGCATTACCTTTTAGCTTTGGCGATTACCTTAATAGGCGCAGGGTTATTATTTAAGGTTGCCGCAGTCCCTTTTCATATGTGGGCACCAGATGCTTATGAAGGCGCGCCTACGCCAGTAACCGCATTTATGTCTGTAGGAGTAAAAGCGGCTAGTTATGCAATGTTAGCAAGAATTTTCCTAGTTGCTTTTCCTGCTTTGCGAACAATAAAAGAGTTACCAGGCTGGTTGCCAATGTTAATAATTGTCGCAGGATTAACTATGACTATAGGTAATATTGCGGCAATGACACAGAAAAACACCAAGCGAATGTTAGCTTATTCTTCTATTTCACAAGCTGGATATATTTTGCTTGGAGTAATTGCAAGTAATGAAATAGGTTATACAGGCTTAATATTTTATATTTTGGCTTATACTTTGATGAACTTAGGTGCTTTTTCTGTAATTATTCTTTTAAGGCGTGATGACATAAAAGGAGATAGACTAGAACACCTTAATGGTTTAGTTAAGAAAAGTCCTGTTTTAGCAGTAATGATGCTGATTTTTTTGATTAGTTTAGCTGGTATCCCTCCTACATCAGGATTTGTTGGAAAATATTTGCTCTTTGCAGGTTTAATAAAAGCTGATAATGAGTGGCTTAATGGACTTGCAGTTTTAGCTGTACTTAATACAGTAATTTCTTTCTACTATTATGCTCAAATTATCAAAGCAATGTTTATTGAAAATCCTTCGGATGATAAACCAGTTAAACTAGATATTAACGTCACTATTACTTTAATAATTGCTACTATTTTAACAATATTTATTGGAATATATCCGCAACCTTTTATCGAAGTTTCTAAACTGGCTACTAAAAGTCTAGCACCTCTTAAAATTAATCAAGAGCAGTCTACTCCTAATTCTAGCCCTACGCCTAAACCTAATAGTGTTGAGCCTAAACTATTGAATTTAAGGCCAAATGAATAAAATATATGCAGCAAAAGCAAGAACCTAAGTTAGATAAATCATGGCGTAATGCTATGGTAATGGTAGGAATAGCTTTTTCTATTCCTAGCTCTTTTGCTGTACCTATTTTGATTGGTTATTTGTTAGATAAAAAATACAATACCGCGCCTATCTTTCTGATAATAGGGTTAATTTTAGCTGTTTTTTCTGTGGCAATGGCAATCAAT
>CAZHXL010000286.1:6131-7126 GCA_964536575.1 uncultured Clostridia bacterium | reverse complement strand
TGCCAAAGAGGTAACGGCGGATCTGGACAAGGCAATTTTACCGATTATCCGCAAAATAATATCTAAAAATATTTGTAGGTATGCTTGTAGGGTATAGAGAGGTGAAAACTTTATTAGTATGCTATAAATTATTGATAATGAAGCTATTATTAATGTGGATTGGATAAATACTTGAACAATTACTTCAGCAGGAGAAACCAGATTAATAACTGCTGCTGTGCCAAGTAATATTAATATAACAGTAAGACGGGAAGCAATTAGCCAAGTTAGTCTATTACGCATGTTAGCGTATCTATCTAAAAAAACAGCCAATAAAGCTTATTCATCGATTATTGGCTGTTTTAATATTATGAAATTATTGTTTACCAGCTAGACGTCCAATCAATACAAACAATGGTAAGTACATAGAAATAACAATACTACCAATTGTGACGCCCAAAAATACAATCATTATTGGTTCAAGTAAGGTAAGTAGGTTTGCTACAGCTGCATCCACTTCTTGTTCATAGAAGTCTGCAATTTTACCTAACATAGTATCAAGCGCACCAGTTTGTTCGCCTACACCAATCATTTGTGCAACCATTGGTGGGAATATGTTTGAAGCTTTCAAAGGTTCAACAATAGTTTGTCCTTGTTCGATACCAGCACGAATCTTCATAATGCCTTCTTGGATGATTACATTACCAGCAGTACGTCCAGTAATATCTAAAGACTCTAAAATTGGTACACCTGATGAAAGAAGTGTGGCTAGGGTACGAGAAAACCTTGCTACTGCTACTTTACGTAATATATCACCAAAGACAGGTGCTTTAAGCAAAAGATTATCAATAACCCGGTGACCATTAGTTGTGGCATAGTAGGACTTAAATGCATAGCTTGCTCCACCAATCCCTATCAAAATTATCCACCAATAACCAGCCATAAAGTCACTGATAGTAATAACTATTTCTGTAGGTAAGGGTAAAGCTTCACCAGGCCCAAGTAAGCCTTCAAAG
>CAZHXL010000286.1:3915-6121 GCA_964536575.1 uncultured Clostridia bacterium | reverse complement strand
ACCATAATAATAGCTACTACTACGACCGCTAAAGCAATAACTGCTAATGGATAAATAGAAGCTGAGACTATATCACTTTTTAGTTTAACAATTTTTTCGATATAGATGGATAAGCGTTGTAAGATCAGGTCTAAAATACCACCAGTTTCTCCTGCTGCCACCATGTTTACATAAAGGGATTCAAAAACCTTTGGATGGCGCGACATTGACTCAGCTAGTGTCATACCCGATTCTACGTCTGTTCTTACTTGTAATAGAGTTTGTTTAAAGAAATTATTAGGCTGTTGATTACCTAAAATGTCTAGACATTGTACTAAGGGTAAACCTGCATCAATCATTACAGAGAACTGGCGAGTAAAAATAGCTAGTTCTTTAGCACTAACTTTTTGTCTTCTTCCTAGTTTAGGTATTGCTACTTCTTTACCTTTTTCCTTGATACTATTAACAACTATTTGCTCACGCCTAAGCAAATTCTCTAGAGTTTGTCTGTCTGGTGCAAAACGCTCACCAACCACCACTTCATTACTACGGTTACGTCCTTTGAAGGCATAAACTGGCATAATTTTATACTCCTTTACTTAGCCTAATATCAATTATTTAACTATCTTATTGGCGGACGCCCCATTGGAGGGGCACCAGGTCTTGGGCCAGGAGGTTGTCCAGGTGCGCCAGGACGTGGTGGGCCACCAGGGCCACCAAGGCCACCACTAGCATGAATTAACCCAGTACCACGATTAATCAATTCCTGTAATTCATCTTGGTTATGTGAGCGTTGCATAGCTATTTCCAATGTAATTTGGCGTTGGAAATAAGCAGTAGCAAGTGCTTGATTAAAAGTTTGCATTCCAAATTTTTCTTGACCCGTTTGCATCATGGAGTAAATTTGATGGATTTTATCTTCACGGATCAAGTTACGAATAGCTGCATTAGGTATCAAGATCTCCATTGCCATTGCACGGCCTGCTCCTGAGGCTTTTGGTAAGAGCGATTGGCAAAGAATTCCTTCAATTACTAAACTAAGTTGGGTTCTAATCTGTGACTGTTGGTGTGCAGGGAATATGTCTATAACACGGTTAATTGTAGAATAGGCAGAGTTTGTATGTAGCGTGGCAAAGGTTAAGTGGCCTGTTTCTGCAATACGCAATGCTGTTTCTACTGTTTCTAAGTCTCGTAACTCACCAATTAGAACTACATCAGGGTCTTCACGCAAGCTTGCACGTAGAGCGTTACCAAAAGAGTGTGTGTCAGAATGTACTTCTCTTTGATTGACCACACAGTTTTTATGTGGATGGAGAAATTCTATAGGGTCTTCTATAGTAATAATATGTTCATGTCTATCTTGATTGACTTTATCAATCATCGATGCCAAAGTAGTAGACTTACCAGATCCTGTAGGGCCAGTAATAAGAATTAAACCCCTAGGCTTTTCACAAAGCTTCTTTACTACAGGAGGCAATCCTAGTGCTTCAAAGTTTTTAATTTCATAAGGAATAGCACGAAAAACCGCTCCTACAGCACCACGTTGATTAAAGAGATTAGCACGAAAACGAGATAAACCTTTGATACCAAAAGAGAAATCTAGTTCTAAAGTTTCTTCAAAACGATGTTTTTGTGCGTCTGTTAAGACAGAATAAGCTAATTGTTTTGTATCAGCAGGTGTTAGTTCAGGATAATCTAATGGACGTAAATGACCATCCACTCTTACTTGAGGAGGTGAATTAGTAGTAATATGTAAGTCGGAGCCTCCCAGTTCAGTCATTTTTTTGAGAAGTTCACTTAATACTAGGTTTGCCATAGGTTTTTCTCCAAGATGTAAGCTACTGATAGCTGTAGGGTAGATAAATTTTGTTATTTATGAAACTTGGGGGTTATTAGCTATCACAAGCCTTTATAGTAACAGTTACTTGCTTAATTGTGAATAAAATTTTAACCATCATAACCTTATTTTTATTAGGAAATACGTAGCTACTTTATAGTTTCCCTAACAACTTCTTCAATCGTAGTAATACCTTGTTTGATCTTAAATAGACCACTAACTCTTAAAGTAATCATTCCGTCTTCAATTGCTTTCTTTCTTAAGTCTAATGAAGAAGCTCCGACTAAAATGAGTTCTCTTATTTCATCAGTAACTTCCATTACTTCATAAAGCCCAACACGGCCTTTATATCCAGTACCATTACAAGTACCACACCCTACTCCACGATAG
>CAZHXL010000286.1:0-3905 GCA_964536575.1 uncultured Clostridia bacterium | reverse complement strand
CTTTTATATCACTTGCTTCTTCAGGAGATATCCCTATATCAATTAATGCTTGAGGAGGTGTAGCTACTTCTTCTTTGCAGTCTTTACAAATACGGCGGATTAAACGCTGTGCTTGAATCAAGTTTACTGACGTAGCAACCAAAAATGGCTCAATACCCATATTCATCAAACGGCTAACTGTAGATGGCGCATCATTAGTGTGTAAGGTAGAAAGTACTAAGTGGCCAGTTAGAGCCGCTTTTACTGCAATTTCTGCTGTTTCAAAGTCTCGAATCTCCCCTACTAAAATTGTATTAGGGTCTTGGCGTAGGAAAGAACGCAGGGCAGCCGCAAAATTAAGACCAATTTGTTCTTTCATTTGAACTTGGTTAATGCCAGGTAAGTTAAATTCGACAGGATCTTCGGCTGTCATAATATTAGTTTCAGGAGTATTTAACGCAGATATTGCAGAGTAAAGTGTATTAGTTTTTCCTGATCCTGTTGGGCCAGTAACTAGCACCATTCCATAAGGTTTACTAATTTGGCGTTTAAAGCGATCTAGGCTTTCTACTTCAAAACCTAATTTGGTCATGTCTAACATCAGTTTTTCTTTGTCTAGTAATCGTAATACGATTTTTTCGCCCCATAGCACAGGAAGGCTAGAAACACGATAATCTAGCTCTCTAGAACGGCCATCTAGTTTTGCTTTAAGTTTGATACGACCATCTTGAGGCAATCGCTTTTCAGCAATATCTAACTTTGACATGATTTTGACACGCGAAGTAATTGCATCACGCATCTTCATTGGGGGACGCATAATGTCATAGAGAATACCATCTATACGGAAACGGACACGAAATTCCTTTTCATATGGTTCTATATGAATATCAGAAGCACCACGACGTATTGCATCAACTAAAACAACGTTTACTAGCTTTACTACTGGAGCTTCATTACCAATTTTTTCCATGTTATCAAAGTCAATTTCTTCTTCTTCTTCTATAACTTCTAGATCGCTTCCATCTTCATCAAAAAGGCTTTTACCAGAATCTTTAGTTACATCGTCAAGAATATCCTTAAATATGTCTAGCGATTTAGCAGAGCCATAGTATTTTTCCATAGCTTCTTGCATAGATGCTTCAGAAACAACTACAGGCTCTACACCAAACCCAGTCATAAACTTAATATCATCAATAGCAAACACATTAGTAGGATCAACCATTGCTAGAGTAAGGGTTGCTCCTACACGGGATAAAGGTAAAACCATATATTTTTGTGCTACTTCTTGAGGAATAAGTTTTACTGCTGAGTCATCGATCTCAAATAGCGATAAATTAACTGATGGCACACCATATTGCCTAGAAAGTACAGCAGTAATTTCTTCATCACTTAAAAAACCTAATTTGACTAAAGTTGACCCTAACCGACCACCATTAGTTCGTTGATAATCAAGAGCCTCTTTAAGTTGTTGCGGATTAATTAATTGTTCTCTAAGAAGTGTTTCCCCTAATTTGGCTGACATCGTTGTAAATTTACCCCCCGATCGCTCTATCTGGGTCGATTGTGATAAGTTCTTTTATTTTGCAGATGAAATATTTAGAGATTGGTTGAAAAGCAAACTTCAGCAGATTCTACCTTATTCTTTCATTTCAAGCAACGTCTATTAATTAGTACCCTATATAAGCATAGATAGAAGCTGTTTTTAAAGTTAAGAGTACTTATAAACTTATTAGATACTTAAGGAGTTAAACGTTAGAGGTATTTAGAGGATATTTTAGGCAAAAGCACCAACTTTAGAAATTAGTTGGAAAATAAAAAGAGGAGACTATAACTTATTGAAGAAAAATTAGTTAGTATTTTAGGTAAAGAAAATAGTTTTTGGTGAAGGAGTAAATCGCTCCTCCACCAAGGGGGGTTTATTTACCTTTTTTGTCTTTTTTGTCTTTTTCTTTCTTGCCCTTAGTATCTTTAGGGGGTTCGATCTTCATTGTGTCTTGTAAATAAGCAATATAGCCACTGACTTCATTTTTTTCTGCTCCATCAGGAAGAGAATCAACTATTTTTTGATAAATTCCCATAGCTTCTTCTAAGCGAGCTTTATCTTGAGGAGTATTAATAGAAGCAGTGGTTGCTAAAATTACATTAGCTTTCCCTTTTAATGCTTCTGTATTATTTGGATCTGTTGCCAATACTTTTTCATATGTGGTACTACATTTTTCCATATCACCTTGAGAGTAATATATATCAGCAATACGGTTAATCATTTTACTCTTTTTAACAGGATCTGTTTCTATGGTAGAACCG
Organism: uncultured Clostridia bacterium; assembly: GCA_964536575.1. GTDB lineage: Bacteria > Acidobacteriota > Blastocatellia > Chloracidobacteriales > JADJPF01 > JADJPF01. Next base: position 1,622 of record CAZHXL010000286.1, on the reverse strand, counting down.
CTAGTATAAGCATTAATTGCTTTCTCGCCAAAATCAATAGCACCAAATTGTTTTGCTAAGATGTGACAAGAATCAGCATAGATTTTTATATATGTAGGGTTATCTAGAGCTAATTTAGTAGCTTTTTCTGCATATTCGGCTGACTCTATAAATAAAGCTTTTGCTTCATCTTTTTTCTTGGCATTAAAACGAATGGCACCAAGGTTAAAGAGGGCTTGACCTAGTTGAGCATAAACTACAGACTGAGCATTATCTATTACCATAGCTTCTTTGAATTCTTTAATCGCGTTTTCATATTCACTCTTTTGCACAAAAGCCGCACCAGCTTCTACGTGCTTCTTAACGGCTTCAAAATCAGTTTTGATTTTGGCGTTGTCTTTTTCGATTTTGGCTCTTTCCTCGTCTAGTCTCTTTGCTTCTTCAGCCGTTATCTTAGGGGCATTTGCAGCAGCAGGAGCACCACCTTTTTTAATATAATCTACTACTTCAGTTTGAGTAAGTCTTTTACCATCACCAGAAACTAGTTCAAAGTTTTGTTCTAGCGGTTGATCACCACCGATTCTAAACTTATTTGAAGTAATAGGGCTAAGCTCTGGGCCAGAAACGGAAATTACATATTCACCAAAGGCTGGAAGGGAGTGGAAATATTCACCTTTTTTATCCGTTTTAGTATTGTATTTTCCTGTAATATCAATTCTGTAGATATCAACAGTTATTCCTTCAGTTGGTTGAGGGGTATCACTAACAGATTTCTTAACTCTTACTACTCCTTTTACTGCTCCTTGTTGAGCTAGTGCAACTGTGCTAACAATTAGTAGAAAGACTAATATTGAAATACATTTTGTAGACCTGGAAATCATGGAATTAAAACCTCCAAGAGATATTGAAATTTAAGGTTATTTTTGCTTGAGAAGATGAATCGTATTTGCCAGTCTAACTAGTTATCTACTTAGTGTCAATGTCTCATTATCTCATTAGTTTGAGCTTACTAGGGTTGACGCAATCCTAGTGCTTAGGCGGTCTTAAGCCATTTTTGCCAATTAGACCCCTAGAAAGTTTTATAGTATAAGCATAATATCTTCTCGCCGAGTTGTTACTGGACAAGGTGGTAGGCTTTCTAAAAACATTCGCCCATAACTTTTTGTTCTTAAACGCGGATCAAGAATAGATAATATTCCTCTATCTTCACGGCTTCGGATTAAACGTCCTAGACCTTGCTTAAGTGTAATTATTGCTTGTGGGACAGAATAGTCAAAGAAAGAATTTCCTCCATGCTCATCAATATAAAACTGTCTAGCTGCAACAACAGGGTCAGATGGTACAGCAAAAGGTAGTTTGTCAATGATTACACAGGAAAGAGCTTCTCCTTGTACGTCAACCCCTTGCCAAAAGCTAGCAACAGCAAAAAGTACTGAATTAGGAGTTTTACGAAATCGCTCTAATAAAGCAGCTTTAGAACTTTGCCCTTGTATTAGTGTTGGAAAAGGAATTTGGGGTTGTACTCCTTGATAAACTTCACGCATTTGGTTAGCACTAGTAAATAAAACAAAAGCCCTACCTTTAGTAAGGGTAAGAATTTTTACTATTTCATCAACTGAAGCACTAGTAAAATTAATGTTTCT
>CAZHXL010000285.1:0-7164 GCA_964536575.1 uncultured Clostridia bacterium | reverse complement strand
TGCAGCGGAGCTTAAGGCAGCGTGCCCCAATGGCATTGATGTCTATTTCGAGAATGTCGGCGGGGTAATCTGGCAGGCAGTGTTTCCATTGCTCAATAATTTTGCACGTGTTCCGGTGAGTGGTTTGATTGCTCAGTACAACGGCGTGGAAAAAGGCGACAGCACCGACCAGTTGCCCGCAACAATGCATGAGATTCTCTCGAAGAGCCTGACAATACGAGGCTTCATCAATTACGAATTTGCTACCGAGTATTATTCTGCATTCTTGAAGGAGGTCGGCACAGGCATCGCTGAGGGGCGCATCCACTATCGCGAGGACTTTGTCGATGGTCTAGAGAATGCGCCCGAAGCCTTTATCGGCATGCTGGAGGGACGCAACTTCGGTAAGCTAATCGTCCGGGTGGATGCCTAAGATCAGTGGGAAAACCGTTGTAAAACAGCATCAAACTTAAGTTTTGCCATATCAATACCTAAAACACTAATCACGAGCTAAAGGACTTAGAAATATTAAAATCTCCCAACACTTACTTTATATGAGGTTCTGAGGAGTTACCAAATTTGGCAAGTTTCATAAAAGGGAAAAAGTAGTTAACAGTTTAAGTGCAAAAAGGCAAAAGAAGGCAATAGGCTCGATGTGATAGAGCCAAAAATAAAAGCAAGTAACCTAGGAAAAACTTAGTAGGCTAAAGCTAACAAAGAATCAACCCAAGAACAGCAAAGAGGCTGACCCTGAAGAATTTCAATAGGAGCCAAGCCTTTGCGATGGCCGCGTAAAAAAGGACGATGGTTATGAAAAAAAGCAAATAGATTGAGAGCATGTTGAGAAAGTTGAGAGCGAGAGTTATCAAGCAAAGCCCTCAAAGAAGAATTAATATTTTCAACAAAAGAAGAAGAACGAATATTAGAGTCATAAGCCTCAAAGATAGAATGAGTTATTAGAGAAAAATTTGTAGGATAAATACTTTCAGCCCAATTGAGATAATGTTGAGTAAGCTCTTTGAAATAAAGCTGTTGAGAGTAAGATTTAGAATTACGGAATTTTCTAGAATATTGCCAAGCTAAAGAAATAAGAGTTAACAATTCTAAAGGGTATAGTGTAGAGAAATTCGAGTAAATGGATTTAGCTCTGTAAAAATAAGGCCAAAAAGATAAAATAGCTTTTCTAAAGCTGGTAACAGCAAGAGTTAGAGGTTCAAAAGCCATAGAAGTAAGCAAAGATAAAATAGCCAAAACTTGCGAGTAGTTTTCTTGAGGGTCTGTAAAATTACCATCTAAGTCAAAGAGGTCAAAAGCTAGTTTTAGCTGTTGCCAAAGATAGGAAAAATTGTCATAAAGTGCTATAGCTAAATCACAGCTAACTTTAGCTTTTTCATATAAATAAAGTTTTTCTTTTAGTACTTGCTCAGTTTTGCCATTATCAAATACGAGTAAGCGTTTTTCTTCTTCACTTATAGCAGAATAAGCTTTTTGCTCAAAACGTGACAGAAATATTGCAATTGGCTGTAAAAGGTGAAATAAGTCTGGGTGATGAGTTATTCCTAGCTCTTTACACCCTTTGATTAATCCTGTCCCTAAATCGCTTACTACTATTAGTTTATCCCTATCTTCTGATAAAGTGATTGCTTGCCAGTGCTTTTTCCAAGTTTCTCCATCTCGACTAGCACATAACTCTATCTTTAGTATTGTCAATGATTTAGCATCTGCTGTTACTAATATTGGTTTTCCTTTTGCAAATATTTCATCTGCTATATAAAATTCTATTTTATTCTCGCTTAATTCTTGGCTTGGTACTACCTCTGCTAAGGCTTTTATTCTCTGTGATATATAGCCTATTGAATTTGTTTTTACTCCTCTATCTTTTAGTATTTCTGATATTGCTTCCAGTGAACATTTTCCTTCCATTCTCAACATTATTATTTCTCTATCTATTTGTTTTTGTTCATACTTACTGTTAATGCTCCTTGGCTCTATTTCATACAAATCTCTCATTTCCCATAATAGTTGATATATAAACAACCTACATACATTATAGCTCTTTGCTAAACGAGTTATTTCTCCATATTTTCCCGTTCCTAGAAATGCTTGTACTGCTATCTCTATTCGCATTACACTGTTTATATCTCGCCGTCTTTGATATTTCATTTTCGGTTTGTTCCTTCTTCTGATAGTCTTGGTTTTCTTACCTCAACTTATCTTTGGGAGGAACTTTTTTCAATCAACTGTTACCTGGCAAATGAAACTTGCCCCAAATTTCTACCAAAAGGCTAAATATTCATCAGTATTGTGTAAAGTTTGGGAGATTTTATTTTTTTGGAATTCCTAATACCTCAAATTGCTTAAATTCATATTAGCTTGGATAATACTTGGGTCGTGTTGCAAGAAAGTTGTTAGAGTTGTTGTAACCCTTTGTTAATAGGTTTTACAAACTCATTAACAATTCTTTTACAACACGACCAAATATTTTATTGAGCTAAAACACCTCGGTATTGCCATGCAGAATATTTAAATAGATGCTTAATCTTAGTTTTAAAATATTTTACTGGATGATTTGAGCTAGGATAAATTGGGTAAGTAATAGTTTCATTTTCATACTTTACAGTATTTTGCGGGTAACATAGAAGCCCTTCATTGACAATACAAGGGCTAGCGGGAGGGACGCTGTGATAAGACGCCATAAGCAAAAAATAAGCTAGTAAAACAAACGTCCCTTTTCTTTACCTTTATAAAGAGAGTCAAGAATTAGTTATTTTCAATAACTTAGCTAGTAAAGAAATCTGGTAAAGAAATCAAAGTAAAATTATTATCAGTATACAAGAGTTTCTTTACCAAAGTTGTTAACAATATAACCTTACTGTAATTGCTTATTTTACAAGTAGTTATTTCCTTGTGGCGTCTTATTGCACTTTCCCTCCCGCTAGCCCTTCTACTCATACTACTCATAAATCTAAACTTGATTCTTTATTGTCTTTACGTTTTCAATCTTTTCCTCAATTACCTTTTCATCATTAATTATTACTTTTTCCTTTATCACATTCTAACTCTCATTCTAGCTCTCATTCTATTGCTGCTTAGTATATCAGTTTGCATAATTAATTTTTATATTTTTTCAATTTATTTCTTTTCATAATTTTTAGCTAAGCTTTTCTAATTTTTTACTTCTATTTTTTTATTAATTTCCTAACTATTGATTTTACTTTTCCCCCAGCAACATCTCCCCAGAAATCACTCTTCACACCCGTTCAAAGTATATTGACTCTAAATAAGGGTAGTCACCTAGGGTTACCCTTACTTTTGTTTCCCCTAATTATCTGGTCATTCCCTTTGCTTTTTTTGATATCTTCGCCTATTATTCACCCGTTAAATTTTAATCTACAAAACAAGTTAAAAAATTATGAGATTTTAATCAGGAGAAAACCGACATGAAAATTAGTGATACTTTATTACCAGAGTTTGATCATGAAATGGCAGGAACAAGAAAAAGTTTAGAGCGTGTTCCTGAAGATAAATTTGGTTGGAAACCCCATGAAAAGTCTATGACTATGGGAGATTTAGCTTCTCACTTAGTTAATATTGCTAGCTGGACAGATATAACTCTTAAACAAGATAGCTTTGATGTGGCACCAAAAGATGGGGAGCCTTTCCAAACCCCAAAAGCTAATTCGGTTAAAGAGCTTTTAGAAATGTTTGATAAAAATGTTGCCGCCGCACGTACTACTTTAGCTGAAACAAGTAATGAAACTTTTATGGGAACGTGGACTTTTTTAAGCGGGGGAAATACTATTTTTGCAATGCCTAAAGTTGCAGTAGTTCGTGGTTTTATCCTAAGTCATACTATTCACCATCGCGCTCAACTAGGAGTTTACTTACGTCTTAACGATATAGCAGTACCTTCAATTTATGGCCCATCAGCCGATGAAACAGGCATGTAAAAAAACAGAGAGAGTATTTAATATTTTGTACAGTTTTAAGAGCGGTTTAAGGCCGCTCTTTTTAGTTTTCTTGAGTCTGACCGATACATTTTCATTAACCAAAGTTACCAATGATTAACAAAAGCAATTCCCTAAGAGCTTGAGAACAAGGAAAAGGGTGTATCTCCCAAAGTGCCAAGAAAATAGCCAAGAAAAACAAACTACTTTATTAACACGCTTAAAGTTTATTACTTGAATAATTCACGGAACCAATTGGCGGTTACACATTGAATTTACGCGATTATACTTACTTTTTGCTTTCTTTTCAACTTTTTTGTTCTTTTTTTATTTGTTACTTTTTATTAACTTTAGTTAAGATTTTCTTCACTGTTTAATAACTTGAGCTTGTTCTTTTTTAAGTGCTGCTCGTTCACGCAAATATTCAATCACTGCTGGTAGAAGAGAAACAAACACAACAACAACAATAACGGCTTCTATTCTTTTAGTAATTTCTGGAAAAGCTTTACCTAAAAAATAACCTAGTAAAGTCATGCTAAAAATCCAAGAAATCCCCCCTACAATATTGTAAGTAGCAAACTTTCTATAAGGCATTTCTGCTGCTCCTGCAACCGTAGGAGCAAAAGTACGAATAATAGGAACAAAGCGTGCTAAAACAATAGTTTTACCACCATATTTATCATAAAAAGCCTTAGCTTTCATTAAATGAGCGCGCTTAAAAAATAGTGAATCTGGGCGAGAATAAAGTGTTTGACCAGCCTTTTTTCCAATAAGATAGCCAGTAGCATCACCAGCTACAGCAGCAATTGATAAGGTAAGTAGCACTACCCAAATGTTGACATCTAAACGACCTTGAGCAACAAAAATTCCTGCGGTTACTAAAAGAGAGTCTCCTGGTAAGAAAAACCCTGCTAATAGTCCTGTTTCGCTAAAAATAATTATTATTAGTGCTAATAGCCCTCCTGTTGTCACTAAATATTCAACATCGCGCAGTTTATGAAACAAGTTTATTAACTCTTGAAAATCCATTAGTTTCTCCGAAAAAATTATTAATCAGTTCACTTAGTACTAACTGCTAGTTGTTTTATAAGTTTAATTGCAGGATCTTTTTTATCTGCTTCCATTACTCCTCCTACGGTATTACCTTTAGAAAAAATAACGTAGTGAGAGCCAAAGGCTTCTAAATGGTAAATCTCCGCAGGGTCGCTAGTTACTAAATTAAACTTTCCAAAAGATGCCATAGATTCTTGGTATTGTTTTACAATAGATTTTGCTTTATCTGCGCTATCATTTGTCATTAGAAAACCAGTTAGTTCAATATTATCTATTTTGTAACGAGCAGAATAAACATTACGCAAAAAAGCTTGTCCAAAAGCTGAATCAGGAATGATAGAAAAAGAATTAGGCACTTGGTTTTCTTTAGGTAAAGGGTTTTCTATTGCCGCAGTATCTTTACTCTCAGGTAATTTTTCAGCAATAGTCTTAGCTATTTTAGTAGCAGCCTCCTCAGTAGACTTTTCATTGTCTGAGCCAATTACTCGAACATAATATTGGCCTTTCCAGAAAAACGCGCCATTAGTTTCTGTATAAGCATCATTACCTATTTTAGCTGCGTTAGGATGAGAAGGTCGTTCAGAAGAAAATACTCCTAAAGCACTCTTAGGTGAAGTCATATCATAAAGCTCTACTTGGATAAATCTACTAGGGTCAGTATTAAAATTATAGTCTGCTGCTAAGAGTAACTGAAATTCAAAGGATTTATAAAGGTTTTCTCTACCATCCACTTTGTCATAAAGGTTTTCTGTAGTAAATTTCTCAATCTCTGGCTTACGTTTCCAAGCCAGTCCAGCTATTTCAGCAGGAATAAACTGCTCTCCTTCTTTACTACCAGCATTAGCATTATTAGTGCTTGATGGGGTATTACTTGGAGAACTACCTGCCTCATAACTTGCCCCTTCTAGTTGTCCTGTAGGTTCACCATCTAGCGAATTATTTCGGTTACCGCGACGTTCCCCACCAGCAACTTGAACACCTTCTTTTTCCTTAGCATTTTTTAGTAGTTCTGGATCTAAGCGAAATAGGTTTGGATTATAGTGACGGCCTGACCTATAAACTGCTCCACCTATTACAATTACAAGTATTAAAATAATATAACCAAGTATCTTTTCAGTTTTTGGTGGTGGATTTGGGCGCAAGTATTTTCGTTGAGGAAATTTTATTTTCTTAAGTAAAGTTTTCCAGTCCATTATTTTGTGCCTGAACCTTTTTGTGGTGGTTTAAGTTGGTTTTCTATCTCTACTAAGCGTTTATTAAAAGTGGCTAGCACTTTCCTAATTGGCTCAGAAAGATCTGTACAATCTTCACAAAAAAACCTAGTAGCATGGTTATTTGGTACAGCATAATCATACAGTTTATTACAACATTTACAACGCCGTCGTTGCTTAATATCTTCATCGCTCATAGCAGATTATTATCCTTTAATAAACATTTAATAAACATTTTCCACAATAATAGCATGGGTTTTTCTAATAATTGCATCCACCTTGAGTAAGTTTTAAAAGTTTAAGGCTAGCTACATACTCAAAGTAGCTAGCCTTAATATTTTTCACTTATTTTCAATATCTATGGAATTTGCTTTGTAAATTATTGATTATAAAGAAGAGCAGACACATAGGTCTACCCCTAAATTAATTTACCCTACTGCGCCTTTAGAACGAGCTTGCCAGTTATAAACAAATTCTGCTAGTCGATCATAAACTTCATTTAAGACATCTAATTCTGGTAAGTAGACTATACGGAAGTACCCATCTTTAGCATCCATACCAAACCCAGAACCATGCACAAATAACACTCCTGTTTCACGCAACAAGGAAACTACAAATTGCTCATCTGTAGCATCACCAAGTTGTTCCATTTGAGCCATTAAGTAAAAAGCCCCCTGTGGAAGAGTACAGTTCATTCCTTCAATAGCATTTATACGCTGGTAAGAAAGATCGCGTCTAGCACGAAAACGATTCATCACATCTTCTAAATATGTATGATCGCCGTCTAATGCTGCGGCTACGGCGTGTTGAGGAGGGCGAGCACTGCAAAGCCGTGCGTCTGCCATTTTGTTTATGCCTACTTTTAAGTCTTTCATTAGGTGAGGGTTAGAAATCTTCATCCAACCTACTCGCCAGCCTGGAGCAAGATAAATCTTAGACATACTTTCAAATGTAATTACTGGCACGCTTTCATC
>CAZHXL010000284.1:0-7271 GCA_964536575.1 uncultured Clostridia bacterium | reverse complement strand
AACTTTCCCAGGTTAAGAGATTCTAGTTAGGAAAGTTAGGAAAAGCAAGGCACAGATCCTATATTATGAACCAACCTTTTCCAGTTTGGTTCACTAGCATTAAGAAGAAAAAGAAATTCCTGTTTTTATTTAAAATAAAAATTTTATTTAAAATAAAAAAGACACAAGGTTTGTGTCTTTTTTGTTTACTATTTTGTGTAAATCTCTAAATATCAGTGTGTAAGTAATGGATCTACCTCCTCAACATCTACTGAACGATGTTGGAGTTCACCACCATCAAGCTAGATCTCGATGCTTGAGCCTTCAACAAATTTACCTTGGATAACGGCTTCAGAGAGAGGATCTTCTACATAACGCTGTAAAGCCCGTCTGAGCGGACGTGCACCATAAGAACGATCTAAACAGGTTTTTTCTAGCACCCAACGTTTCGCACTTTCAGTCATAGTTACTACTAAGCGTTTACGTTCTAAAGTCTTATTCATTTGGTTAACAAGTAAGCCCACTACTTGTATTAAATCTGCGTTGTTAAGAGGTTCAAAAACAATAATTTCGTCTAAGCGGTTGATAAATTCTGGGTTAAAGGTTTGTTTAACTGCTCCCATTACAGCTTCTTCCATTTTTTCATTTTGTTGGAATTCGTTAGCAGATTGGAAACCTAAATGACCTCGTTTTTGGATAAAGCGGGCACCAATATTAGAAGTCATAATAATAATCGCATTCTTGAAATCAATAGTATTACCTAAGGAATCAGAAAGCTGCCCATCTTCAAAAACCTGTAACAAGATATTAAAAACATCTGGATGAGCTTTTTCAATTTCATCAAATAGGAGTACAGAATAAGGGTTACGCTTGATACGTTCTGTAAGTTGTCCTCCTTCTTCATGGCCTACATAGCCTGGAGGAGAACCAATTAGTTTAGAAACAGAATGTTTCTCCATAAATTCACTCATATCAAAACGAATCATGGCACGTTCGCTACTAAAGAGAAATTCTGCTAAAGACCGGGCGACTTCGGTTTTACCAACACCTGTTGGGCCTAGGAACAAGAAACTCCCAACGGGACGAAGCGGACTTTTTAGTCCAGCACGACTACGACGAATGGCACGTGCTACAGCAGAAATAGCTTTTTCTTGAGAAACAATTCGTTTATGGAGTTCTTCTTCAATACGCAAAAGTTTTTGCATTTCCTCTTCTTTTAATGAAGAGACAGGAATACCTGTCCAGCGTGCAATTACATCCTCAATATCGCCTTTGGTCACTACATGACGAGAATCAAATTCATTTATTTCTTGCTCAGAAAAGAACCTATTATAAGACCGAGCTGCTCTGGATAGTTCATAAGAATTGGCCATTTGCGAGAAGCGTAGTTTTACCTTCGCACCTGCTTCATCAATAATATCTATAGCTTTATCTGGGAGAAATCTATCTGGGATATAACGATTTGATTGGTATACGGCTGCTTCTACAGCGTCTTGTTCATAACGAACTTTATGGAATGACTCATAACGTTCTTTTATTCCTTCTAAAATATTGATAGCCTCTTTTTCATTAGGGGCAGGAACTTTTACTGCTTGGAAACGGCGTTCTAGAGAGCGATCCTTTTCTATCGACTTACGAAACTCTGCTGGGGTAGTCGCTCCTATGCATTGAATTTCACCACGAGAGAGTGCTGGTTTTAATATATTAGCAGCGTCTAAGGATCCTTCGGCTGAGCCAGCACCAACTAGGGTATGAAGTTCATCAATAAAAACTATATATTGTGGGTTTTCTACAAGTTCCCGCATAATAGTTTTTAGACGTTCTTCAAACTGACCACGATATTTAGTACCAGCAACCACTAGGGAGAGGTCTAGGGCGAGAATGCGTTTGTCGGCTAAAAATGATGGAACATCGCCAGACATTATTCTTTGTGCCAGTCCTTCAACAATTGCAGTTTTACCAACGCCAGGTTCGCCAATTAGAACAGGATTGTTTTTAGTACGACGACATAAGATTTGGACAACTCTTTCTATTTCATTAGCGCGGCCAACAAGTGGGTCTAAAAGCCCTTGTAAAGCGGCTTCGGTTAGATCGCGGCTAAATTCAGCTAAATGAGGGGTTTCTTTTTTTTGTGCAGCATGGCGTTCATTGCTGGTTGAGCGAGTTAGTTCATCTCTAATAGCATTAAGACGTAATCCTCTTTCATGGAGGATTTCTGCGGCTACACTTTTATCTTCTCTTAAAAGCCCTAGCAAAAGATGTTCTGTGCCAATATGACGATGTTGTAGGCGTTCTGATTCTTCAGCAGCATAAGCAAGTACTCGTTTTGCTTCTGGTGAAAGAGGTAAGTCTACTGAAGTAGAAACTTTTTCACGTAAAATAGTACGGCCTTCAATTTCTTTACGAATAGATTCAATAGAGGCTTGAGAATGGCGGAAAAAGCGGTTGGTTAAACCTTTGTCTTCGCGCATTAGCCCTAATAAGATGTGTTCGGCTTCAATAGCTGGAGCACCAAACTGACTCGCCTCATAGCGAGCAAAAAAGATAACTCGACGAGCTTTTTCTGTATATCTTTCAAACATGCTTATCCATCGCCTTCTTCAACACCGTATTTCCACTGCAAAGCACTAGAAACTAACGGATAAAATAAAAAGTTTAAGTTTATTTAATACCTAGCAACTTCAATAAATAGAGTTAATCTTAAACTTAATTACGCAAGCGGCCATCTTCTAAGTGTAAAACACGAGAGCAAATAGCAGCTAAACGTTCGTTATGAGTAACAATCACAGAGGTTAAAGAGCATTCGCGATGCATAAGTTTAAGTAACTGATGAATTTCCTCTCCTGTACGGCTATCTAGATTTCCTGTTGGTTCATCAGCTAAGAGTAATTTTGGTTTTTGAATTAGTGCTCTTGCCAAAGCAACTCTAGCCGCTTCTCCTCCAGATAGTTCTCCAGGACGGTGTTCCAGCCTTTCCCTTAAACCCACTCGGGTTAAAATATTTGTAGCACGTTCCCGACTAGCTTTTTGGGACTGACCACTAATTAGTAGTGGCATCATAGTGTTTTCTACTGCTGAAAATTCGGGCAACAAATGATGAAACTGGAAGACAAAACCTACGTCTTTATTTCTCATCCTTGCCAAGTCTACATCAGAGAGTTTATAAATGTCAAACCCATCCATAATCACTGAACCACTTGTAGGACGATCTAATCCACCTAACAAATGTAGTAGGGTAGATTTACCTGCACCCGATGGGCCAACAATTGCAATCATCTCTCCATGCTTAATTTCTAAAGAAAGATTTTCAAAAATCGCAACCTTATTTTTACCAAGCTGATAGCTTTTGGCAAGAACATTTATGTAAATTAATATATTTTTAGAATTTTTTATCGGCTCAAAACCCATTATAGTTAAATTTATCTATTTTTTTTTATATTATTCGTAGCGTAAACCCTCTACAGGAACCAATTGTGATGCTTTCCAAGCTGGGTAAATGGTAGCAATAAAACTAATTGCTACTGCAATTGTAGCAACTAGCAAGACATCAAGTAAACGAGTATTAAAAGGAACATATGAAATAGAGTAAATCCGAGGATCAAGCTGAATAAGCTGGTATTTATTAGCAAAAACGCTAGTTAAAACCCCGCTAATTGTCCCTAAAGTCATCCCTACTATGCCTATGATTAATCCTTGCAGGACAAAAATATATAAAATACTTCGGCGAGTTGCTCCCATACTCATTAGGATAGCAATATCACGATTTTTTTCTACCACCATCATTGTCAAAGTGGTAATAATATTCAATGCAGCTACCAAGATAATTAACCCAATACCAACTAAAAAACCTAACCTTTGTAAGTTTAATGCAGCAAAAACAGGCTGGTTAAGTTGTTGCCAGTCTTTGGTCTTATAGCCTGGGCCAACAGCAGCTAGCACTTGGGTAGCAATTTCTTTTACTTTATAAATATCTACTACTTTCATTTGTATTACTTGGGTAGGTTGCTCATTAGCAATCATTTCTTTCATAGCTTCTAGAGAAATATAACTCCAATTAGAGTCATAGTCATAAAGCCCTGACTTAAATAGCCCTACTACAGTAAAAACTTTTTGACGAGGGGCTAGCCCTCCTGGAGTTAGACGACCTTCAGAGGAAATAATTGTTATAGTATCATTTAACTTTACCCCAAGGTCAGTGGCTAGGTCTGTCCCTAAAATAATTCCTTCTTCGCCATCTTCACTAGCTCTAAGCTTATCAACTGAGCCTTGGACTATTGTTTGAAATACTTCATTGGCTTCTTTACGTGCTTCTAAGTCTACAGATTTAACTATTGCTCCACGAGAATCAGCCGCACCATTAAGGTAAACTCCTGTATAAAGCGTTGCAGCAGCGGCTTTAATACTAGGAATTTGTTCTAGTCTAGCAACCAATTCACTAGGGTTAGAAAACGCACCTTCATCTTCTCTTAGTAAATTAATATGTGCTGTTCCACCAAGGATTTTATTCTGTAGATCCTGTTCCATACCACTTTGGAAAGCAAGTACAATTACTAGTGCCCAAACTCCTACCATGATTCCTATAGCTGAAATAAAAGTAATAAAAGACAGTACAGCTTGACGGCGTTTAGCTCGCAAGTAACGTAAGGCAATAAAGATTTCATAACGCATTTTTGTTAATCCTTATAAGCCTTATTCTGGTGGACTTTCTTGTGTCTCTGATGTTTCGTCTGATTCTTCCAAACTCTTTCTTTCTGGACGCATATGAGGGAATAAAATCACATCCCGGATTGAGCGTTGACCAGTTAAAATCATCACTAATCTATCTATCCCAAGCCCTTCACCTGCTGTAGGTGGCATTCCATAGCTAAGAGCACGAATGTAATCTTCGTCTAGAACCATAGCTTCATCATCACCATGCTCACGCTCTTGCACTTGTTCTTCAAACCTATGACGTTGTTCTATTGGGTCATTTAATTCACTAAAAGCGTTTGCCAGTTCCATTTTGGCAATAAATAGCTCAAAGCGATCTACAAAACGAGGATCCTTGGCTGACTGTTTAGAAAGCGGGGAAAGTTCTGTAGGGAATTCAGTAATAAACGTTGGGTTATTAAGATGAGGCTCTACTAAATATTCAAATAATGCACCTAAAAGTTTTCCTGCATTGGCTTTTGGAGAAATGTCGGCACCTACTTTTTTAACTAATTCTTGTAAAGTGGATAAATCTGTTAATTCTTCTTTAGTAGGAGTTATAAGGGTCTCTGGCCAGTATTTAATTACTGCTTCGCACATTGTAAGTCTTGTCCAAGGACGAGCAAAATTAATTTTGCTTTCCTCATATTCAACCTCTAATGTACCACAAACTTTTTCTACTAACCCTGTAATTAGTTCTTCTGTTAGTTCAATTAAGTCTTTATAGTCGCTATAGGCTTGATAAAATTCAAGCATTGTAAACTCTGGATTATGTTTTATTGAAAGCCCTTCGTTACGAAAATTACGATTAATTTCATAAACTCTATCTAAGCCACCTACTATTAATCGTTTCAAGTAAAGTTCTGGGGCAATACGAGCATATAAAGTAATATCTAAAGCATTATGGTGGGTAACAAATGGTCTTGCTGCAGCACCAGTAGCTAAAGGAGATAGCATTGGTGTTTCTACTTCTACATAACCGTGACGATCAAAGTACTGTCGAACTTCTCTAATAATTAGCGATCGTTTAACAAAGACTTCTCTTACATTGCGATTAGCAATTCCGTCTGCCTAACCTTGGCGCTAGCGCATTTCTTTATTTTGCAAGCCAGCGTGCTTATCAGGAGGAGGGGTTAAGGCTTTAGCTAAAAACTCCAAATCTTTTGCATGAATGGAAAGCTCATTGGTTTTAGTGCGAAATATAAATCCACTTGCACCAATTAAATCACCTAAGTCTAGTAACTCAAAAAACCTCCATAATCGCTCACCAACTTCATTACTACGAAGGTAGATTTGTAAAGTCTCTTGGCCATCAGAGTAGGTAATAAAGGCAGCTTTACCCATTTTACGAATTGCGCGGATACGACCAGGAACTTGCACTTCTATATGTGCCTGCTCTAGTTCTTCTTTAGTTTTACTACTATAAAGCTCGACAATTTCTGTAATTGTATGTGTTTTTTGATAACGGTGAGTATAAGCAGAAAAGCCTAAGTCAATAATTTCTTGTAGGTTCTTTTTGCGCTGTAAAATCTGTTCATGGTCTTGTTCGCTCAAGGTTAAAATACTCCCAAATTAATGATTTGAAAAAGTTAAGCTAAAGGAAAGGTTATTATGATTGAGCCTTAAGGGTGTGTCAAGAAAGGGGATGCAACGTAAAACCAAAGCAAACCCCAAAGATTTTCCTTTTATTTCAAGAAATTTTCTATTGTTAAATGGGTTTCTATTTTATACTACTGCCAATTATCACTTTTACCTGACCAGATATTTTAGTATATGGAGATAAAATAAAATACCTTAACAAAAACATCCATAATTTATACCAGCACTAGCCCATTAAACTTTGTTCAAGGAATTGCTTAATCACCTTTAAGGAGAGATTTTATGTATAAAAGGCAAAAGTCTTTTTCATATATTAACTCTGTCTTTTTTGCTCTGTGCTTTACTCTTTTCTTAGTTACTAAAGCAGTAGCACAACAACCAATTGTGACAGACCAACAACTTAATCAAAGACTTATAGAATTTCAAACTAACTTTGAGCTTAACCCTCCTTTAGTATTTGGTGCAGCCCCCACAATTGAACTCAAGGGAAGTAGTGACAAAGTTTCTTTCGTCTTTGAGCAAAAAGGTCGTTATGATTTTAGTTATGGTTCAATACAGTTTCTTCCTAGTTCCCCAATTAGCGCAACTCGTTTTATTACTAAATTAGCTATCAACCAAGTAGACTTAAGTGGCGATGCAATTATAAATATAACTAAAGGAAAAAATACTTTTGATCCATTAAATTGCCCTAGTAGCAAATTATCAGCAGTAGATGTAAGCTTTGTTACTCAAGTTGAGTTTGACAGCCAAGGTCAGTTGCTATTCCAAGATATGAAAGTTGAGTTTGATCCAACTAAAATTATGGCCATTGTTCCTTGCCTAGACTCTAGTTCAATAGCTCAGAACCCTGACTTAAATATTAAAAAATTTTTAGAAGAAGAATTAATCTTTCAACTTAGCGAAGACCCCCAAAAAAGACGTAAAGGAAGGCCAGGACGAGGACTAATACAAATTACTAGTATGGCATTACAAGAGATAGTAAAAAAACCTGACTCTATACTAAC
>CAZHXL010000283.1:6463-7277 GCA_964536575.1 uncultured Clostridia bacterium | reverse complement strand
TGTGAAACGCCCAGTTCTTTTAATTTAGGAATATCTTCATCAGGAATTATGCCGCCACCAAAAATTAAAACATCATCTAGCCCTTTTTCACGAGCCAGATTGATGATTTTAGGAAATAACGTCATATGCGCGCCAGAAAGGATAGAGACGCCGATTGCATCTACATCTTCCTGTAAGGCTGCTGCGACAATTTGTTCTGCCGTTTGTCTTAGACCTGTATAAATAACTTCCATTCCTGCATCTCGCAAGGCACGAGCCACAACCATCCAAGCCAGGTTTAGCGATTAATACACGTATTTTATGTTCTGACATATGTTGTTTTTAACCAATTAATTTTTTTTTATTGCTCGACTAATATCCATTGCCATTGTTATTTGATCTGCTACTTCATAAGCTTCAAATGAGAAACAGAGCAAAGATGAGGCCATAATTTCTCTTACTGCTATTTCCCCAAGAGTGTCCTTAAATTTGGCATGTACTGCATGACCACTATCAAAGAAAATAACGCCTTGATCGTCAGGGCGAGAGTTAGTAGTTAATTTACCACTAAGGCCATGAAAAACAACCATTTCAATAAATACAGGTAAACTTAATTGTAAAAGTGGGTTTGTTGGAGAAAGCTGTGTTCCTGAAGCCTTATGCCTATGACGTAGGAGTACGTGATTAACTCTAAGTAGCAGTTCTTGAACAGCAAATGGTTTTCCTAAATAATCATCTGCTCCAACACTAATACCTGCTAAACGCTCTATATCTTCACGTTTACCACTAAGAAAAATAAATGGAATGTCTTTTAATTCAGGATCTAATCTTACTA
>CAZHXL010000283.1:5173-6453 GCA_964536575.1 uncultured Clostridia bacterium | reverse complement strand
TTGACATAACTCTAAACCCCCAATACCAGGCATCACTACATCACAAATGATTAAGTCAAAGTGATTATTTTCTTTTAGTAACTTCATAGCTGCAATACCGCTAGTTACTTCAACCACATCATGTCCTCCTGCCTCCAAAGAAAGCCGTCCTGCTAATCTCACTTCATCTTCATCATCTATTACTAAAATTTTTGACATTAATTATTGCTCCAACTTGATAGTAACATTGATATTTATATCCTAGCATTTTGTGCTGGGTTAGTTTATAAGAGGTGTAGAGTTTTTTCTACCTCTCTATTAGGTCTTAAATAGAAATTTTCCGCAAAGCAAAAAAAGCAATGTGAGCTAGTATCAATGCTAATGATGATAATATTATCAGTTTTGATACAGTCTTCTACATATTTCTTCTGTACTGTCCACCTACTTCAAATAAAGCTTGGGCAATTTGTCCAAGTGAACAATACTTGACGGTTTCCATTAAAGCATCAAATATATTACCACCTTTTATAGCAGTTTGTTGTATGTCTTTAAGCGTTTGTTTTCCTTTGTCGCCACTGGCTTTCCAAAGGTTATGAACAGTACTTATCTGGAATTCTTTTTCTTCTTTAGTGCTACGAATTACTTCCTGCGGTATAGTAGTTGGCGAGCCTTTACTGGATAGAAAAGTATTGACACCAATTATTGGATACTCCCCAGTATGTTTTAATGTTTCGTAATACAAACTTTCTTCTTGAATTTTACCGCGTTGATACATAGTTTCCATAGCACCTAATACTCCACCACGTTCACTTATCTTGTCAAACTCACTTAATACAGCTTCTTCCACTAAATCAGTTAATTCTTCAATGATAAACGAACCCTGCAAGGGGTTTTCGTTTTTGGCCAAACCTAATTCACGGTTAATAATTAATTGTATAGCCATAGCACGGCGAACACTTTCTTCTGTTGGAGTGGTAATAGCTTCATCATAAGCATTTGTATGTAAACTATTACAATTATCATAGATTGCATATAATGCTTGTAATGTTGTGCGTATATCATTGAAATCAATTTCTTGTGCGTGTAATGAACGGCCTGAGGTTTGAATATGGTATTTCAACATCTGTGAGCGTTCATTAGCATTATATTTATTCTTCATAGCTTTAGCCCATATACGACGTGCTACACGACCAATAACACTATATTCAGGATCAATACCATTACTAAAAAAGAAAGACAAATTTGGTGCAAAACTATCAATATGCATTCCTCTACTTAAATAATACTCTACAAAAGTAAAC
>CAZHXL010000283.1:0-5163 GCA_964536575.1 uncultured Clostridia bacterium | reverse complement strand
TGCTAGAGTAAAGGCAAGCTGTGAGATAGGGTTAGCTCCTGCTTCAGCAATATGATAGCCGCTTATAGATACTGAATAGAAATTACGGACATTATTATCAATAAAATATTGTTGCACATCGCCCATTACTTTTAATGAAAACTCTGTACTAAAAATACAAGTATTTTGTGCTTGGTCTTCTTTTAAGATATCAGCCTGCACAGTTCCACGAACCTGAGATAAGGTATAGACTTTTATTTTCTCGTAAATTTCTTTTGGCAACACCATATCCCCAGTAACACCTAGTAGCATTAATCCTAAACCATCATTTCCATCAGACAAAGGGTCATTATATTTTGGACGAGCAACACCTTTTGCTTTATATATGTCGTCTATTTTTTTCTCAATTTCCTTTTCAAGATTGTTTTGTTTGATATATAACTCACATTGTTGATCAATGGCTGCATTCATAAAAAATGCTGCAATAATAGCCGCAGGGCCGTTAATGGTCATACTTACTGAAGTCTTAGGATCGGCTAAATTAAAACCACTATATAATTTTTTAGCATCATCTAAACAACATATACTAACACCTGCATTACCTACTTTACCGTATATATCTGGACGGTAATCTGGATCATTTCCATAAAGTGTCACGCTATCAAACGCCGTGCTTAAACGTGTAGTAGGCAAACCTTTACTTAAATAATGAAAACGTTTGTTAGTACGCTCAGGCCCACCTTCTCCAGCAAACATACGTGTTGGATCTTCACCCTCGCGCTTAAAAGGATAAAGACCAGCAGTATATGGAAATTCACCTGGAAAATTTTCCTGTAAACTCCATTTCAATATATCACCCCATGACCTAAATTTAGGGACAGCAATTTTTGGAACCTGTGTGTGCGATAATGACTCATAGTGGGTTTTTATCTTTATCTCTTTATCTCTTACCTTAAAAATATAATATTCGTTTTGGTACTGTTTCTTGCATTGTTCCCAGGTATCAAGCAGTTTTTTATTATGACCAGCAAGATCAAGTTCAATTTGCGAGTATTCCTCTTGCAATGCTTTTAACAAAGAGTCTTTATCAATTAGTTTACTTTCTTTAATGATCAAAATAGTGTTTTGTATACTGTAGAGTTTCTCAGCAATTTCAGATTGTAAAGAAGCTTTTTTATCATAATTTCGGTTGTTTTCTGCTATCTCGCTTAGATAGCGTGTGCGACTTGGTGGGATTATGAATAGCTTTTCACTCATCTCATTTGTAATAGTAGACTTCAGCTTTAAATTAGAGCCAGTTTTTTCAACCAATTTATCCATAACTGCTTTATATAGGTTGTTCATGCCAAGGTCGTTAAACTGCGAAGCAATAGTACCATACACTGGTAATTTATCATCCGATATATCCCATAGACTATGATTGCGTTTATACTGCTTTTTTACATCACGAAGGGCATCAAGTGCGCCACGTTTATCAAATTTGTTTAAGGCAATGATATCGGCAAACTCTATCATATCAATTTTTTCTAATTGGGTAGCTGCGCCATATTCTGGAGTCATTACATATAAGCAGATATCGCTATGCTCGGTAATTTCAGTATCACTTTGTCCAATGCCTGCTGTTTCAAGAATTACTAGGTCATAATTGGCAGCTTTTAAAATATCTACCGCATCCTGTACATATTTTGAGAGTGCTAAATTGCTTTGGCGAGTGGCCATGCTTCGCATAAACACTCGTCCATTACAAATTGAGTTCATGCGTATACGATCACCAAGTAAAGCTCCACCTGTTTTACGCTTGGAAGGATCAACAGAAATAATACCAACTTGTTTATCTGGAAAATCAACTAGGAAACGACGCACTAATTCATCTACTAATGATGATTTACCTGATCCTCCTGTTCCTGTTATACCTAGGACTGGAACTTTTGAAGCCATTGCTATTTCACGGACTTTTTTAAGCATAGTAGCACTTTCTTCATTCCCATTTTCGGTGGCTGAAATAAGCTTAGCGATGGATTTATGATTTTTATCTTTTATGTGCTCTACTTCACCATTTAAGTTAAGTCCAGTTAGGTAGTCTGATTTTTGCAACAAATCGTTTATCATACCCTGTAAGCCTAGAGAGCGGCCATCATCAGGACTGTATATGCGTGCTATACCATATTTGTGTAGTTCTTCTATTTCGGTTGGGAGTATAACACCCCCCCCGCCACCAAATAGTTTTATATGCTCACAGTGACGTTCTTTTAATAGGTCATACATATACTTAAAATACTCAACATGCCCCCCCTGATAGCTTGTTATAGCAACAGCATTTGCATCTTCTTGAATCGCACAATTCACCACATCTTGTACGCTACGGTCGTGCCCTAGATGAATTACTTCTGCTCCACTACTCTGCATTATACGGCGCATAATATTTATAGCTGCGTCATGTCCATCAAAAAGGGCGGCTGCGGTTACTATTCGTATTTTATTTTTTGATTGATAAGGTGTTTTTTCCATAGGTATATTAAGCTAACTATAGTCAAATAAAATTTAGGTTTATTAAAAATTGAAAAATGAAAGTTTACTAGACTTTATTTTAGCAGAAACCTGCCTACTACATCTATATGTGCTACAAGCGAAATCTTATGCAGTTGCTCAAAAAATAATCTTAGATAAAAATTCAGATAAAACTTATTGTTTCACTATTAGCTTTTATTAGATTTTTATCATAAATGTAGAACTATTGATAGAAAAGATGATTTCTAACAATCGCTTGGTGTAGCATCTATTTCGCTAGCATATCACTACTTGTCTTAATATTAGATAAAAATTTAGAGAAAATAATATGATTACTAAAGACGCGCTTTTGTATTTGTCTAAGCAAGAAAGTCTAAAAAACGTTCTTACCAATGTTAGTTTATTTAAGAAAATTACTGATCGTTTTGTTGCAGGTGAAACAATAGAAGAAGCTGCACTAGCCGTAAAAGAACTAAACAAGCTTAATATTAGTGCTTCTTTTGACCATTTAGGAGAAGCTATTAAAAGTGAAGAGGAAGCAGAAGCAGAGGTAGTAGAATATGGTAAGATTTTAAGCAAGATAGATAAAGATGGTCTTAACTCTAATGTCTCATTAAAACCTACTCAACTTGGTCTATCTATAAACCTAGAACTTGGGTTGCGTAATATTCGTCGAGTAGTAGAAAAAGCGCGTGCTTATAACAACTTTGTCCGCATAGATATGGAAGACTCTCAATATACTACATCTACCCTTGATATGTTTAAGAAACTTCGTCAAGAATATGACAATGTTGGAATTGTTATTCAATCCTATCTTTATCGTAGCAAAGACGATATTGAAGATTTGCTAAAATGTAGAGCAAGAGTCCGTTTATGTAAAGGTGCTTATGATGAACCTGCTACAGTCGCTTTTCTTAAAAAATCAGACACTGATAAAAACTATGTTGAATTAACCAAGATTCTATTGGAAAGCGGGATTTATCACGGTATAGCCACTCATGATGTAAAAATGATTAAAGCAACCAGGGATTTTACTAAGGAAAAAAATATTCCCAAATCAGCTTATGAATTCCAAATGCTCTATGGTGTTAGACGAGACTTGCAAGTAAAACTTGCTGGTGGTGGCTATGGAATGCGGGTTTATGTTCCTTATGGTAAACACTGGTACCCTTATTTTATGAGACGTTTAGCTGAGCGACCAGCTAATATTTGGTTTATATTGAAAAATTTCTTTTTGGGGTAAAAATGCGACGTAAAGCAAACAATACCTTCAATATCTTTGAAACTATAGAAAATAGTGTAGATATTATAGAAATGGCGCGGGAAGATGCTCATAACCGTTGCAAAAGAGAATTTTACCGAGGAATTGTAAGAGTAGTAAATGCAGTAAAAATATTAGCTGGTGGTAAATACTTAACTAAATTTGAGCGCACCCCTGAAGAAGTAGTAATGGTTGACCCACAATTTAAGTTAAAAAGGTTTTGGCAAGACTACCAAGAACCTTCCTATACTCCAATACTTTTTATTCCTCCATTAATGGTAACACCTCAAATTTACGATTTACGCCCTAGGCATAGCTTTGTAAGACATTTGCTTAACTATGATTTTAATATTTTTATGTTAGATTTTGGTGCTCCAACAAAAAAAGATAAAAATATAAGTTTAGATGATTATGTTCACAATATTGGACTAGCTGTTGATCGAGTACGTGAATTAACAAATGCCCCTACAGTTAGTTTAATTGGTTATAGTATGGGGGGCATATTTAGCAATATTTTTGCTGCTTTAGATGAAAGTCAAAGGATAAAGAATATAGTGGCTCTAGGATCGCCCTGTGATATTAGCCGCTGGCCTACTTATGGAGAATTAGCAAAGACAATCAACCAGCCAATCAATTTTATTGCTGATACTTTAGAAGGCGTTCCTGCTTATGTCTCTAGATCAATTTTTGAAATGATGAAGCCCTTAAATACAATTTCTCTACCAGCTAATCTAATGTTAAACCTTTGGGATGAGGAATATATTGAAGGCTATGAAGCTATGGAAAGATGGTTTGATGATTTTGTTGGTTATCCTAGAGATGCTTTTAAGCAGTTTTTTAATGAAGTCGTTACAAATAACAAGCTTTTTTTAGGTAAGTTGGTTATTGCTGGTAAAAAAGTAGATCTAAACAAAATAAAATCCTCTTACCTAACTTTAGCTGGTAAACAGGATTTTTTAGGCCATCCTCAAGCAGTTCGACCAATAATGGATGTAATTAGTAGTAGAGATAAGATTTATCATGAAGTTAGTGGCGGGCATTTAGGAATGTTGGCTGGTAAACATGCTAGCGATACTTGGGAATATATTGCTCAATGGCTGATCGTTAGATCAAAAAACTCTCGACGTGCTAGTAGAAAAAAAGAAACCATTAACGGAAAATTAAAAATAAAGTAACTAGTTGATTTATAAGTAATTAGTTACTTTAACTATAAACTTAAGTAAGGTTTTTAGGAAATTGCGGAAAATATACATTGACAAAAAACAACCGATGACTAGAATAGCAACTTCGCACTGAAGTTTGACAAATCAACAACACAAATTTCCGGTAATAACCTGGCAAAAAGCGTTGTAGAAAAACGAAAGCGGTAGTAGTCTAGCAAACGCCGCAAGTAAGAAGAAAGAAATTTCAGAAGT
>CAZHXL010000282.1:2166-7404 GCA_964536575.1 uncultured Clostridia bacterium | reverse complement strand
CAAATCTTTATTTGATTCGGCTACTTTATGACGAAATTTGTCCAAACTTCAGTATAGGTTTTAGATAAACCTATTCATCTCCATCCAAACCAATTGCAGTAACAGGGCATGATTCCATTGCTTCTTTACATTGTTCTTCTTCTTCGGGTGATTCAGGCTGTTTATAAACATAAGAGTAGCCATCATCTTCTTGGCGAGTAAAATTACTAGGGGCAGTATCTCGGCAAACATCACAGTCAATACATTCAACATCCACATAATAGCGGCCAAAAGCATTTTCTGTGTGTTTTTTTGTTCTATCAGCCATAAACTTCTAAGCTCCTTAACCTAACAAACGCGTAACTTGTTGAGAATCTTATCACGAGCTAAGAGAAAAACGCCAAAATGCTACGCGGACAACTCCCTAGGCTAATTATTAAAAATAAAATTGAAGAAGACTCTAAAGTAGCTAAATCTAAAACAGAAGAAGAGTTAAAACAACTAGAAACTTACTTAGAAGTTTGCCAAAACAACCGCTATTTGTAGAATAAAAAAGTCTTAACCAGAAAGAACTACTGGTTCTAAATAACAGCTTACAAATCTTGCGTTAATAGGTTTTGCCACACTATATCTTAACTTACAATGCCAATTAAGAGTTGAAAAAATCTTTTGTTGATAACAAAGCATTTACCAGAAAGGTTTATTTTGATTAATCAAATTCTAGGCTGTAAGTTATTGATTGCTGGTAGCCAATTTCAACCCTTAATTCGCATTTACAATAGACACGTTTGTTTACTTAGCCCCCGCCAAGAGTTAAGAATATGATCTATTTTTCCATTACTTTAAGAATATTTTGGATAGATTCTTTAACAGCAGCATATTGTGGCTTCTTTTTTCTAAGAAATTTTTCTAGCTCTTCAAGTGCTTCATAATTGCGTTTTAGATCCTGTTTGGTGACCTTTTTCCCTGAAAGTTGAGTACCTATGACGGGTTTGAAAGAAGCGACACCTTCTATTGCTGTTTCAAGAAGCGTTATCATATCTTGCATAGCAGCTAGAGTTTCTTTTGGTAATGGAGCATACCCGTTTTTTGCGCAAACAGTTTGAGCTATAGCAAGTGTTACAATTTGCAAAACATTTGGATCTTTTTGAATGGCATCCTCTGCTGCTTTGCCTGCGATACTAGCTAATTCTTCCGCTAAATCAATACCATTTTCTTTATAACCTTCTGATTCTATTTGTTTACACTTTTCAAGAATTGCATCAAAAATCACTTCATCTAATGCCATATTTATTGATATCCTAACTAGATAGATTTGAGATTTGTGAGTTAACTGTTTGGTGAAACTGGATTACCATTTCATCTAATGTTTCTCTAAGCCCTTTTGTAGTATTATCTAATTTATCAATAACTCTTGCTATATGTTGAAAAGCTGACAGCAATGGTTCTTTCGTCTCAATATCTAATAGCTGGTGTTTTATACTGATAAGTATTGAAGATCCTATATTTAGACTTAGCTTAACAACCTCTATCAATATTATTAAAGCTTTTATTTCATCCGTTTTTTCTTGGATCTTATTTGGTTCTTCTGCTCTAAAATGCTCACTTTTTTTTCCATCTTGAAGAATCTCTAAAAATTCTCTTCCAATTTTTTCAAAAGTAGGGATATTAGCTTCACAGATAGAAATAGAGTTATGTATTTTTTTGGCTAGCCTATCAAATATTCTAGTAGCTTCAGCCCTTAAAGCTAGACCTGTTTTGGTAGCTTTTGCTTGCTCTATAAATGGAGCAGTTTCTTTGAATGCACAATTACAAGTTTCCAGGGCTTGTAACATTACATTTTGTATGGAAGTTAATTCAGAGAGCTTAACTTTTAAATCTTCTTGGAACTTAAGAGTTAGCTGCTCATTTTCTGTCAAAATAGGCGTAATAATCCATTTGCGCAAATTATTTTCAAGATCTTCTTTGGATAATTCATTTGCGGCTATCTTTAAATGTATATTAATCAACTCATCATCTGTAGCAATTAACTGTGCATCATTTAAGTTTAAGAAAGCTTCAGAAGCTGCTGCGGCTGTTCGTTTATTTCCATCAATAAAAGCGTGATTTTTATTAATGTTATATGCGTATGTAGCTGCTAATGCTGCGAGATCTGATTCAGGTTCATAATAGAGGCGGTTTTCAGGAGCAATGATAGCTGATTCCAATGAGTTTTCATCTCTAACTCCATCTTCCCCGCCAAATTTTGCTATTGCATCAGCATGTAACTCCAATATTTCTTCTTTGGTTAAAAATCTCAAGGCATTTTCTCATTCAGCAAGACGCTTCATTAACTTAACACGGCGGCGAAATATATCGTCTTTTATTTCTTGAAATTTACGGTCATGTTCTTCTTCAGATGTTTCTGTTATAGGTAATTTCTGTTCTTCAACTTTTTGTGTTAGCTCTTCAATGGGTTTAGTAACACCATCTGATTGATAATTAATTTGAGTACTATTTATTTCTGGCATGGTGTCCCCTTATATATATATTCGCACTTATATTAACTAGCTTGTTCCAAATTTACAATCCTAGATGTTTTGATAACTGTATAGGTACAAAAAATCTTTATGTAAATAGAGCATGTTGCAGAATTCAAAGCATTTCAAATCAATAGGTCACAGATTCAAGCAAGATGTTTTTTACCACTAAAAATGAAAACTGTTTTACTAATGCTCTAAGTCCTTAATTTTCAATAAATATTTGCACAACACGCTCTAAATACTGCTACTTATAACTTTAGATAAAATTCTATTATGGTAATTTATTTTCTGTTTTCAATAATATCACACCCAAATCTGGAGTAAAAAGCCTATGCATCGAGTTAAAAAAGCAAATATTTAATAAATATACTTTTACAATAAAAACTTTATTTTTCAAACAAAACTATTTACGGTAATATTTATCAATCTACTCGCACTAGTTTGCCGCCAACCTCTAAACGAAACCTATCTCCACGCCAATAAACCGTATTACCAACAAAGCTAAAGAGCCAAAATAAAAAGCTAAAAAGATCCCGTATTGGGAGTAAGTAAAAATAGCGTTGTAAGCGTTTATCGCCAAGCCAAACACCTCCCACTAACCAAGCAGCAAGAAAGCGTATGGCTAAAGCAAATAGTGATAGTCCCAAAGCTAGTTTATCAAAAGGAAAAAAGCCTATTAGAAAAAATGATAATACTGTAGTAAATGTAAAGAGTAGTCCAACATAACCAGAAGGGCGTGAAAATTTTACACCTCTTGCCCACCGTATTTGATGTTTGATAAAATCACTTAATTTATAATTTGGCAAGACTGTTTCTACGATACAACTAGAAATACAAACTTGATAACCTGCATTTGCAGCTAGGTTCCCAATTAAAAAATCATCTGAAAGATAATCAGCAATTGCAGCAAAACCCCCAATCTCACTTAATACTTTTTTGCTAATCACAATGGTTGATCCAAGAGCAAATTTTACTCCTTCTAATTGACGAGCAACTAAAACTCCCAACATAAACTCCCCTGTAATACCTAGGGTTTCCATTAAGGTAGCAAAGTTTGTACAACCTATAGCCCGGTAAAGACAAGTCACTACGCCAATTTTCTCATTGACTAGTGGTGACACAACAGACCTTAAGTAATTTGTTGGTACATAAATATCGCTATCGCTAATAACTAATATTTCATGGTTAGCCGAAGGCAAAATATTATTTAAATTACTAACTTTAGCACTGACTCCTATGGTATTAGCACTAGCAATAAGTTTTATTGTTCTTTCAGGAAATTCTTTTTTTAACTGTTCAACTAGTTTTATTGCAGGATCGTCAGCATCTTTGACCCCAAAGATAATTTCATAGTCAAAATAATCTTGTTTACAACAACTTACCCAACAATCATAAGCACGTTCATCCACTCCACGAACAGGTTTTAAGATAGTGACAGGAGGAGTAAAGTTTTTATTAGGAAGAAATATGGTTTTATTAAGAAAAAATTTTGCAGCACTATAAATACACACTACATGATAGGCTGCAGAAGCAGATACTAATAAAATTAATGTCCAAAAGAAAACTAACCCTAACCAATACATAATTTTCTATATCACCAAAAAAGCCACTCCCAAACAAACTAACAATGTCCCCATCAAACGGCCTTTGTTTATTTCTTCGTTCAAGTAGTATTTTGCCCCAATAGTATTAACTACATAGCTAAGTGCTGTAGCAGGGCTAACTAGGCTAATAGGTGCCCAAGAAAGCACTGTTAACAAAGAGAAAAAAGCTACTGACATACAGGCAATTCCACCAATAACAGAAATATTAGTAATAACACGTCTAAAAATTGAGAGCAAAAACCTCAGTCTTAAACTATTAACTTCTCCAACTTGCTTCATACCTCGACTAAGTAGGATATCCCCAAACGAACCACCTAATACAATAATTGCAATTAGTACAAAAGTTTCTACAGGTTTTACTAACTCAACTGCCATTAGCTACCCCTTCAATATTGGCTTTTGTATCTGTTCGAGATTCTCCACGAGCAACTAGTAATACACCAAAGCAAATTAGTAATATCCCAAACCACCGTCTAGCAGATATTTCCTCTTTAAGCATCAACATAGCGAGTATTGCTGTAAGAATATAGCTAAAAGAAGTTACTGGTAATACATAACTAAGATCAGCACGAGAAAGTAAGGTAAGAAAAAGTATAAAAAATGTGGTTTGTAAAGATAAGCCAAGCAAAAAATTTATGTTAGTAACTGTAGCCACAGGCCAGGCACCATAAATTGCCCAACTAGGATTAATACTTCCTACTAAATTTACTAAATAATATGCTATCCCTGTTGCCTGACTTGGATTAAAACTGTCCATCAAAAAAGCTACCTCTTTCATACCTCGGGTAAGTAATGCATCGCCTAGTGAAACAGTAAAGACAGCAATCACAATTAGCGGAAGTAATTTCATAAAATCTTATTGCTAAGAGAAGGTTTTCCTAGCTCCCTTTCAAATCATCAAGGTCAAAATAATTAATTAAGTCAAAAGCATGTTCTTGTAATTTGCTGCGAACTTTCTCACTAAGCAAAGCGGCTAGTTCTTCTCCTCCACACAGATTAGTAGAGTTTAGTGTTGATATTTCTGGATGACAATAAATTTCGCTAACCTCTGTATTAATCTGTGGTAACAGCCCTAGCCAAAAATCTTCTGTCATTGCGCCGCTTTGGAGTAGCCCATAAACTCTTTCTACCAC
>CAZHXL010000282.1:0-2156 GCA_964536575.1 uncultured Clostridia bacterium | reverse complement strand
ACTAAAACCACGATTTCTCAGTAAGTTTTTAGCATGCTGTGAGAGCAAATGAAAGACTATCCACCAAACCAGTTTCATTACTAAATTATTTTGACGCAATCGTAAGGTATGAATTAGAGTTTCTCTAGGAAGTCGAACCCGTTTAACACCAAACGTTTCTGCGGTTTCAGCTAAGATTGCAAAAACTGTTGGGTGCATATGTAAATGCAAATGTCCATCAATATGAGAAAAAGCGAGTCCAGTGCTAGCAAACCTTTCCATTTGCGCATAGATTTCCTTACGCAGTTCTATTTGTGCAGCAGAAGAAAAATAATACTTTACTCCTGCCCAAAAAGGATCTAGAGGGAAATTTCCTTTATCATCAACTAAATGAGGGATTTCATTAGCGGGTAATACGGATCGGCCACAGATTAAGACTAAATGTAGTCCAATGGCTAGTTTAGGACGTAAACGCGCTAACTCGACGGCTTCATCAAAAGCTGTCTCACCTACCATTAAACTACAACTAGTAAGTACGCCTTCGTCAAAAGCCTTAATGATTGCTTGATTAACTGATGTAGAGTAGCCAAAATCGTCAGCATTGACGATTAACTTTTTGCGCATCACTTTCTTAGGTATTGAAAAGTTCCCAATTCTCAGCTAAAGGACTGGGCTATTGTCAGATGCCCTTACAGGGCATTATTGTAGTATTTGGCAAAGTACTAATTAACTCAGAGAAACATCAATATAAGCTAATTAGCCTAACTATACACCTTTATGTGAAGTACTAGCTTGTGCCTGTTGAGCCTTAACAAATTCCTTACGTTTAGAGCGAAGTTGTAAAAATTGTTTTGCTTCCTTGTAGAGACGACTACGTTCATCACTATTAAAAATTGCTTTGCTAACAATACGAGCAACTACTCTAGGGCGGAAGTAATATTCATCATAAAACCGCTCAACTTGATGCATAATTTCGCCGCGAGAGATTCCTGGTAGTTCCGCGTGTGGAAGTTGGTGGCCTTCTTCGTCAGTCATTTCATTTTCGATTAAAAGGCCTTTTTCTTTCCATTCATCATACATTTCTGTACCAGGATAAGCATGAGCAATAGAAACTTGAATAGTTTCACAATCAATTTCTTTGGCAAATTTGATTGTTTTTTCTACAGTCTCTGAAGTTTCTCCAGGCAAGCCTAGGATAAAGTCTCCATGTACAACAATTCCTAGTTTCTTACAGTTTTTCATAAAGTTACGAGCCATCTCAACTGTAGTACCTTTTTTGATATTTTTTAAGATCTGATCATCACCAGACTCAAAACCTACAATTAAGAGACGACAGCCCGCTTCTTTCATAGCCTTAAGTGTTTCATAATCAGTATGTACACGAGAAGTACAAGACCAAGTAAATTTGAGTGGCTTAAATTTTTCACAAATTTCCAGTACCCTAGATTTACGCCAAGCAAAAGTATCATCATCAAAGAAAATTTCTTTCACATTAGGGAAAAGCTTTAATGCTCGCTTGACTTCTTCTACCACATTATCAGAACTACGTGTGCGCCAAGGATGTCCACTCATTGTTTGAGGCCAGAGGCAGAAAGTACACAGTGCAGGACAACCACGTTCTGTATAAAAAGCAATATAGGGGTGTAATAAAAATGGGACGTTATACTTAGTAATATCCATATCGCGAGCATAAATTTCTGAAGCAAAAGGCAATTCGTCTAGGTTATGAAGTGGTGGACGATCTGGGTTATGAATTACTTTACCATCTTCAAGATAGCTAACACCACCAATCTCTTTTAGAGCTTTACCAGCAGCAAATTCTGTTACGCTAAAATCAAATTCCTTGCGACAAACAAAGTCAATAGCTTGAGAGGCTCTAAGAGTTTCTTCTGGCTTAACTGTTACATGTGGGCCAACAAATGTAATCTTTTGATCTGGTTTATTAGCCTTCATCATCTCCGCCATACGAATATCGTTATGAATTCCTGGTGTACTAGTAAAAACTACGACAAAATCATACTCTTTGGCGATTTCTAAAGTCTCTTTCATGCTAACACCATGAGGAGGCGCGTCTAGTAAACGCGAATCAGCAATCATACCAGCAGGATAAGCTAACCAAACTGGATACCAAAAAGAAGCTATCTCCCTAGTAGCAGGCCAGCGCGAGCTTGCGGCCC
>CAZHXL010000281.1:5836-7408 GCA_964536575.1 uncultured Clostridia bacterium | reverse complement strand
GTGAATGATTCGCGGTTGACTTTGTTCAGCTAATAAATATTCGCTAAAACTAGCAATAGATTGATAGAAAGTAAATTTAGCTCCTCGATCGTAATTTTGACTACTTGGAGATAATACTTCAACAATTAATATTGGATTTGTTAGTGCTGCTACTCCGCTAATATTTTCAAAATGTAATTGTCCACAAACTACCAAACCATCAGCATAACGAAAAGGAGGCGCGCTAGGTACTAAAATAGCTGTATCACCGCTCATTGCTCGACATTGACGGCCTCTTAGCTGAATTTTCAAACTTGTAAGAATATTATCTGCGATTAAAGTGTGTTGCTCACTTCCGCCAGACATCAGAAAAACTTGACCATTCCAGTATTCATATTTTTCTTCTGAGGACTTAACTACCTCAAAATACTCTTCTAAAGTGTAAAAATGTTTTGGTTGTGTGGACATAGTAAACCTAATTTTGCTTCTATATTTCTAACAAGTATAGCAAAGCAAAGTTGTTAAGAGAAACTGCAATAGAAAACATCTAAACCCTATTAACTTTTGGGCTTAGTGGTCATAAATGCTCGAAACATAGCTAATGAAATAGTAATAGGGTGGATTATAGCAGTAGTAATAATTCCTGGTGTAGATGTAGGCTCGTAAGCAATACTTAACTGTTTCATAATTGTAAGCTGATCAAAATACAGACGTTCACACATTAATTTGTCTTCTTCAAATAAAAATATGTTTTGCATTTGATAAATGATTTTGCGCCCTGTTGGTGGAAGTCCACGCCAATAACCTTCTTGAGTACCAATAAATTTAACTTCAACAATTATAGCGTCTTCTGTATGACGCAATTTAAGTAACTCAAAATGAAAGTCTGGAAAGGCTATATAAGTTTCTTGTAAAAACTTAAGCACAGGTTCGCTCCCTTCATAAATTTGCCCTGTAGGAATTACCTCATATCTTGGCTGAGAAAATGTTGCTAAAGTCCTATTAAACTCATGTTTATCTTCTGAGTCCATATGTTCTAAAACAATGGATTCACGGACTGTTTGTAAAAGAGTCTTTGACGATATCACCATTTTAATTCCCTATAAGCTAAAAATATTATTCTTAATTTTCGTAGAAGTAATTTTATTAGTTTTCTCGATTGAGTTGGCGGAAGAAATAAAGCCCAAAAAGTGCAGGAGCAAGCGAGTTGATTAAATAGGCGAGAAATGTAGCATTAAAAGCAACTTCTTTAGTAATTGAAAATAGTGCAAATAACGCTACAGAAGTGCCTTCACGAACTCCAATGCCGCTTACAGTAATTGGAATTAATGTAGAAAGCATTACTAACGGGTAGACAAAAACTACAGCCTTAAAATTATCTACGCCTAAAGCACGCACTAGAACATAAAGCGACACTATATCTAATAGATTAAGTAAAACCGTTAGAGAAAGGTTAACTGCTAACGCTCTTAAAGTTAGTCGGCTAAGTCCTAAAGCCGCGTCATGAGTAATGGTCTGAATTTTTTTATGTGGGAGTAACCTTGCTCCTAGTTTAAGAAAAAGGTCTAGCTTAAATATTCCAACAAAAAGAAA
>CAZHXL010000281.1:1719-5826 GCA_964536575.1 uncultured Clostridia bacterium | reverse complement strand
AGAAAAATATTGGCTAATACTAGTAAAGGTAAGGTTTTAGTACCAAAGAAAACCAACATTCCAATAGTACCTAGAATTAGTACTACAGAAAGGTCTATAAAACGGTCAACTAGTACAAGTCCACTAGCTTCAGCACGGCGACCGCTTTTTAGAAAAGCAACTCGGCTAAGATCGCCTACTCTAGCTGGAGTGACTAAGGCAAAAGACATGCTTCCTAATAAAGAAGCAAAAGTTTCTTTGTAGTGAGTCTCGCCAAGCCCTGCTTTTACTAGCAAATGCCAATTAAGCCAACGCACTACTACCATAGTAACACTAAGTAGTAGTGCGCAAAACATCCATTCTAGTTTTACTTTTGCAATAACAGCTAAAAGAGTTTTTAGGTCAACCTGAGTAAAAAGTAGTGCTAAAACGGCTAATGTTAATAGGAGTTTAATTATGCGTTTTAGTGGTTGTTTCACCAAAAACCCCTTGGTCAACGTCTTCTACTTCGGGTAAGCGTTTACCACGAATAATTTTTTCAATTGTATAAATGGTTTGGTTTTGTGATTCAAAGTAGGTTCGGGCTAAAAGCTCAGCAATCAAGCCTGTACAAACTAGTTGTACTCCAGCTAAAACCATCATCATTGCTAAAATCATCAATGGGCCATGTTCATCAAAAAGATCTGTACTAAAAAAGATTTTCTTTACTAACAAAAAGAAGCTTAGGAAACCACCACCTAACATACCAATCAACCCAATAGGGCCAAAAAAATGAAGTGGGCGAGTGACATATTTAAGTAGAAAGCGGACTGTGATTAGGTCAAAAAATACTCGGAATGTACGAGAAATACCATAGTGAGATTTACCACTTTCACGATCAATGTTTTTAATAGGAACTTCTGTGATACGTGCGCCATTCCAAGAAGCCAAAGCTGGGATAAAGCGATGAAGTTCACCATAGAGCTTAACTCGTTTAATGGTTTCTTTGCGGTAAACCTTAAAAGTGGTACCAAAGTCATGTAGTTTTACGCCAGAAAGTTTTTCCATCATCATATTGGCGATTCGTGAAGGAATACGTCTTAAAAACAAGTTGTCAATTCTTTTTTTACGCCAACCAGAAACTAGATCGTACCCTTCGTCAAGCTTTTCTACTAGAGCAGGAATATCAGCAGGGTCATGTTGTAGGTCGCCATCCATAGAAATGATAACTTCGCCCTCTGCATAGTGAAAACCTGCGGCTAAAGCAGGAGTTTGACCATAATTACGCTTTAGCTTAATCACAGAAATTCGCTCATCACAAGCAGCTAGGTCTTTAAGTAAACGATAAGTAGCATCTCTACTATCATCATCAATAAAAACCATCTCAAAAGGTTCATAGCGGCCTTCCATAACTTCTACGATTCTTTTGTAAAGTTCTGGAATACTATCCTCTTCATTATGAAAAGGAACAACTACTGAATAAGTAAGATTATTTGTATGTTTATTGGTGCTAGAAAGAGACTGGCTAGCGGTTTGTTTCATAAGTAATACTCCTAGGGAATTTCATTTGCTAATTGGCGAAAAGAAGTTAATTCAATGGATTCTGATTTAATTGCGCTAAAAGCTTGTTCAGAAGTAACTGCTGCTAATTCGCCTTCACGAGATTGTTTTAGTCGGGTTTGGGTTCTGTTTAGATCTTCATCTAGCCTAGCAGGATGACACATAAGTTCACTCACTCCATCGCTTATCTGTGCTAAAAGCTTAGGCATGAGTTCAGGAGTTAAACTACCTGTGGCAATAAAGCCTTGAAAATAATCAGGATAGCGTATATTTGTCTTAGACATACGCTTAAGAAAAATAGAATGATAATAATCTAACATTCGGCTTAAGAGATATTTCTTACTAATATCTAAACTAGGGTATTTTCCAAACATTTGTTGGAGTTGTTTAACTTTAGATCTTTCAAATGGGTTACGAACATAATTGATTTTATATTCTTCTGCTACTTGAATTACCGCATCAAGAACTTTAGGGTGAGCATGTGAGTGTTTATGTGAGTCACAATGCGAGATAGTTAACCCTAAATTAAGGAGTTTATCTAGTTGCGCACGCAGTTCAGTTACAATATCTAAGTATTTAACCTGTCTGACAGTCATTAACCACATAAAATCAGTTAAAGTTTGTGGGAACTGCCCTTTGCTATCTAGGAGTGATGGGATTTGAGAGGCTTTTGCTACAGGTTTTTCACCGATTAATACAAGATGGCACCCTAGGCTTAAGTTTGGAGCATCTTTTAATCTAGCTAAGCCATCATTAAGCGCGTGACCTCCAGCCATAATACTAGTACTAGTAACAATTCCTCTTAGGTGACTTTCGATAATACCAACGTTGATTCCTGTTGCTTGGCCATAATCATCGGCATTTACAATCAATAGTTTTTTCATTGAATGGTTACTATTTCGTTTTTAATTGGAGGAGAATTTGTTTGACTGTTAGAGACTCTATAGATTTTTACTGCTGTTGCTCCTAGGACTTTTATCTCTCTAATCGGGGTATATTTAGTTTCTAGCAAATCAAAATACTTTTTATTTTCAAAATAACGTCTCCCGTCTTGTAATAGTACGTAGGTTGGGACTTGATCAGAAAACTTAAAATCTGGGTTAGACATCATTTCGGATTTTATATCAGGACGGTTAAACTGCTTAGAATAGTAAATTATTACACTTTCAGCTTCATTAGCTATTATTGCATTGGGTTCAGCTATTTGCGCCACGTACTCTACTGCCTCTCGCAATCCTAAGTCATAAAACTCATCGTGTGGGAAGTAATAACCAACCATATTTTTTCCTGCTAATGGGTTAAGGTAGAGTGAATAAAATGGTGCAGCAGTTGTTATAATTATTGTTGGTACTAATAGAAATACTGTTGATATAGCACTAATAAGTGCCAAACGAGTGTTAATACTAGTTTGTGGTTTTTTTTCCCACCAAGTTTTTAACATGTCATAACTAAAACTTAAGCCTATTGCCATAGTTGCACAAACTAGAGGCATAAAAGCTAAAATATAACGCAGCCACTTGGCTCCAAACATTGAGTAAGGAATTATCCAGACTAATAGCATAAAGCGTAAGAAAAAATACTCCTCTTCGCCACGTTTACGGAAAATTTCTATTATTCCTATAATAAAGGCTAATAAAAGTGGTAATTGAGTTTTAATTGCTAAAGCTAATAAATAGAAGTAAATAGGAAGCCCAGTAAGCGGAACTGGGATTGCTGCATCGTTTTGATAGAGTTCACCCATCATCCAATAACCATGATGAGTAACAGTTAAAGTTCTGGAATATTGAGCCATATATGAAATTGTTCCAGGCATTAAAACTGCGGGGCTAGCAATAAGAAATACTACCAGCATTGTAATAAAGAAAAGCAAGACATATTTACCTTTAATAGGCGTATTCCATTTATTAGGGCCAACCAAATGATAGTAAAGGAAGTTTAATCCAAAGTAATGAGGAAAATACTTAGACGCTAGCATTAAACCAAAACTTGCACCACTACTGCCCCAAAAAGATATTTTGGCAGAACTTTCTGATTCAGTTGTTTTTTTAGCACGGCGAGCTAAGTAATAGCCTAACCAGAGAAAGAAGACTAATAAAGTATCTTCTTTGGCTACACGATTTATCAGGATAGCCTGTGGGTTTATTGCCCACATTAGTGCCGTTAAAACCCCAATGCGAAAGTTAAATAGCTCTGTAAAAAAGAGATATAGAATTAGACAAGTTAGTGAGCCAAATACTACATTAGGAAATCGTAGCGCGCTTTCTGGAGAAATAGGCAAATCAAGGCGTTCTGCTGTTATTACACAAACAGCAGAAAGAGCTTTCATAAGCATGGGATGTTCAGCATTGGCCGTATAATCCCCAACTTGATAAGCTGCTACAGCGTCTATTTTATGAGTCTCGTCTTCACTTAAGCCTGCTACGTCCAGTCGATAGAACCTGAGGGCGAAAGCAAGCAATGTAATTAGTACTAAAAGAACTACTCTACGTTTATAAAGTGCTTCTATCATTACTACTTAGACCATACAAGAGAAATAAGTTTTTACCAAAAAAGTAGAAGAAAAATGTGAAAAAAAACAATTATTGGATT
>CAZHXL010000281.1:0-1709 GCA_964536575.1 uncultured Clostridia bacterium | reverse complement strand
TAAAAGAAAACCTAGTTCTTATAAACGGAAATAACAGAAAAAGTACAAATCCAACATCCGAAAAAGTCGCAAATTTTTGTTTTGTTAGACAACGAATGTTATAGGGAAGTAGCCTTGCAGAATTTTGTAGGAAAACCTTAAAAGTCAAACTCAAATTTTCCACGAAATGTTCTGCTAACACTATTAGAAAAGATGCCAAAATTTAGACTATCAGTATTTGCCTGGACATCTCTGGGGTTGAAGTGATTAGAGATATTAAATATTTTTACCCCAACCCTAGTTTTGTATTTTTTACCTAAAACAGGAATGTTTACTCCTTTTGTAATTTGCATATCCAGTGAAATAAACCTAGGGAATCGTTCTGTATTACGGCTACCAGCAAAATTTTGATTTGCATCAATTTTTGAGAATGGAAAACCTGTACGAATATCACAAACAGGAAAAGCCATCAAATCAAATGGAAGCTTAATGCTACCAGTAATTAAAAAACGGTCTGGTGAATCAAATGGCTGTCTTGTATGCTCATTAGCGCGAATAATTGGATTTCGGAAGTTACCAAAATAGCTGTTGAAATCATTAAGATCCCCTGTTGCCCTAGAACGTACATAAGAAAATAGTACTTCATCAGATTGGCGAACTTTATAACGAGTAGTAAATTGAAATTCTTGGTAGCGCGAACGTCCACCATTAGACAAAAACAGGAAAGAACCTGTAGGAGTATTAGCAGGATCAACAATAAACTCGTCACGACCTTCACGACGCTGATAACCAAAACGAAAAAATAAACCTTTAGTAATCTCACGGTCTACTTCAAATGTAGTTGAAATACTATAGGGTGTGCGTAAGTCATTAGCAAAAGTGTTACGGAAAACTCTATCTTTATCAATTACCGTAACTCCATTGCTAGCAAAAGTGGTAACACTACGGCTTTGGAGTTGTTCAAAAGCACCAACACCAAGTTGGACTTTATCGTAAAATCTTCCAACCCCACCCCGAATAGCAGTTTTTCCATCACTAGTAGGAATAAAAAGAAAACCAAACCTAGGCGCGAAATTAGCCCCACCAGCAATGTCATCATGGTCATAACGCAGTCCTATATCAAAGATTAAACGAGGCGTAAAACTATATTTATCTTGGATATAGAGGGCTTGCTCTGCATTACCTCTATCTATTTGGCCATTGCCAACAAAGTTAATACTTTGGTTTAGTCTTAAGAAAACCGAATTTCCTTTAGAGTCTAATACGCTAGGGGTTGGAGAGTTAGGTAAAATAATAAACGGTGATTTAAGTTCTCTACCAACTTGTATAGCTGAGTTTTGATCGCGCCCATCATAAGTATTAAAACTAATTAGAGTTCCTATTTTAACCGAGTGTGTTCCCTTAAGATCAAAAGTAGGTAGACTATAATTAAGTTGAGTATCATAACGGTCAGTAAAACGGTCTTGGCGATTAAAGAAGTTACCTAAGTTTCTATTTTCAGTCAGAAACATTTGTTTGTTGTCTTGAGGAAAAATAAATGCATCAAACTTCTTTGCTCCAAAAATGACTTCCAGAAAACTACCATTTTCAAAAGCAACTCTTTCAGCAACAGCACCAAAAAAACCACGCTGTCGGAAGTTTGGAGTAACTTCCATTGTATTGAAAGTATTTAAGTTAATAAATGATAGATTTTGAGGAAATATCGAAAAATTAAAAGTAATACGATTACG
>CAZHXL010000280.1:2042-7497 GCA_964536575.1 uncultured Clostridia bacterium | reverse complement strand
TACACTGAGCCTTTAACACTTCCTAGCCAAAACGCGCCAGAAAAGATCATTAAAAGCTTTTTAAGCCGTAATTCGCAGGTTTATAACTTAAATTTGGAACAAGATTCATTAAAGGTGGTTAGTAATTATCAAACCAAACATAATGGAATGCAAAATATTGTTTTTGGGCAACAATATCAAGGACTACCAATCTTTGGTGCCGAACTTCGCGCAGTATTAAACCGTGATGGTCAGCTTATGTGGGTAAATAATGAGTTAATTCAAGGTATTGATCCAAAAAGTAAAATGAACTTAACTATTTTTGCTGAAGAAGCAATTAATTTAGCTGCTCAGGATGTTAGGGTAAACCCTAGTGTAATGTTTGGCAAAGACTTTCAGCCCAAGCTAGTGTTATTTCCAATGTCGGAAGAGAAAGATAAGCTTTCTGGAAATTGTGGTGATGGATCTTTAGCAAAATGTAATCAAGAACTCAGGCCAGCTTGGCAAGTGCGTGTGTCTGATAGTGAAGGGAAAAGCTATTTGATTTTAGTTGATGCTAGAAAAGGAACAGTTTTACTTAGGGCTAATCTAACTTGGTATTTTGAGACCCCTAGCTATCGAGTCTTTACTAGCAATACTCCTCAGCCAAACCTACCTTTTGTTTCTACTAATCCGCCATTTAGAGAACGTCAACTTGTTACTACTAATGGTGATCCAATCGCTTCACCTAGCGGGTGGCTAGACTCAAATAATACAACTAAAGGCAATAACGCTGATGCTCAAACAGATCGGGAAGGTAGAGATAGTGGCAATGGCTTTCGACCTCAAGCAACAAACTTAACATTTGATTTTCCTCTAACTCTAAACACTCCACGACAAGAACCAGAATTATTTCCTTCAGCAGCAGTAACTAACTTGTTTTATTGGACAAATTTTACTCATGACTATCTCTATAAACTTGGGTTTGACGAAGTAGCAGGTAACTTTCAGGTAGATAATTTTGGCAAAGGTGGCATAGGAAGCGATCCTGTTATTGCTGAAGCCCAAGATGGAAGTGGTTTTAATAATGCTAGTTTTGCTGTTTCAGAAGATGGTTTTGCTGGCAAAATGCAGGTTTTTTTATGGAAAACCACTAGCCCCAAAATTGATTCTGCTTATGATGCAGAAGTAATAATCCATGAGTATGTTCATGGTCTTACTACTCGTTTAGTTGGTGGCCCACAAAACGTTGTTTCCCTCCTAGGTACACAATCAGCAGGAATGGGTGAGGGTTGGTCGGATTGGTATGCAATGTCTATCTTAAGTAAACCTGGGGATGATCCTAGAGCTAGTTACCCTTATGGAAGTTATGTGACTCGTAATTTTACTAAAGGTATTCGTCGTTTTGCTTACAGTACGCAAATGAGTGTTAATTCTCTTACTTATGCTGATATTGACCCAACCCAAACTAGATTTACCAAAAACACAACAGAAGTTCATAATGTTGGAGAAGTTTGGTGTCAGGCACTTTGGGAAGTAAGGGCTAATTTTATTGAGGCTTATGGTTTTGAAGTTGGTAAGCAAATGATTGAACAGTTAGTTACAGATGCCTTAAAAATTACTGCTGTTAACCCTTCAATGATTGATGGCCGAGATGCGATTTTACTAGCAGATCAAATAAATAATAGCAGTGTAAATCAATGTATGATTTGGCAAGGTTTTGCTAAACGTGGTATTGGGTTTAGCGCAAGTTCTCTTGGCACTTCTAGCCAGGTAAAACAAGCTTTTGATATGCCTCCTTATTGTCAAAAAACAGGAGTAATTAACCTAGATCGACAGTCTTATTTTGATGGAGAAACTCTAGAAATTCGCTTGGGTGATGGGGATTTAACCCAGCAAAATACAGTAAATATCCTGGTTTCTAGTCAAAAAACCGGAGACCAAGAAACATTAACCCTTAACAAAGATAAATCTATTCCAGGGCAATTTTTAGGAACACTAAAAATTAATCTTACTAGCAGTAATCCTAGTGATGGGATATTAGAGTCAAGCGTTGGTGACACAATTCAAGTTACTTATCAGGATGCTAGCAACAATCAAGGTCAAACTGTTCAAACCGTTGCTACTGCTCGTGTTGTTAGGCTAAAGAGCTTGATTGATGATTCATTAGAGACTGGTACAGCTAATTTTACTCCTGATAGTAAATGGCAAATAACCACCATATTTTCACATAGCCCAACACGTTCTTGGACAGATAGCCCAAGTGGAAATTATCAAAACCGAACTAGTGCAATGTTAAAAGTTAAAAAGGTTGACTTAAAAGGGCTTTCAGGCAGTCGGTTAGTGTTTTGGCAAAAATATCAAATTGAACGCGGGTTTGACTTTGGTTTTGTAGAGGTAAAACTACCAGAGCAGCCTTGGCAGGCAATCGCTGCTTTTACTGGGGAGCAAAAGGATTTTCAGCAAACCACTATTGACTTAAGTAAGTTTGATGGGCAAAAAGTGCGGGTACGTTTTCGTTTAGCCTCTGATGGTGGTACTACATTGGATGGATGGTATATAGATGATATACAAATCCTTAGCGGTACAACCAACTAAATTTATGGAAAGAAAAATTGTTGGATTTCATATTGATGAAGAAAGTTATTGGGTAGCAGAACTTGATTGTGGCCATAACCAACATATGCGACACAAACCACCACTAGTTTCTCGGCCTTGGGTAATAAACAAGCAAGGTCGAGAAGAAAAACTAGGAGCAAGCCTAAATTGCTTAAAATGTGAAGGTGTAGAACCCTTACTAAATGAGAGTTTAATTTTAATAAAGTCTTGATTTTTGAGGTGCTTATGAAATATAAAAACTTTATTAACATTATTTTATGGATTCTCTTAACTGCTAGCTTGGCCTTTGCTCAACAAGCAGTTCAAGACAAGCCTGTTCAAGACAAAACAGTTAATGTCCCAACCAGTATTGGACAAACAAAACAGGAGGTTAGATTAGAATTAGAACTTCCTCAACCCTTGGCTAAATCAGATGAAACTGAAACTGAAACTGAAACTGTAAAGAAAACACTAGCAAGTAAACTAAAGTGGCAAGCCCCTATGCCACGAGCAAAAAACAAAGGCCCATTTGGCCCTATTCCTTGGGAAGGGGTCAATATTTTTAAAGGCGAAGCTTCTCAGTGGCTTACTGAAGCAATTGAGAGAATTCAAGTAGATGATAGCTTTCGCTTGAAAAATTCGTTAATAGAAAACTATGTTAATGAATTAGGTAGTTTTATTGGTGTGTACACTGTTGTACCTAATACAAGCCTCAAGTTTATTATTACTCAAAGCGAAGCTCCAAATGCTACTTCTATTGGTGGTGGAAAAATCATTATTTCAAAGGGGTTATTGCAAGCCGTAGAGACAGAGGATGAGCTAGCAGGAGTACTAGCACATGAGATTGCACATGATACCTATGCCCACTTACAAAAAACCCTTACACGTCAACTGTTTTTGCTCGCAAGGATACGTAAGGTTAAAAGTCCAGAAGAAGTAGAAATTGCACTAGATAAGCTTTTACTTGCTTATGAAAAAAACAAAGTTGTTGGAGTTTTAGAAAAACTTAGTGGAATAGCAAGGTTTGACGAATTAAAAGCTGATCAACAGGCTTTTTATACTACTTACCGAGCGGGCTATAACCCTCGTGCTATTTCGGCAGTATTAAAAAGAATTGAAGAAAATAACAAAACTATTGGTACAGTAAAAAAACTAAAAAGATTTATTTTAGGCACCCATCCACTTACTTCTTATCGTGCATTTGCACTAGATTGGGAAGCAGGTTTTGTTAAATTGCCATCAAAAGATTCTAAATATAATAGCCCTGCTTTTGATCAAATGAAGGCAGAACTGGCTAAGCTAGATAAAGACCCATTAGATAAAGACCCATTAAAACAATCAGAGTAAGTCTAATTACCTACTGCTAAAATGGTGGGCTGTTGGGTCGAAGCAACAAGCCTGCATCACGAAGATAGGTTTAGCATAACGATGAGCAAAACTATTACAAAAAATCCTTTAGTAACTCGTAGTGTGAGTAATCAACTTAACCAAGAGTTACCTACACACTACCTTTCTATTTTAACCAAAGCAAAGTTGACGCTACAAGAACATACTATATATTTGAAAAATTTTTCTACAAAGGATCTAACAGACGAATATTATTGGCAAACCATTGGTTTGCTAGGGTTTCCACGATTTTTTAGCAAATGTAGAGAAAAATCTCCAGACTCTATATTACTTTCTAATAAAGATAGTTTTTGGGTTCTTCTTTATGAAAAATTAGATGAACCAAGTAGAGATTTTCTTATTAAACACTCTCTAGGACATATAGCCTTAGGGCATATTCGGTTAAATGATGACATAGCCCATTGGGATGTGCTTAATAACCTACAAAATGGTTATAAACAGCGTTTTTGTGATGTTCAAGTTAGAGGTTATCTTAGTAGTAATGGGCTATTATTAATAGATAAAATAGATAAGCTTCAAACTATTGGCCTTAATAAGGTTATAGAAAGACTTGGGGCCAAAAAAATAGATGATAGCTTACTTTCAGCAGCCTTTTTATTTAAATCTTACTCTGATGAAATTGTAGAAGTTTCCCAAACCTTGACTGAGAAGGCAAAGTTATTTCCTCATCAAGTTCGTGGCATAGCGGAAACAATTGCTAGATTAAGACGCTTTAATGTTTCAATGCTTGCTGATTCTGTTGGACTTGGCAAAACTAGAACCACTTGTGCTGTTATTAAAACAATGCGCGAGCAGAATAGCTTAAAAAAAGCTGCTATTCTAACTCCACGTAAGCTAGAACGAAACTGGCGAAAAGAATTGGCAGTTGTTGGATTAGAAGAAGGTCGAGATGTTGTAGTTATTAACAAAGACGTTTTTAAACGCTTACCTGTCCAAGAAGCTGCTAGTCAACTACGCGGTATTGATGTTGTAATTGTTGAAGAAGCACATCAAGACTTGCGAAATCCAGGCAACAGGTTTCACCGCAATTTAAGAGATGCTACAAGTTTAGCTAAAGGTATTTTGCTTACAGCTACTCCTTGGAATAACAGACGTGGTGATGTGTTTGCCATATTATCGCCTTTTATCAGAAGTTCTTTTAATGTTGCAGATGGAGTATTTGATTGTTTTAAGAAAGGGTTTCGGACTGGTAGAAAAGAATTTGAAGAATCAGACGAAATCTTTCAACGTGTTTATGGTTTGACAGTCCTACAACGAACTCGCCGCCAATTACGCGAGATGGGAAATGCTGGTGTTTACTATGCCCCTAGAGAACCTAAACTAGATATAGTGCCCTATACTTCTGCCGAGCAAGCTGCTTTTCGCACATTGTTGAGTGTAGTAGAAAGTATTAGGCTACCTTATTTTAACCCTGTTCGTTACCTTATTGCTGATTCAGATGTTGAGTGGAAAATTTCTGCACGGCTACACACATCGCGAAGGTGTGGAGTGG
>CAZHXL010000280.1:0-2032 GCA_964536575.1 uncultured Clostridia bacterium | reverse complement strand
AATTTCTGGCACTCATCGGTTTTTCTTATTAAAACGTGCTGAATCTTCTATGGCTGCATTTCGACACACTTTACAAGGAATG
Source organism: uncultured Clostridia bacterium (assembly GCA_964536575.1). Classification (GTDB taxonomy): domain Bacteria; phylum Acidobacteriota; class Blastocatellia; order Chloracidobacteriales; family JADJPF01; genus JADJPF01. Next base: position 1,950 of record CAZHXL010000280.1, on the reverse strand, counting down.
CAACAAAAAGCAAAAAACCTAACAGAACAACTCTCACAAGTTAAAGATTCAGAAGATGATGTAGCTAGGTGGTTAGCTAGTTATTATAATATTTCAGAAGATATTATTGAAGATGCGTTAGACTCTGCTCGTGAAGGTTGGTTGGTTGAGGAAAGAGTTACAAAAATCCGTCAAAGGCGTGTGCTTAGGCTGATTGAAGAAGCTAGAAAGAGAAAAACTCTAAAACCCCTTAAGAATAAGCTAATTAAAGATAGTGAAGCTGATATACGCTTGTTAGATAAAGTTGAAGCAGAATTTGCTTCTTTATTTCAGGCTGATCCAAAACTAGCCTTAGTGCTTGATAATGTTTATAAGGCTATTGCTCAAGGTCAAAAAATACTGCTTGTTAGCCAATTTGCTGATACTGCATTTACTGTTTATAAATCTTTGCTTTCTAGCCCAGAGATTCAATCATCAGGAATAGGTTTAGTTATGAGTACTGCCAAAGGTAATGAAGACCCTATTCAAGTAAATGGTAGAAGGGCAAGCCGTGAAGAAGTGTTTAGGTTGTTTGCTCCTAATGCTTGGGCACAGAGCGAAGTTGAAGCAGGCCATAAGGAAAAGGCTAACTTGGCTCTAAAGACGGAAAAAGGTATTTCAATACTTGTTGGTACTGACACCTTATCTGTAGGGCAAAATCTCCAAGATGCTCGTGTTATTTTCCACTTAGACCTTACCTGGAACCCAATGGTTTTAGAGCAACGCATAGGCCGGTTAGATAGGCCACGTCATGAAAGTGACAATGCCCCTATTCAAATTCGTTATTTTCTTAACTTTGATATTATTGAAGCCGAACTTAAGTTAAAAAAGAAAATAGATGAACGCTTGCAAGCTACTTACAAAGATACTGCTTTTGATGATGAGATTTTACCTGGCTATTTTGAGCTAATTGAGACAATGCGTAAGTTGAGAAACGATAATAAAAATGCTCAAGAAATAGCTCAAGAAATTGATTTGTTACTTGAACAACTTGCCACAGCTAAACCAAAAGAAATCCGCTTTGAAGGTGTAGAGACTAGACGAGAAGCACTAAACCAGCTTACCAGTGTAGTAGGAAGCTATATCTTACCTAAACAACTCCCAGAATTTGTTTTGACAGTAGGGCAAAGTAACTCTCTAGAAATAGCCGCAGAAATCACATTCCAAGCCTTTGATAATAATAACCAAGAAATTAATCGTCCAAGGCATCGCCTAATATTAGTTAGATTGGGTGACACTACAGAAACAGTTTTAGATGATCTTCCTTGTGTAGTTACTGCTATGCTGCAACCTGCCTATAAAAGTAGCATTGAGGTTGAAAAAGTCTTGCCTATATTTAGAGTGTTTGATCAAGAGGTACAAAGAACAAGCGAAGAAATTCGCCAAGAAATGAATAGGCTTCGTGATAAACGCAAACAAATTCGTGAACGTGTTAGACCTTCTTGGTTACAACCATTAATCCAGTCTGTTAGATCCTTTTTAGAAAGGCTTTCAGAAAACCAATATGGGGCACTTCTAAAACGATATAATGTTTCTGATGAGCAGCTAGGGACTTGGATTGATACACTTGCCGCAGGAGTGGACTTAGATAATAGTGAAATGGTTGAACGCTTACGCAAACTAGAAAACGCTCCAGCATTAATTTTAGATGAATTTGGTTATTTGCGTGAGCTAATCATAGAAGGTGATCCAAGTAGTGATTTATCTGAAAGTTCACCACCTATTCAACTTTCGCTAGAGCTTGAGCCATTTGTTCATCATCTAGATGCAAGTATTATCAATCTACGTATAAATCTGCCAGAATAATCTAAGGCCAGGGTTGTTTAACTGTCTTAAGTCCCGAAGGGACGACATATTTGTAGCTTGACACGTAAGTGCCAAGGATAGAACCAGTTATAGGCTCGGAGTCCCGAAGGGACGACATAATAAATT
>CAZHXL010000279.1:0-7537 GCA_964536575.1 uncultured Clostridia bacterium | reverse complement strand
TATGTGTTTGCCCTTCTTAACAATCATATAAAAAGAAGGGTGGAACCAGGTTTTCCCTTACTCAAACTGACGCTTAAACTCTTGGAACTGTTGGCTAAGAGATGTTATTTGTTCGCGTAATTCTTCTACTTCTTTTTCTAATTTATCAACTCGTTCATTTTCATTAGATTTAACACTAGGTGTAATAAATTCTACTTCCTTAATTTGAGTAGCTCTCTCAACTTCTACCATGCCTCCAAGTAAATGACTATAGCGAGATTCTTTTGTTCCTGGCTGACGAGCAAGTTTAACAACTAAGGCTTGTGGCTGACGTTCAACTAAGCCCTGTATGGTTAATTCTACTTCAGATAAATCAGTAAATTCATATAACCTTGCACTACGCCCACGAATTTCACCAATAGTTTGGATACCTCTTAGCATTAAAACACATAAAACTGCTACTTCTTGGATAGCTAGGTTAAAAAATTCTTCCATGTTGTGAGCATACTTAGGAACTCTCATATCTGGGCCAGAAATTGCTCTTACTAAACTTTTTTTCCGTAAACTTTCTAGAGCTTTTAACACTGTATCCTCATCATAGGAAACAACAGGCTCTCGATTAGACAATTGATTACAAGCGTTCATTAATGCATTTAAGGATAATGGGTAATAATCAGGAGTTGAAAGCTGTTTTTCAATTAATGCTCCTAGTACTCGTACTTCTATAGAACTTAAAGTAGCGTCCACTGTTTTACCTCGATTTAAAAAATTAATAGCTAGCAAATTTCGTGCTTTCCTGTTTGCTAGCTAAATTTACGCGGTTCTAAAACTTTATTCAACTTCCTCTGAAAAGTTTTTGCTTATTTTAAATATAAAAGGTTGAGAAGCTAAGCCATTAACTGTAACAGTAACAGTGTTATCTGTCTTTTTTTCTAACCCTAGTTTCTTTTTACTGCCTTTTAAGGAAATAGCATTTTCTGTTCTAGCAATAATTTTCTCACTTAGATCTTTACCATTTATTGTTACTACTGAGTTAACAGGAGCAAAATTCATCCCACTAATCGTTAAAGTAGACTTACGAAATGTGACATTAATAATTCTAGGCGCAGGCTTAGCTTCAACAACTAATGGGCCTTTGATAGCGCGAATTGAGCTATTACCAACATCTGCAATATATAAAGTCCCTTCTTTATCCATAGCCAATCCACTAGGAAGCCTCAAACCCGCACTAGTAGCAGCCCCACCATCACCACCAACATCAGATTTACCACGTCCTGCTACTGTGCGGATTTTACCTGTTTTAGCTTCCACAACTCGAACACGACTGCTAGCAGTATCGGAAACAAATATGTTACCAGCATCATCTACTAAAACACCTAAAGGTTTAGAAAGTCTTGCTTGTGTAGCAAGTGCTCCTTCATCATTGCTTGTGCCGCCACCAATAACAGTGGTGATTGTTTTCGTTACAGCATCAATACGACGAACACGATCATTACCAGCATCAGCAACATATAAATTACCCATTTTGTCTAGAGTAATAGCAGTAGGGCGAGCAAACTGAGCATTAATAGCAGGCCCTCCATCACCAGCAGAACCTATTCCACCAGTACCAGCAATGGTTTGAATTGTTTTTGTTTTGCTATCGATTCGACGGATACGGCCACCTGAATTAAAGTCTGCTCGTTTGTCGTCTACTTCTAAAACAAAAATATTTCCATCTTTATCAGTAGCAATACTAGCGGTAGCATTTATTCTAGCAGTCGTTGCTAGTACCCCTTCGCTAAGACTTTGACCGCCTCCAGCTATAGTATTTATTGTACCCAAAGGGCTAGCTATTAACACTTCTCTAATACGGCTATCACCTAAAGTAGATCCTCGTTGTTCTATTCCTGCATCAGCAATTAAAAGCCTTAAACCATCTGTTGCAACACCTACTGGAGCAAATAATACAGCTTTGTTTGCAGTACTATTATCACCTATACAACTACTATCAGTTACACACCGCTCATCAAAAACAACACCTCCTGCAACAGTATTAATCTTTCCATCAAAGCTAGTTATCTCTCTCACACGACGATTACCTAGGTCAGCAATAAAAATATTTCCTTGTTCATCTAAAGCTAAAGACAAAGCAGCATTTAGACTAGCATTGGTTGCTGAATCTTTATCACCAATACTTGGAATGCTGCCACCAGCTATGCTATCAATAAAACCTACCCTACCACGAGTAGGATCAGTTTTAGGAAAGAGTACTCGAATTCGATTTTTTCCTATAGCAGACTTTAAGTTATCAGCCTCAGCAATTATTAAAGTACTATCTCCAGCAGCAGCAATTGCTCTAGGAAAGAGCCTAAGTTCAGTTGCTATACCTGAATCATCATCTTTAGTAGTTTGTGGGCCGCCAGCAATAACATTAATTATGCCTGTTACCATAGTAACACGACGAACTGAACGAGTTCGTCCATCAGCAATAACCAAGTCTCCATTAGCAGATACATCTATAGAAATAGGTTCAATTATTGATTGTGTAGCAGGAATATTATCTGCTCCACGGCATTTATCTCCTGGGACATTACCACACCCTGCTATAGTAGAAATTTGCCCACCACCAGACTCAGTAAATGGAACCAATCGCACACGCAAGTTGCCACGATCAGCTATTACTAAACCCAATCTACTAATTACAACATCTATAGGGCTACTAATATTAGCCATTTTGGCTAGCATTCCATCGCCATTAAAAAGAGGTTCTCCTGTGCCTACATAGGTAAATACTTGTTTAGTAATACTGTTAAAAATACGTATGCGGTTGTTTAGATTGTCAGCAATAAAGATAAACTTACCATCTGGAGAAACAGCTAACGCTATTGGATCAATAGCTGCCCTAAGCGCGTCAATGCCTTCTTGTGGTTCTCTAGACTCTATTTTCCTTCTGCCGCTACCAATAATAGTATCAATATCCCCTGTAATAGCATCTATTTTGCGTACACGAGAGTTTCCACGATCAGCAATATAGACATTACCTTCAAAATCAACAGCAAGTCCACCAGGTTTATTTAAACTAGCTACAATGGCTGGGCCTTTATCGCCATTAAAATCTGCCGCACCATTTCCAGCAATAGTACTAATCATTCCTGATTTAGTATTAATCTTTCGCACACGGTTATTGTTTTCATCTGCAATAAGGATATTACCCATTCCATCTATAGCAACACTTGCAGGAGAAAATAGAGTAGAGGCTTTTGCTAACCCACCATCACCAATAAATGGAACACCTCCAGCAATTGTAGTTATTTCCCCTGCTACTAATTGAGACAAAGCCTTGGCAGTAATGGTAAAAAGCTTTTGCTCCATTCCACCGCGAGTTTGTAAAGTAAGAGTCCTTTTACCAGGAGTTTTTTGCCTAGGCACAGTTAAACGAATAGTATTAGCATCTAGGACATCTAAGTCCTCTGCTTGGCTATCACCTATAAAAACTTGGCTTTCTGGGCCAAAATTTTCTCCTTTTAAGATCAATTCTGAGCCTCCTGCTAAATCATCACTACTTCGGCTCATAGAATTAATCTTTGGTGCTCCAATGGTCACAATCTTAAAAGCTTCATCATTAGAAATCGCACCAGCATCTGAAACAAAAATTTGTGTACCACGAACATTTACCCCTATGGCATTGTTAAATGTAGCTCCACCTCCTTGAGCTAAAGAAACTCGTTGCCTACCTTTTTTTGCTGGTACTATTACGTCTACACCATCTTGATCAGTAACATAAATAGCACCAAAAAGATCTTGGGTAACAGCTATTGGGTTATTAAACTTAAACTCTTGGTTAGCACCTGATTGCAGAGATTGTAGCTCTAGATCTTCTCTAGACATTCTATCTAAGCTTTGGGTAAGGTTTTTTGTAGGGGTTGTAGAACCTAAAGTTGTCACAATACCATCACGAGAAACTTGGCGAATTACATTATTTCCCCTATCAACAACATTTAAGATTGTTCCTTCTGGACTAAGACTAATGCTAGTCGGGTTATTAAAGAGAGCTTCGCGCTTTATTCCATCCTGTTTACCTAAGCGACCTGGCTGGCCTGCAACAAGCTGGACTTTTGACCTACTAAAATCTACAAAATAAATCGCATGGTTATCTGTATCTGCAATAAAAATATTTCCACCAGAATCAACTGCCACTCCTTGAGGAGAGCTTAAAGTAATATCGTTTGGGTTAATAAAAGTCATTTCATCGCTACTCATTAGTGCAGTTAACAGTCCTGGACTACCAGTACCTAACATTGTTTGGACACCATTATCAAAACCTATTTTCCTAATTGAATGATTTAGGGTGTCTGCAATAAAAATACCACTTCTAGCTCTATCATCTACACAAATTCCAATTGGCCCAGCAAATTGTGCTTGCCTAGTTCTTTCACCATCAAGCTTGCCTTTTGTACCAGTTCCAGCATAAATTATTGCTGGCTGCTGAACATCGTCTACTTTAAGGATTTGGTTTTTTATTGGATCAGCTAAGTAAATTGCTCCACTAATATCTTGATCTGCCTGCCCTAAAACTTTAGCACCTTTTCCTTTGTTAACTTTGGTTACAATTATAAATGTAGAGCTAGTTTCATTTCCTCGTCGTACAGTAATAGTCCCATAACCAGAATTATTTCCTCGAATCATTCCTTGGGCTGAATCAACTATGCTAACAACATTTGGACTACCAGACTCCAGAGTAAAACCTGTTACTGGCTGATTATTACTATCCACAATTTGCAATTTAAGTGTGTTACCTGAATTAACAACAGGGTTTATCTTCCCATCTGGTGAAAGAATTTTTATATTAGAGGTTTGTAAAGGAGTTACTAAGCTTAGAAATACTTTAGAAACTTTTAGATGAATAACTTCTCGTTTCCCAGCTAAAAAAGCTTTTGGAGGAATTACTAGTGGTGCTACTAGTAAAACAGCTAAAACTAGTCTGAAGAATTTTAATTTATTCATGGTATAACTCCTTAATCGATCTAAAAAGTGTATGCAAGTTAACAAGTAAATTTAATGGGTAAATTAAGAACATAAGCCCTTAGCTAAGAAGGGATTTTTACCCCAAAAGCTTGAAAATTTATCGTACTGCTTTGCTATCTGTAGGTAAGCTTATATCAAAAGCATGTACCAAAAAATCTTGATCTGCCAGCAATGCAAACCCCATTCCACCAATAGGGAAAGTGCTACTAGGATCCTTAAATAGTCCAAGAGAATATTCTTCTCCTATGTTACTAGGGGTAACCCAATGTTGAATTACATTACCAGATATTTGGATGCGGATTCGATAATCTTCCCCTGTTTTTAACTCGACAGGCGGCGGTAAAGCAGGATCAGCAGGTGATTCTAAGTTATAAACTCCATCTCGACAGATATAAACACGAAATTGATTAGCAAACCTTCCGCTTGTGCCACCAAAATAGAACAGATAATAATTTTCTGCATCCCTAGCGCGCACTACCCAAGCAGCCCCACCACCTTTATTTAAGCGCAATCCAAAAGAAATATTACAATCTCTATAACGTTTGTTTTTTGGTAGCCCTACTCCTGTGTCTCCACGCAGGTAAAGTAGTCCGTTTTCTGCCTTCCAACTTTTAGGAGCATCCCAGAAAGCCAGCCCCGAAAGAAAAGTGTCACTAAAAGCAGCACTTGTTGGCAATGGTGTTAATGCTAGGTTTAACTCTAGATCTTTTTCTGCTTCTGTTGTGATGTCCTGCTCTTTTGGCTCATAGTCATCTAGCTCTACTCTCACTTTATAATTTTTATCTGGTTTTAGAGTAGCAAGGCTTAATACTCCTGTAGCAGGAACTTTTCCACTCGGTTCACCATTAAGATAAAACCTTGCTCCAGCTAAAGTTTTAAGGGTTAAGTTTATTGGAATACGTTCTAAAGAAACAGGAATAAGACTATCTTCTTCAACATTAGCACTAATTTTAGTACTTAGTGGCAAATACCCTCGCCGATTAATAGAAACGTTATGTTCTCCGGGGTTGGTTTTAATCTTAATGGTTTTATTTTCTAGATCAACAATAAATTGTTCTGGTGCTAAAGTGTTATTGTCTAGATCTATTTTTAATCCTGCCCCTAGTTCAGTAAAGGTTAATAAGATAATAGCAAAAGTTGGCTTAAGCTTAGCGTTTACCGTACTTGGCTTTCCAGCTTTAACAGTAATTTGCTCACGGTGCTCTTGATATTCTGAGCGTTTTATCACTAAGGTGTAGTCACCAGGTTTAACATTAGTTTGCGTTAATTCTCCTTTGGAATTAGTTAGACCAACTTTTTTATTATTTAAATAAACTTCTGCTTCTGATGGATTAGTAACAACTAGTAAAGCTCCTAGAGTAGGTTTAGCTGGAATAACCACAGGTTTATCTGTTTCTACTTTTTTTATTTCTCGTTGGGCAAAGGTAGGAAAGGAAAATACTAATACTAGAATAATTACTTTAATCAAACAAAAGGGCAGTGTCTTACTTTTGATCATTTTCTAATTACTCTCTTTAGCAGTTACTGCTAGCCGAAAACCAATATTTGAATCTTTTTTAGTAACCTCATACCAAGCACGACTAGTTACACGTAAATATGTTGGTTCTGCATTAAAAGAACCTCCTCTTACCACTCGACATTTTTGATCTTTTTCTGTCACTTTTTTCTCATAAGCACTATCAGGATAAGCATTAAAACTTGAACTTGTCCACTCTGCTACATTACCAGCCATAGCAAATATTCCAAAAGGACTACGGTCTGAACTGTTATTTGGAGGAACTTCTATAGAAACTGGGTTTTTAATTCTATCCGCGGGTTTTGCGCCATAAACAAAACTTGAATCCCAATCATCTCCCCAAGGAAATAAAGCCTCGCTATTGCCTCGCGCAGCATATTCCCACTCTACCTCTGAAAGTAGACGAAAATCTATGCCCTCTTTGTCCTTACGCCACTTACAGTAAGCTACAGCATCATCCCAGCTTATTTGGTTAACAGGAAGTTTAGCTACTCCATCAGAAAAACTCCTAGTTTCTTTATCCCAGTTTGCAGGTACGCTATAGTTAGTTGCTCTAATAAATTCATAGTAATCTGCATTAGTAACTTCATATTTACTAATATAATAAGAGTTTAGATTTATCCTGTGTGCAGGCTTTTCAAAATCTTCAACAATACAACCTGGAACATAATCACATTTTTTTCCACTAGTGCCTATTATTGCTGTTGTCGCTTGAATTAAAACAAAGTTTTCTTTTAGTAATATTTCTTTCTCACTTAATTTTTTAGCAGGATTAATCGGAATAGGACTAGCAGGACTAACTATATTTACTTCAGAGCTAGACATTTTCCAAATACCAAATATAGAAAATATCAAAACTATCGCAATTGAAGTAACAATATACTTAACAAATGGGTTAGTAGCTGGTGCCACCTTTTCTATTATGTTTTCAGGTTGTAATGCTAGAGCATTACTAACATCGCTAAGTGGGCGACCAACAGGACGAGTTGGAGAAGCTTGATAGTTGTGAGTAGAAACATCATATTTGTTTTCTTT
>CAZHXL010000278.1:2930-7554 GCA_964536575.1 uncultured Clostridia bacterium | reverse complement strand
CAAAACCATCTGCACCAACTATTACACCATTTTGTAAAACGCAACGAGAGCCTATTTCTACATATTCGCGTATAACACAATTAGAATGAATTATGCTATTTGCGCCAACTTTAGCATGAGGATAAATAGTACAATTAGGATAAACTACTACATTGTTGCTAAGTTCAACACCATCACTAATCACACTATTTGCACCAATACAAACACCTTTGCCTAGTTTTGCTAAAGGGGAAACCACTGCACTAGGGTGAATTTCATTAGCAAGGCTAGGAGGGCTGTAAAAAAGCTCTATTGCACGAGCAAAAGTTAAATAAGGGTTGGTATGACGTAGTAAGGTTAGACTAGTAGATGAAGAAAAATCTTTAGCGACAATCACGGCAGATGCTTTAGTGATAGCTAGTTTAGAGGTATATTTAGGGTTAGACAAAAATGCTAACTGACCGCTTTCAGCTTCATCTAGCCCCGCGACTCCTAAAATTTCCAGATTACTATCACCTTCTAAAATACAGTTTAATTGAGATGCAATGTCTGATAATTTCATTTTTCTAAAATAACCTTAAGCTCTAATTAGCTAGTTTTTAGTTAAGAAATCTTATTAGACTCTAGCCAATTAGTCAAATCTTCAAGCTTTGTGAAGTTAAATAAAGCTTCAGCTAACTCAGTTAATTTATCTTGGGTTAGAAGTTGAATTTGCTTTTCACTGGGTTCTGAAATATTGCCAATACGTTTTCTTAATAAATATAAAACCATTTGTCTTTGTCCTAGTTCTTTTCCTTGTTGTAAGCCTTGTTGTAAGCCTTGTTCAATGCCTTGACGCATCCAAGAAGTAACGATTTGCATAGCTTGCTCCTTATTCTTGAGGTAAAAATTTATCAAGTTGTTGTTGAAAAACTTGCTCTTCTTTAGCAGAAAGTTCTAGGTAAGTGTCCACAAACCCAGAAATTAACTGCATTTTAGCAGGGTTTAGTTTTAAGGTAACAATCAGTAAATATTTCTTTATCTAAAAATACTATGGAGTCTTTATCAAGATAATTTAGCACTTCAGGGAAAAATAGCTCTAAAAAACTCTATAAAAAATGTTTGTAATAATTCTTTAAAAATACGGTCGTGATCGATACGGTTATTTGACATAATTTTACCTTAAGTAGTTAAAAGAGCTTACAACTGTATTCAAAAACTTAGCTTAGCTTTTTAATATTAGCTTATTTATAAAATTATTTGATATTGAAATAGCATATAGAACTTGGCAAGTGGAAAAATCCTCGCTACACTATCCCCTTTAATTAAAAAGACATGACAGAAACAAACAAAGATAAATCAACACCATTAATTTTAGCCATTGATACAACTTCTTCTCGCGCCAGTATGGCTATAAGCAGAGGACAAAACCTAATTGCTGAACTAGGGATCATCGGTAATGAAAGACGCTCTACCAATCTACTTAGTGAAATAGATTGGCTACTAACACGTACAGGTATCACCATCAATGATATAGCTGTGTTTGGGGTTTTAGTTGGGCCAGGAAGTTTTACTGGGCTGCGAGTAGGACTAGCTACTATTAAAGGGTTTGCTCATGCTCTTAATCGACCAATAATATCAATGAAATCTACCGAAGTAATAGCTCGGACTTGTGGAGTAAGTGCTATTACTTGTGTGTTACTTGATGCACATCGTAACGAGGTTTTCCTACAGCTTTTTACTGTTGATAATAGTGGGCAGCCAACAGAACTTTCTGAGCTAACTATTGCAAAAATAGATCAAGTTTTCCCTATAGTTTACGAGTATCAAAAGTCAGAAAATTTATCAGGAGTCGTTTTTGCTGGTGACGGCGTGGAACTCTATGAGCAACAACTACTAAAATTTACTAGTGATAATAAAATTCTTGCTGAGAAAGCAAAAGTCTTGACAACAAACCGCTTAGGGTGGATATTACACAAAAGAGTAGCTTTTCTTGCTCCAGAAGTAGCACTTTATGCACAGGAAAAATTTTCTCAGGGTCAGACTCTAACAGCAAGCGAGTTATCTGCTTATTATGTTCGTCCAGCCGAAGCAGAGATTAAATTACAATTAGGTTTAATTGGAAAAAAGAAAGCCGATCTATAAAACTAATTTATCTTGAAAAGTAACTTTATGTCTGTTGTCAAAGCTATACCAGAAGATTTGCACTTAATAAAATATGAAATTACTCAGATGATGGAAGCAGACCTTAATGAAGTAGTTGAGCTAGAAGAAGCTAGTGGACTAAGCCGTTGGGGTTATGAATCATATCGCCAAGAGTTGTTTAATAACCCAACTTCTATTATGCGTACTGCACGAGGCATTACACCCGTAAATATTTACCGTAGAATATTAGGTTTTGTTGCTTCACGAGTAATTTGTGATGAGCTACATATTAATAATGTCGCTACACACCCTACTTTTCGACGTATCCGAATAGGAACAGCACTAATGGAAGCGGTAATTAAAGAAAGTCGTATTTATGGTGCGCGACGTTGCTTATTAGAAGTAAGAGCCAGTAATGTATCAGCCCAGATTCTTTATAAAAAAATGGACTTTGAAATCATTGGTCGTCGTCGTGATTACTATACGATACCGATGGAAGACGCTTTAGTAATGCAGTTTTTGTATTAATTAAATACACATGAAATTTGCTTTGTAAGCTGTTGATTCTAAAAAAATATTAAGTTTTTAATGCCCTGTTAAGGGCATTTGACGATAGCCCAGTGATTTATCTCTGGGCGTTAATTGATTCTGAAGAAAGGCAGCCGCACAGGGCTACCCCTACTTAAAAACATATCATGATTTTTCGTTTTACTACTGCTGGTGAATCGCATGGAAAAGCTTTAGTTGCTCTTATTGAAGGGCTTCCGGCAGGGCTTCGGGTAGATCTAGATTTTATTAACCAACAACTTTGGCGACGTCAACAAGGCTATGGTCGTGGTCATCGTATGAAAATTGAGTCGGATAAAGTAGAAATAATCTCTGGTGTACGACATGGATTTACACTTGGTTCTCCAATAGCTTTAATGATTAACAATAAGGACTTTGCTAATTGGCAAGAAGTAATGTCTACAGAAGCCATAGATACTTTAGATGAAAAACGCGCTAGACGGCTTAAACGCCCACGTCCAGGACATGCAGACTTGGCTGGAGGGCTAAAGTTTCAAACCCATGATCTAAGAGATATACTAGAGCGTTCTAGTGCTAGAGAGACTGCCGCTAGAGTTGCTGTAGGTGCTTTTGCGAAATTACTTCTTAAAGTCTTTGAGATTGAAGTTGCTAGCCATGTAGTGATGCTTGGGGGTATTCCAGACTATCCTATTTTAGCTAGTTGGGAAGAAATTGCTAATATCCAACAAGATACTCAACTAAGGTGTGTTGATAAAGAAATTACAGAAAAAATGTTACAACATATTGACCAAGCAAAAGAAGCGGGGGACACTTTGGGGGGAATTTTTGAAGTAGTAGCTAAAAATATCCCTGTTGGATTAGGGTCTCATACCCAATGGGATTTGCGTTTAGATGGGTTACTTGCTCAAGCAGTAATGGCAATTCAAGCAGTAAAAGCCGTAGAAATTGGCCAAGGTACAAAAGGAGCAAGTTTGCCAGGGTCGAAATTTCATGATGAAATTGGTTATAATAAAGAGATAAAACAGTTTATTCGCACAACCAATCGTGCTGGTGGTATTGAAGGTGGAATGTCTAATGGGGAAGAAATTCGAGTGCGGGGTTACTTAAAGCCTATTTCTACGCTACGAAAACCTTTGCAAAGTGTTGATATTGATACAAAAGAACTTTCTTCTGCTGCTTTTGAACGCTCTGACATTACTGCTGTACCAGCTGCAGGGGTGATTGGTGAAGCGGTTGTAGCAATCGTTTTAGTAGATGCAATGCGTAAGAAATTTGGGGGCGACTCACTAAAAGAAATGCAGCAAAATTTCTTAAGCTACCAGAAAGGGTTATCTAATTATTAATAGTCTATAATTTATAGGCTGCTAGGTTAAGGTGATTTATGATTTTACCAATAGTTAAATATAGTGATCCCGTTTTAATGAAAAAAGCTACTCCAGTAACCGAATTTAACGAAGAGTTACGTCAATTGGTAGCAGATATGTTTGAGACTATGTATGCTGCTCCTGGAGTGGGCTTGGCAGCACCGCAAGTAGGTGTTTCTAAACGTTTGTTTGTAATGGATTGTTCTGGCGGAAAAGATCCAGAAGAAAAATTAGTGCTAATTAATCCAGAAATTCTTAGCACAGAAGGCAAACAGATGGGTGATGAAGGCTGTTTAAGCTTTCCTAATATTTATTTTGAAGTAGCTCGTCCTAAACGTGTTGTAGTTCGTGCTTTTGGTGTTGATGGTAAAGAATTTATTATTGACTCAATGGATCTGACGGCTCGTTGTATTGTGCATGAAAATGATCATCTTGATGGAGAATTGTTTATTAAATTCCTTGGGCCAATAAAGCGTGAGCTAATAATGCGCAAAATTAAAAAACGTATCAAGTTAGGAGATTGGAAATAATTAGATCTATGAAAATCGTGTTTTTAGGTACGCCTGAGTGGGCTGTACCTTCTTTTGAACGTATTCTCGCTGATGGTCATCAGGTTGTAGCCGTTTTTA
>CAZHXL010000278.1:2551-2920 GCA_964536575.1 uncultured Clostridia bacterium | reverse complement strand
GCAGGAAGAGGAAATAAGCTTCAGCTCCCACCAGTTAAGGTTGATGCTTTAAGACATAATTTACTTGTTTATCAACCTACCAAAGTTCGTACTCCTGAATTTCGAGAACTTTTTGAGAGCCTTGCCCCAGATGTAGCGGTAATAGTTGCATATGGTCGCATTATTCCTGAATGGATACTAAAAATTCCTAAACATGGGTTTATTAATGTTCATTTCTCGCTACTTCCTGCTTATCGTGGTGCTGCTCCGATTAATTGGGCAATGGTTAATGGGGAAAGACAAACTGGTGTAACAACTATGCAATTAGTCCCAGAACTTGACGCAGGAGATATTTTGTTACAATCAGTAGCAGAAATTAAACCTACAGAA
>CAZHXL010000278.1:0-2541 GCA_964536575.1 uncultured Clostridia bacterium | reverse complement strand
GAACTAGGAAATCGTCTTAGTTACTTAGGAGCAGAGTTACTTTCTGAAACATTAGCCAAGTTAACAGAAATTCCTCCTAAAGTCCAAAATCACACAAATGCTACTTTTGCACCAATCTTAAAACGAGAAGACGGAGAGATTAATTGGCAGCAAATGACAGCAGAAGAGATTGTTTGGCGAGTTCGAGGCTTTCAGCCTTGGCCAGGTGCCTATACAAAACTTAAAGGTACACGCCTAATTATTTGGCAAGCACAGGTAGTAGAGCAGGTAGTAGAGCAGGTAGTAGAACAAGAAATATTTGCAGGCTACCAGCCAGGAACGATTGTTCGCTTGGATAAAGATGGTATAGTGGTAGCCTGTAATAAATCCTCTTGGTTAAAAATCTTAGAATTACAATTAGAAGGACGTAAGCACCTAAACGCACGGGATTTTCTTAATGGAGTCTCGGTACAAGTAGGTGAAAAGCTTGGCGAATAAAAATGTCACTTTTTGATTTAACTCCTAAAGAATCGTTCTCTGAACCACTAGCAGGAGCAAAACCCTATATGCCTGTTGAGATAATAAATGATACAGAAACTGCTAGACTAGAAAAAGAATTAGAAAAACTAGAACAGCAAATAAATGAACTCTTAAAAGGCCGCCCCGAACAGAGTTTGTCAGCAGAGCTAGAAGCAGAAGTACGTGCTTTACGTAGTAAAGTAGAAGAGCTACAAGAACAAATACATGCCAGACTTAGCCCTATGGAACGCGTTCGCAACGCACGACACTTTGATCGTCCTTATACTTTAGATTTTGCCCATTTACTTTTTGATAATTTCCAAGAAATACATGGTGATCGTCGTTATAGTGATGACCCTGCTATGGTTTGTGGTATGGCAAGGTTTTTAGGTGAGCCAGTAATAATTATTGGACACCAAAAAGCCAACCTGAAAAGCCGTAAGACTGAAGATAGAAAAGCACGTAATTTTGGTATGCCTAAGCCAGAAGGCTATCGTAAAGCACTAAGAGTTATGAAATTTGCAGAAAAGTTTAATCGTCCGATTTTCTGTTTTATTGATACTCCTGGTGCTTACCCAGGTATTGAAGCAGAAGAACGGGGACAAGCAGAGGCAATTGCTCGTAACTTAATTGAAATGGCGCGAATACGTGTACCAATAATTGTTACTGTCACGGGTGAAGGTGGATCTGGAGGAGCTTTAGCCATAGGGGTTGGAGATATAGTTTATATTTTAGAAAATGCTGTTTATTCTGTTATCACTCCTGAAGGGTGTGCAGCAATTTTGTGGAAAGATGCCACTAAAGCAGACAAAGCTGCTCAAAGCATGCGTGTAACTGCTCAAGACCTTAAAGCCTTAGGGCTGGTTGATGAAATTATCCCTGAGCCAAAGGGAGGAGCAGACAAAGATCATAAAGCAATGGCTCAAATTTTAGGTGAATACTTGGCTCAAGCCCTATCAACGATTCGTTCTTTATCTCAAGATGAGCTTTTAGAAAAACGCTATGACAAATTCCGTCGTATGGGAGCCTTTGAGGAAAGAAATTTATAGTTTATTGGATTTTCTAAAACACCTTAAGAAACACCTAGCAACAATTTGCTAGGTGTTTTATTTGGTGTAATTAATTTCGCTTACCACAACCTAAAAGGTTAAACTACAAAGAAATATTTTTAATTTGGGAGACATAAATGTCTAACCTAATTCGATTTGGTGTTAGCATTGAAGAAGATTTGCTAGCACGTTTTGATGATTTAATTAATGATCGTGGTTATAAAAACCGCTCTGAAGCCCTCAGAGACCTCATAAGAGACACTTTAGTACAAACACAACTAGGGAAAAATGATGACACAGAAGTATTAGGAAGTTTAACCTTAGTTTATGACCATCATACTAGAGATTTAACCGAGCGTTTGACAAATCTGCAACATGACTATCATGACCTAATTGTTTCTGTAATGCATGCACATATTAGTCATGATGATTGTATGGAGATGTTAATGCTACGTGGTAAAGCTAGTAGAATACGTCTTTTAGCTGATTCACTATTAAGCCTTAAAGGTGTAAAGCATGGTAAATTATTTAGTACTTTCCCAGCTAAGGAAATTACTGGTAAAAACCACCACCATGAACATAGACATTTATAATGCGAATTAAGGGTTGAAATTGGCTACCAGCAATCAATAACTTACAGCCTAGAATTTGATTAATCAAAATAAACCTTTCTGGTAAATGCTTTGTTATCAACAAAAGATTTTTTCAACTCTTAATTGGCATTTATAACACTGGTTTATAATATCTAGTCATTCCTGCCAGAAAATTATTTTCCCCCAAGATCGTGTTACAAAAAAAAAAGATGTGCTACAATATTTTCATTATTTCACTACAAACAAATTTTGTTTGATGGTGTTACAAAAAATCAAATCGTGTTATTAAAATTAGGGATTAAATAAAGTCACTTACCCACGGCTCAAGCCATGGGCTTGTTGGTGCGAACCGACAGGCACGCGTGACCATGATTAAGTTCTTAGAGAACTACGTTATTGGG
>CAZHXL010000277.1:6513-7593 GCA_964536575.1 uncultured Clostridia bacterium | reverse complement strand
TGAAGTCCCATTATGGGACTTCAATTAAAACAACCAAAAGTTACTGCAATTATTCCAGCCCGCTATAGCTCTACTCGGTTGCCAGCAAAACTCCTGCTAGATTTAGCTGGTAAACCAATCATCCAACATGTCTATGAACGCACTTCTCAAACTAAATTAGTTGACCAAATTATTATTGCTACAGATGATAACCGTATTGAAACTGTAGTAAAAAACTTTGGTGGTAATGTGATAATGACCTCTAATAAACATGAAACAGGCACAGATCGCATTGCTGAAGTAGCTCAAGGCTTAACCTCAGAAATTATTGTTAATGTACAGGGGGATGAACCACTAATTGAGCCAACTACTATTGATCAGGCAATTACTCCATTATTAATAGATAAAAATTTAATGATGAGTACTACTTGTGAACCAATTGCTAATTGGGCAGATGTATTTAATCCTAATGTAGTAAAAGTAGTCATAAACTCTCTAGGAGACGCACTTTATTTTTCTCGTGCGCCAATACCTTTTCCTCGTTTTGCTGCACTAGGTGAGCAGTATTTTGACCCTCAAAAAATGCTACTAGAAATACAAAATAATTCTCAAGTAGAAGACTATTTTAAGCATACAGGGCTTTATGTTTATCGACGAGAGTTTTTACTTAACTTTACTCGCTGGCCCCGTGGGACAGTAGAAAAAGCTGAGTCTTTAGAACAACTACGAGCCTTACAAATGGGCTATCGTATTCAAGTAATAAAAGTTACACATCGATCTATTGGAATAGATACGTTAGCCGATTTAGAAAGAGCAAGAGAAATTTTGAAAATTGATTAGGAGATTTTATGCCCAAATATATTTTTGTTACTGGTGGAGTGTTATCTTCATTGGGTAAAGGGATTGCTGCTTCTTCCATAGGTTGTTTGCTAGAAGCACGCGGCCTTAAAGTTACACTACAGAAATTTGACCCTTATATTAATGTTGATCCTGGCACAATGTCTCCTTTTCAACATGGGGAGGTTTTTGTTACTGATGATGGCGCGGAAACAGACCTAGACTTAGGTAATTATGAGCGGTTTACTTCTGCAAGAATGACTA
>CAZHXL010000277.1:0-6503 GCA_964536575.1 uncultured Clostridia bacterium | reverse complement strand
TCTGTAATTGAAAAAGAGCGCAAAGGTGATTTCTTAGGCAAAACCGTTCAAGTTATTCCACATATAACTAATGAGATCAAAGATGCAATTAAGCAAGTTTCTACAGGGGTTGACGTGGTGATTGTTGAAGTTGGTGGCACAGTGGGTGATATAGAGTCACTGCCTTTTCTAGAAGCAACTCGACAACTTCGTCAAGAAGTAGGGCGACAAAACGCAATCTTTATTCATTTAACCCTGGTACCCTATATTTCTAGTGCTGGCGAACTAAAAAGTAAGCCAACACAACATTCTGTCAAAGACCTTTTAGAAATAGGGATTCAGCCAGACATCCTACTTTGTCGTACTGAACGACCTTTGCCTAGAGAGTTAAAAGAAAAAATCGCACTTTTTTGTAATGTCTCAGAAAAAGCTGTTATCACTGCCCAAGACGCTAGTACAATTTATGAAGTCCCACTTGCCCTAGCCGCAGAAAACCTAGACGAACTAATTGTTGAACTCTTGAGCCTTCCTGCTCATGAACCAGAATTACACCATTGGCGGCAACTAGTTGATGTTATAAAAAATTCTACTCATAATGTAAATATTGGTATTGTAGGGAAATATATTGAATTAAAAGACTCTTATAAAAGCCTAATCGAAGCCCTAGTACACGGCGGTGTAGCAAATAAAGTAAAAGTTAATATTCGTTGGGTAGAATCCGAGCGTTTGATAACTGAAGAAAATTGGGCAGAACCTCTTAAAGATATGGATGCGATCCTTGTTCCAGGAGGGTTTGGCAAACGTGGCATTGGTGGGATGCTTAGGGCGATTTCTTATGCTCGTCGCAATAAAGTTCCATTTTTTGGGATTTGTTTAGGGATGCAATGTGTTTGTATTGAATATGCTCGCAATGTTTGTAATCTTGCAAATGCTGATAGTACAGAGTTTGACCAAAATACTCCACACAGAATTATTTATATGTTGCGAGATTTAATTGGTGTAGAGGAAATGGGTGGAACTATGCGCTTAGGGTCTTATGAATGCGAGTTAAAACCAGGAAGCCTAGCAGCTAAAGTTTATCAAAGCGAGACAATTTCAGAGCGTCATCGTCATCGTTATGAGTTTAATACTGAATATGAGAAAGTTCTGGCTGAAAAAGGTTTAATAATATCTGGCCGCTCTCCTGATGGGAAATTTGTTGAAATGGTGGAATTACCTGATCATCCTTGGTTTTTAGGATGTCAATTTCACCCTGAACTACGTTCACGGCCTTTGGCACCACATCCGCTATTTACTTCTTTTATTAAAGCTGCGATTGATTATCGTGCTCAAGATGAATCTACTAGCGGAACAGATCAACACCGCCCAGTAAAAATGGTAGAAACCAAAGCCAATAGACAAAAATGGGAAATAGAAGAAGTAATGGAGCGTGGTTAATTAGTACCCGGAAAGAGTTGAGGTAATTTTTCTTCTTTTGTCGCGTTTAGTTAATAAG
Organism: uncultured Clostridia bacterium; assembly: GCA_964536575.1. GTDB lineage: Bacteria > Acidobacteriota > Blastocatellia > Chloracidobacteriales > JADJPF01 > JADJPF01. Next base: position 5,029 of record CAZHXL010000277.1, on the reverse strand, counting down.
AAAAAATTTATTAATTAGTAGGTTTATTATGAAAAAAATTCCTTTCCTAACAATTATTTTTTTATTTAGCTTGATACTACTTTTGTCTTTAGGTGGTGAAAAAGTAACTTCTCAAACCAAACCAAGCCCAGTTCGTCTAGATACAACTAGTGCAAAACCTTTGAACTTGGATTTTGAGGAAGGTCAACTAGGAGGAATTCCTGAAGGATGGTTTGCTCCCACATCTGATAGAGGATATCCTGCTAAGTTGGTTGAGGAAACTCCTAAGACTGGTAAACGTTGCGTAATGTTATTTAGTGATAAAGCAGAGATAGCTCCAAATGCTTTTGGTAATGTAATGCAAAGTATTGATGCCAGTGCTTTTCGCGGTAAGCGAGTTAAATTTCGCGCAGCAGTAAAAATTAATGGAGAAAGTGATGGTGCCAGAGCACAACTTTGGTTTAGAGTAGACCGCAACGAACAAAAAACAGGCTTTTTTGATAATATGGGTGACCAGCCTATTTATTCTTCTGATTGGAAATATTATGAAATAGTCGCTGATATTGATGAAGATGCTAAAGCAATTAATATAGGAATGATAATGTTAGGCAAAGGAAAGGCTTGGTTAGATAGCGTTTCTCTTGAAGACACAGGCCAACTTACCTACTTAAAAGAACCTGCCAGACCGTTGACAAAACAAGGCTTAGCTAATGTAACCGCTTTTGCTAAACTATTTGGTTATGTCAGACATTTTCATCCTAGTGATGAAGTAGCCAATATTGATTGGGATAATTTTGCTGTTAACAATATCAAAATAGTAGAAGAGGCAAAAAGTAATGTAGAGTTAGCAGAAAAATTAAACGCTGTTTTTAATCCCATTGCCCCTACAGTAAGAGTATTTCCTAGTGGTCAATCTCCTGAATTGCCTAAAGAACTAAAACCCATAACCCCTGATGCAAAAATTACTTATTGGAAACACAAAGGTTTTGGTAATAAAGCCGAAAAGAATCCTTATGCTGCTTATAGTAGTGAACGACCTCAACAAGCTTTATCAGATAAGACTCCAAACCCAAATAAACCTTTTATTGGGGATTTAGGTGCGGGGCTATCTTGTATGGTACCTATGGCTTTGTTTATTGATGAAAAAGGTACTCTACCCCACAGCAACAAAACAACAGTAGAAACAGCCTCATTAGTAAAATATTCTGGTAATGATCGAACAACTAGACTGGCAAACGTGATTACTACTTGGAATATAATGCAGCATTTTTACCCTTATTTTGATGTAGTTAAAGTTGATTGGTATCAGTCTCTAGAAAAAACTCTAGTTTCTGCTGCTAATGATAAAGATGCAGAAATGTTTTCGAAAACTTTAAGCTTAATGATTGCAGACCTCCAAGATGGACATGGCAATGTTAATTATGCAGGTAATCAAGATTACTATACTTTACCTGTAGTGGTAGACTTTGTAGAAGAAAAATTAGTAATAACTTATTTAGGCACTAGTCAAAATGCCCAAGGTTTACAAGTAGGAGACATTCTTACCACTATAAACAACAAGCCTGCCAAAGAAGTTTTAGCAGAAAAAGAAGCTCTTATTTCAAGTGCTACTCCACAATGGAGACGCTTTAATGCTTTACAACAAGTGTTAAGAGGAGCAAAAGATTCTGATTGTGTTTTAGGCATAGAAAAAGCAAACGGAGAAAAGGCAAATGTTACCCTAAAGAGGACAGAACTTTATTACTTATTAACAGAATCAAAACCAGATAAAGTAGCTGAAGTTAAATTAGGTATTTTTTATGTGGATCTAGATAGAATTACAGACGAAGATTTTACTAAAGCTCTACCTAATTTAGAGAAAGCCAAAGGTGTTATTTTTGACCTTCGAGGATATCCTAGTAACCTTTCCCCAATAGTACTTAATCACTTAATAGATCAACCTGTACAATCAGCACGCTGGAACGTTCCAATAGTTACAAGCCCTGATCACCAAAACATGGTTGAGTTTAACACTGATGGTCGTTGGAATTTAGAACCAAAATCTCCTAGGTTAAAGGCTAAAGTAGCTTTTATTACTGATGGTCGGGCGATTAGTTATGCTGAATCTTATATGGGAATTGTTGAAGCTTATAGACTAGCCGAAATTGTTGGTAGCCCTACAGCAGGCACTAATGGAAATATTAACCCTATCAAGTTACCTGGGGATTATACTGTTATTTGGACAGGGATGAAGGTGCTTAAACATGATAGCTCCCAGCATCATGGCATAGGAATTAAGCCTACAATCCCAGTTTCTCGGACTATTAAAGGCATTGCTGAGAAAAAAGATGAGTTTTTAGAAAAAGCTATTGAAGTAGTAAGTAAATAAGCTGGTTTCTCTGCTTATTTTTTATTGTCTCATTCCAACTAGCTTTTCCTGGGTTTTTCCGGATCTTTGTAAGTTTTTAAATACATTTGCTGTCTCTATTAGAAACTTATTTTGTAAGACTTCTTTTTACTGTCAACAGGCATATAGAAGTGGTTGTCCCGCAATCTCGCTGATGAAAAGTTAATTAAAATCTTTGAAAAGAAAGACATAACAAAATAACGCTAAAACTTTGTGCCATAATGTAAATATCTTTTAATACAATAGTTTATCAAAAACTTTTCAGCGAGATTTTGAGACAACCCTTTTGACACTATTGGCAATCCGAGCATTGCTGGTAATGCAGAATTAATTAATGCAATGAAACAGGCTGTTAGTAATACTATCTTACTTAATATGTATGCAGTTTATTACTATTTGTTTAATTGTTCTTTTAACGGTTCTTTTAAAAGGATTTTTGCAATTGTGTTGCTGCTAAAAACTATCCTATCAACCTCTGAGCTATCAATGGGTGTGTTTTTAGCTTGTAAAAGGCTCTCTTACCTCAGTGAACTAACTTTGTTTGAGTTTTGAACCTCCTACTGTAATTTCAGAGACTTTACAGGTAGGCATTCCCACTCCTACAGGTATTACTTGCCCTGTTTTACCACAGACCCACCCACCTTCAGCAAATTTAAGGTCATTCCCTACCATTGTTATTTTAGTCATTACTTCAGGACCATTACCTATTAAAGTAACCGCTCTCAGTGGTTTGCTTAGTCGTCCCTCCTCTATTAAATAACTCTCCATTACACTAAATGTAAAGTCTCCATTATTTATATCAACATAGCCACCACTAAAGCGTTTGGCATAGAGTCCTTTTTTGACAGATTTAAGAATCTCTTCTGGAGCACATTCTCCTGACCTCATATAGGTATTGGTCATTCGTGGCATAGGCGCAAAACTATAGTCTTGTCTCCTGGCATTTCCTGTTACAACTGTTTTCATTAGTTTTGCACTAATACGATCATGTAAATATCCTTTTAATATTCCTTTCTCTATTAGTACTGTAGATGTTGAGCTATTTCCTTCATCATCTATATTTATTGTTCCCCTCATATTCTCAATCAACCCCTCATCTACTACTGTACACAATTGAGATGCTACTTTTTCTCCCATTCTTGCTGAATAATTAGAAAGCTTTTTATAATTAAAATCTGCTTCTAGCCCATGTCCAACTGCTTCGTGCAATAGTACTCCACTGTCTGCATTGCCTAAGACAACTGTCATTGGACCTGCTTGGACTTCCTCTGCATATAAATTCAGTACTGCCAAACGTGCTGCTTCTTTTGCTATATCACTAGCACTTTGTCTTTTTGTAAAATACTCTAACCCTATTTTTCCTCCACCAGAGTCTGAGCCTGATTGCCGATTTTCACCATCTTCTGCTAAACAATTGACTGTAAATAGAAACATTGGTTGGCAATCTCTCCAACTTATTCCTTCTGAATTAACATATGCTATATTTCTTACTGAATCTGTGAAATTACATCCCACTTTTACTATTTTTTCACTGTAGTTCTTTGCTGCTTGATTTGCTTCATTAATAAATGACAATTTCTTTAATAGTTCTGCATCTGTTGCTATTTCTATTACTGGATAACGATTTTGAAATCTAATCTTGCTTATATCTATTCTGTTTACTTTTGCAACATTGTCGTTGGCTATTGCGGCGGCTGTAAGGGCTGCTTGTGACAATTTCTCCATTGTAAGAGTTTCTGAAAACGCAAAGCCTACTTGCTCTCCTTTAACAACACGAATACCTACTCCTTGAACTATCCCACGACTAGCAGATTTAACTATATCTTCCTCAAAAAAAATACTGGAGCTAACTCTGTACTCAAAATATAGATCTACAAAGTCTCCTCCTTTGGATAGAGCTAGTATAAGTAACTTCTCTATATCTCTTTTCGTAACGAAAAAATATTTCTCAAAATAGTTAGTTTCAAATCCTCTAGTTTCAAATTCTCCTGATTTTGTCAAAATAGAGATCCTTTATTTTATTAAAGTTTTAGTCTCCTATAGCTTAGTTTCCTATAGTTTAGTTTGTAGACTTATATCTTTCTATGTGAATTGATATTTCCTCTTCAACTAAAAATTGTCAAGGAGTAAATTTTTCCATGTGTAAATTTTTCCGTGATGAACTTAAGTTTATGGATAATAAAAGCATAATCTACAGGCAAAGACGACAAAAATAAACGACTTAGACATATTTACCCAAATTTTCCATATATCCATCACAAAATTATTTACACCTGGAAATTTTTGAAGATTTTGAAGATTTTGAGACTTAAACTAAGTATTTCTTTTAATCAAAGAAATATCAAAGAAATATTTAATCAAAGTGTTTAGTGTCATTTAGAGCCATTATAAGATTATTTCTTTTACACTTATTTTTGTTTTGAGGTACAGCTAAAAGAGGAGTTTATTTTGTTTTGAGGTATAGCTATAACTAAAAGAGAGGTAGAGAGGTATAAAACAGTTAGAGCTAGCTATTCTACTTAATTAGAGTAGAACTGCTAGCACCAAAAAGTGTTTATAGAATAGTATTTCTTAATTTCTTAAAAACTATTGAAGAGAAATGTAGCAAGCTGCTCCGACTACGTCAGAAACCATTTCTTCCATTTCTTCAACTTCAACTTCAAT
>CAZHXL010000276.1:5253-7668 GCA_964536575.1 uncultured Clostridia bacterium | reverse complement strand
TACTAATGTTAGTGCATAAGGATTATTAACTTTTTCTGCTAACTGCCTTGACTGTGCAATAAGTTGATTAGTTTTTGACCATTCTCCCCCACCATCAATAGCAGAATAAGGAATTTCTAGGCTTAAAGCCCTAGCAACACGGTAAGGCTCTCCTATTTTCAAAGCTAATAACAAATGTCTTGTTTGAAAATCCGCGCCTAAAATTGAAGCTACTAAACTAAGCCCTATTGCTCCTGTCCAGCACATATCTATTTGTAAGAGTGCTTCTGCTGAAATTTCTCTTTCTGGAGTTTCCTGAAAACCTAATCCTCGAATTTGTATCCATAGTCGCCTAAACAAAAATGAAAAAAGTGCTCCAAAAGAAGTTTTAGGTAATTTAATCCCTACTTTTGCTAAAACATTGCCTAAAATAGACAAGCCCTTATCAATATGCCCACTACGTAGTAGTTCTTCGGCTGCTCTTTGCTGAAATTTAAGAGCTAAACTATCTGTAATACACAGGTTACAAATATCTGTTGCAACAGAAAGATAGATTTGTGAAGCCTCTTTACCGCGTCCTGCATAACTAAGAGCATCAGCTAATTTAACTTTTAAGCCTTGTAATTGTGATTCTAATAATGAGGTTTTTGGTTCTTTGTTACGCAGTATTATATTTAATGCTAGTTGATAAAGTTGTGCAGATTGATTAAATGCTAATGTTTGAGAAGCTTGCTCAGCAGCTAAAATCGTGTACTTACAGGCTTTTTCATTATCCCCTGCATTTTCAAAATGATATGCTAAACGTTGCGGATCGTTGATTTCTAAACCCTCTAATGTGTCAGCTAAGTTGGCATGATGTTTTTTTGTATTTTCTAAGGATAAATACTTTATTATCGCTCCTCTAATACGGTTATGATAAATATCTAATTCATAGCGATGTTTTGATCCTTTAGCATGAATTAAGCGATTAGTTCTTAAGACATTTACTATGGTTTGCTCATCATCTTTAATTTGAGCAGCTTGTTTTGCTATTTTACGTTCTAAAGGTTGCCCAGCAATAGCTAATACTTCTAGTAGGGTACGAGTGTTTTCTGGTAATTGAGCTATATGGTTTTGAATAACTTCATCTAAAGATTCTAATTGCTTTTTGGTTACATTTTCTTCACTAGTTTGTTGAAAAGTGTGTCCTAGTTGAGAATATCGTACAAATTCACCAATAAAAAAAGGGCTACCAGCCGCTTCTTGAGCAATTATCTCTGCTTGTTCTGGAGTAGAGTCTTCCAACAAAGTCTTTGCTAAACGACAAGCTTCTGACCAAGAAAGCTCTTTTAATTCTATTTCTTCTTTTTCAGACAACATATCTGGATCTTGACCAAAAAGAACTTTTAATAATTGGCTATTAGCAACTTCTTCGCTACGATAACAGGCTAAAAATAGTAACCTAGGCGCGTTTGGTATACGCAAAACTTCTTGTAATAATATTGCGCTGTCACTATCTCCCCATTGCAAATCATCAACATGAAGAATTAACAAACTCTGTTTTCCTAAAGATGATAATAATTCTCGTAAAGAAATAAACGCTCTTTGTCGTAGTTCTTGAGAATTAGGAATATCCAAAACATTACTTTTTATTTGCTCAATTCGTTCTACTTGATTAAATACTGGAAAGATTTTAGCCAAAGCGGTAATATCTTCCCTTATTAATGGAGCTATTTCTGCTTTACTAAGAGTTTTTAGATAACTAGCTAGAGCATCCATTAAGCTATCTAAAGCCTTGTAAGGTACAAACTCCTGCTCATAACAACGCCCTGATAAAATTAATAGGTTTGGCTCTCTTTGTTGTAACTCCTCTAAGAAATAACGTACAAACGCACTTTTCCCCATTCCTGACTTACCATGAATATAAACAGAAACCGTGCTACCTTCTTTTACTTTAAGAAAAGCCTCATGTAGAGTGTTTAAGGGTTCTTCACGTCCAATTAGTCTAGCTTGGTCGACTATTAATTTTTGGCGTTTTTTATTCTGACCACCTGTTAAACGGTGTAATATTTCTAAGCCATTAGGGCGGTCTTTAGGATCACAAGATAAAAGATCTAAGCATAACTTTTCTAGTTCTACTGGAATACCTGTTACTAACTCACTTGGTGCATTAGGCTCATAACGAAGCTTACTAAGCAAAATTTTCATGGGCTGTGCTTCAAAATGATCCCCAAAAGGCAAATCCCCCGTTAATGCTTCATAAAGTATTACTCCTAGACTGTACCAATCTGTGGCTTCATCTACTACTTGACCAGAACCTTGTTCTGGAGACATATAAGTAGGAGTACCAACAATATTTCTATTTTCTCCTATTTTCTGACTAGCAAGTTCTGTGACCAAGCCAAAATCTAGTATTACAACTCTCCCTTGCTTAGTCACTAATACATTAGAAGGTTT
>CAZHXL010000276.1:0-5243 GCA_964536575.1 uncultured Clostridia bacterium | reverse complement strand
TTACCTACTTCATGCAATGCCATTAACCCTTCTATTAATTGTTTTAATGCTTTACGTAAACGCTCAAAACGCACAGGTGTTTTAGAAAGTGTTTTAGAAAGTGTAGGTGCTCTAGCTAAGTTTGCTGATAGAGTTATTATTTCATTAGTTGAGCCAACAACTTTTGTTTTCCAGCTTGGTTCAATCTCTGGAATAGGTGTATCTATAGAACTTATACTAGAATTATCCCATTCTGATGCCACTTCTTCCCAAATATCTTCCTCTGTAACAGATTGCCATACATATTCTAAAATATTTATGCCCTCTACTAGTTCCATAGTAAAGAACCCCTGTTGGCTTTCAAAGAACAGTTCATAAAGCTCTACTAAGTTTGGGTGAGTAACATCTGCTAAAGCGCGAAATTCATGCTTAAAGGCAAGGATTGCTTCTGGGTCAAGTTCATTAAGTGTTTTTAGTGCTACTAAGGTATTTTGCTGATTATCAAAAGCTTTATATACTACTCCAAAGCCTCCTGTCCCCAAACAACCTTGTATAGTAAAACGCTCTGTATTAGGAAAACCTTGCTCAGTAGAATTGGTCATTAAATGTGAGCCTCTTTAACGAGAAATGGCACAGAATTCACAGCTTTATGTAAACTCTATGCCTACAACTAATTGCCTATTTTAATAATAGGCTAGGGGTTACTTTTTTCCTCAAAAATCGTTTGCACCTTTCTTAACTCATCCTCATCAAAGACATTATGTAAAGGCACATCAAATTTACCTTCTTTGAGACTAACAGTAGCACGATATTGATAAGGCCCTGTGTTATTTAGTGGCCGCCAAAACCAAAGAGCAAAACTTGAATTATTATAATAAAGAACTTTTTGTTGATTTTCTTCAAGTTTTACCTCTCTTTCAGAATCTGGCTTGCCAAGTTTGGCAATTGCATCTTTTTCTATAGTTTCACGGGTAAAAAGCTCTATTACTGGTAATTCAGCAGAAAGCTTTTCTTTAACCTCTTTCTGATAACCTAAGGCTCTGGTTGCCTGTTCGCCTCTTTGCTTTAGCTTAGTTTCTGCTGGATTAATATCTCCTACCCACTCGCTTTTACTAGTGTCTGTTAATTTTTCTTCTGGCTGATCACAAGCAGCAAGTATCAAAGAAGTAACCAATATCATGCAGAAAATAAAAAATTTATTACGAAACATTTCTCACCTCACTAAAATCAAACAAAATACCTACGTGCATAAGCTAGTAATTTACCTGCATAGCTCTTTACAGCAGGACAGCTAATATCAGAACCCTTTAAGAACTCCTTTGTGTTAGTAGTATCATACTTTGTCCCGTAAGCAGTGTAATGAATCATTTCCACTGGCATATTAGTAATAGGTTCTAAGCTTTGGGCTAGCTGTTTAATTCCTGGTAAGCGAAGTACCCAAACTAAAGGATCCGTAGGTAGATTAATAGCAGGGCGAACCCAACCAGCTTTGTCACAAAAAATATCGATAAACTCTCGCATACTAGGAGGGTTTGGGTCTGTTAGGCTAAAAGTTTTTCCCTCAATCCCTTTTTTGCGGCTAATATAATCTAAACAATTTACCACATAATCTACTGGTACAACATGACACTTAATACGATCTCCTCCAGGAGCAACAGGAAAAAATATTGGAATTACTGGAGAAATGCTACGTGTAAGTGCTTGGAGTTTCATAAAGGGTACTAATAAATAATAAGGGCCATCTATTTTATCCATTTCCCCGCTAATAGAATCCCCAACTACAACTCCTGGGCGATATATGGCGACTGGTAATTCTTCTGCTGCTTCTCTTACTTCAACTTCTGCCAAAAACTTAGTATAAGCATAATGATTATCAAATTGTTGTCCTGCAAGCAACATATCTTCATGCCAAATACCTTTATAATCCCCTGCTACAGCTAAAGTACTAACATAGTGTACACAGTTTAGTTTTTCACAACCACGAGCAAAGTTAAGCATATGAAGTGTACCTTCAACATTAGCTTTCATCGCATCTTCACGGCTAATTCCTAATTCATAATGAGCAGCTAGATGAAAAACTTCTTGTACTTTCTTTTGCAGTTGAGTAGATTCTACAGCACTTTCTAGTAATGTTGGTTTTGACAAATCACCGCTAACAATATGTATTTGTTCTGGAGCATCAGGAAATTCTAGTATTAGCTTCTCAATCATTCGTTCAACTTTTGAGAAAGAAGCTCGCCTAACCACTAAATAAATATGTGTTTGTTTTTGTAAAAGCAGTTTTTTTACTAGTCGGCGACCAATAAACCCTGTACCACCAGTAATTAAAACTATTCTTTTGCCTCGTGGCATAAAGCTCCTTTATGCTTAAATGAAATTAAAGTTCTTCTTTTTCTAAGCATTTTAAGCATTTTAATAATACAAAAAGCGGGATGGTTACCGCTTTTTGTCATTAAAAGATAGAATTTTAGTTTGTTGCAACACTAACTTCTGCCACACCATTGCCTTCTGCTATTACTTCTGTGACTGCTTCTGCTATTACTTCCAATGGGGCTTCGGATTCAGTTTTCTTTTTACGCCCACCTCGTTTTGCTTTAACAACTGGCTCAACATTTTCTAATACTATCTCTTCTTTTGCCATTTTTTCTACTTTTGTTGTTTTAGCTATTTTAGCTATTTTCACTGCTTTGTCTATTCTTTCTACTTTGTCTACTTTGGCTGTTTTTTCTATTTTGGCTGTTTTTTCTACTTTTTCTACTCCCTCGGCTTTAGCTACTTTAGCCACTTTTTCTATTTTTTCTACTTTTTCTTTACTAGCAACTGCCTTTGCAGTTCCAGCTTTTGGTTTTACAGTTTCTATTTCTACCTTCTCTGTTGTAGCAATAGCTTTTGTAACGCGAGTTTTTTTAACTTTAGGACTAGCCTCAACTTCAGCTAAAACAATAGCTTCGTCTTCGGTAGCTTCTTTTAAGGCTAACTTAGCTTTTGCTTCTTCTGCTCTAGCACGTACTAAAGCAATTTCTTGATCTGTAATAATGCCTCTATGACCACGAATAGCAGCTAACTTAAAGCCATGTTTTAGCCCTAACTTATAAATTTCTTTTACTCCAGCTAAGCTTATATCTCTGCCCAAAGTGAAACATTCATAACGACCTTCTAGGGTTAAAATTAACGTTTCAGCTAAACACGCATAAGCCGTTTTTGGAGGTAGCCCAATGTCTCCACCAAAATCAACTGGGCCAGGAACTTCTAGTTCGCCTGATTCTATTACAAGTACATCAGGCCGTTTTTCAGCGTCTTCTTCAGTAATATCTAGTGGCCTAGCACAATCACAAATTACTGCCCCTGGTTTAATTTTCATCATATCAATGACTTTTTTACCACGAGCCGAAGTAGTAGTAACAATTAGATCCATTTGATCTGCAAAAGTATTGGCACTAGTAGTAATATGTACTTTTGTTCTTGGCGAGTCGCGTTCAATAGACATTTTTAGCTCTAAAAGTTTATCGCCACGAGGAGCAACTAGTACAATTTCAGGGAAAATCAAGGCTAGGAGCCTAGAACAAACTGCACCAATCGCGCCAGTAGCACCTACTACCATTGCTCTATAACCAGCAGCATGACCTTTGGAGTCAATCTTCATTCCCATTTTCTTACAAGCTTCGTTTGCCGCCCATAAAGTAGCCGACGCAGTACAACTATTACCTGAAGTGATTGGAATACGAGAGCGTTTTGAGACTGTAATCCCAGCATCTCCAACTATTTTAGTAAATGCTCCAAGCCCCATTATCTTAGCACCAAGCTTTTCCGCCATTCTGGAAGCTTCTTCTAATCGCTTATAAGTAAACTCTGGATCTCGGCTCATCATTTCTTCTGGAGTCGCGCCCAAAGCAATTAACCAGCCTTCTGCTTCTACACCTTGAGGCGATTTAATTCCTGTAACATGTGAATAAATAAAAGGTGGAGAATAAGCCATAGTGGTTTCTACTAGCTGCTGAAGCTGTTTAGGAGCGTCTTGCATCCATTTTAAGTAAGGATGCTTAAATAAGTATCGACGGCTAAGAGGGTGAATAACAAAGGCAAATTTGTGTTTTTCTTTTGGTGCGCCTTGAGGATAAATAACTTTAGGTTCAATGTTAGCTCTATCAATTATTTCTAGATAATCATTTTCGGTAATCTCTTGAGGTTTTTTATCTAAAAAAGCCGCAAAAAGCGCGTGCACTACATTAATATCTACTCGTTGCTTAAAAAGATCTGGCACAGTAGTTATAATAGTTCGAACCCCACGTTTTTTAAGTAGCGCAATACCTGCGTCATCAACAGAATCTGTAACAACTATTTTATTAGGTAACATACTTGGTGTATAGTGACGTATATAAGTATAATCGCCAATAATAATTTCAGCTTTTTCAAAAGGTTTATTAATCAGTAGTGGCTTCCATTGATCTCCGTCCCATCCTTTAGGATAAAACCATGAGTAAGGCAGACGAGTAAGTACAGGCATTGAAGCTGCGGCATAATACTCTAGGGCATTAATAGAATCTAGTACATAAGGTGTATTAAAGTGAATTAGTGGGTCGCAGAAAGAAAAATTATTTGTATATTCCTGCATAACTTGCGCCATTTCATACTGAGCAACACCAGAAAGAAATAGCACGTTTTCATAATTAAATAGGTCTTTTAATCGTTGATTAATAGAACGAACTGTCCAGCCTTGCAAAATAGATTTTAGCCCACGACCATCAGCAATTGGAGTCTTTTTTGCTTGTTTAATAACGCTTTGTGCTTCTTGATGAATATGAACAGTACTACCAATCTTAAAATAAGCACTAATACCGCCTAGCCCAATAACATCTACTTGGCCATCATATTCTTTTATGCGTTTTTTTACCAAATCAATATTGCCATCGCAGCCAATTCTTTTGACTTGAAACTTTTTGCCTAAAAAATTACCTGTAAACTCATAGTCATGCTCGGCTTTGCCAAGGCTAACACTGACGATCTTTTTCATAAAATCTCCTAGAAAAATTTGCGGATGGGATTAAAACTAAAGTGTCAAAGACTTGGCACTTATTATTAAAACTTACACTATATAATTATTAAAACCTACATTATATAATGCACGGGAGCTTAAGAAAAATAGAGCTTGACGATTTGTCAACCACCCCTACTTAAAAATCTTATAAAGTTTTTGAAGTGGATGCTTGTAAGAATCAGAAATGAGGAAGGCAAGCCCAGTTGATTAGCCTAAGTCAGCAAGTAGT
>CAZHXL010000275.1:0-7707 GCA_964536575.1 uncultured Clostridia bacterium | reverse complement strand
ATGTTAAGGATGTTAGTAATTAATCAATAGCTTAAGCTATTGTAGTATTGTGAGTCTGCTGTATATACTGTATTAGTCAGAGGGAAGTACCCATTAGAATTAAAGCTATTAAGCTGTGACTTAAGACTGTCTAGGCCATCAGTTAGCAAAATATCATTCCAATCTTTTCTAGTAGGAAGTAGCCTAGTAGCATTTGCTCCACCACTAGAAAGTTCAGCAAGTAGCCTACTACTAGCTTTATCTCCTGGCTCGTCATTATCAAAAGCAATCAATGTAAGCTTCTTTCTACTAGCTAGATTAACTAACCAATCAGGCCAACTTGTACCAATAGTAGCAACAGCAGGAAAACCAGCCATCGCCAAAGATAATGCATCAATAGGAGCTTCAGCAATAACTAAGGTATCAGTTTCTAATGCTTCTGGTGTAGCAAATACTCCCAATGATTTATATCCTCTAACTACTTGTTTAGGATCTAAATAGTCATTGTCTATTGCTCTAGCTGACATTGCTACTATTTCCCCTGCTTGGTTACGAATAGGAAAACACACTCTTTTATCCTTCAAGCAAGTATATGTTCCATTGTCGTTAAGCCAGTGTTTCCAATAGCCAAATCCACATCCACTACTTTTTGCTAATGTTGGCTCAATTCCCCTACTAGACAAATAATGCTGCCCTGGTGAATAAGCAAATGCTTTAGCAAAGCCTTGATACTCTTCTCTTACTTGCTTTAACTTCTTTTCATCAACTGGTTTTGGTTGATAAGAGTAATTAGAGTGATTGAACTGATTCAACTGATTAAAGCTTTGTTTGTTGGCTGTAGAAGTAGAAGAAAATGATTGTTTTTGCCATTCTAGGAGTAGACCTTTGTTTTCACAGCGATGACAAAACCAAACACCAGTGTTTTTGTCTACCCACAGAGAGCGATGTTTAGCCTCTATGGATTTATCATTTCCACACATTGGACAACAAAAACGATTTCTTTTGTTTCTAGGGTCAAATCCTTCTAATTCTGATAAGGATAGATTAGTCATACTATCTCCTTTTTTAGTTAGGGTTAGTTTAGATTTAGGTTTAAGTTTTTAATTAAGATTAGATTTAGGTTAAGGTTAAGAAAAAAACAGGTAGATTGGCTGTAAATAGCTAGCTTAAAGGTAGTATTAGCTTACATTTAGTGGATTAAGCAAGATCGTAGACAGTGACACAAAGCCCTTTTTTGATTAGGGTTTGCTCAATAATAATTAGTAGTTAAGGTAGATGAACCTTAGCCAAAGATGATGAAAATTAAGCTGTTCTTGGTCATAACCATTACCAGTTAGCCAAAAACAAAAGTCATGTAGTTTATTTTCATCAACATCAACATCTAGGGTTTTAACATATGTTTCCCAAGAAGTGATGGCAAGATTAGCTGATTGCAGTTGTTGTTGCTCTAGTAAATAAAACAAAGCTTTTTTCACTATATGACTGTGACAAAACTCCTGTTTATCACAAGAGCAAACTAAAATAAGCTGCTCTGCTTTGAGCATAGTATTTTTCATTGCTAAAAGCTCTTGATAAGGTTCGCTTTTAGTTTTGATACTCTCCCAAAGCCAGTGCTTATAACGATTTTCTTCTAAATCAATATAAAGGCTACTTTTAGGTAGATTAACTAGGCTTTCACCAATGTAAAATGCATTGGTTGGCATAGCTACACTTTTGTCTAAATTGATTGGTAAATGAATTACTCTCATTACTTAAAACCTCCTGATTTAGTAATTTATAGGTAGTAGATTAATAGGTAAGAAATTGATTGATTTAGGGTAGATTGAATTGGATTAGTCGTTTGGAGTACCAAAAGCTAACTGTTTTACTAAAAGGTAAAGAATGGCTTTTCTAATAGTGATCGCCATGCAATCGACTGGATGATCGGCGGGGCAAGAACAAACAAAAATAATGTGTTTCTCGGCTAACACCGCTTGCTTTATGCTAATTAGGGCTTTGTAAACATCAGTTTTGGCATCGATTTCTTGTTCTAACCATTGCTTGTACTGTTGATGTGGCAAATCACGATAAAAGATACTTTCTTTTAGATAGCAAGTGCCTTGCCCTACATAAAATACATAAGGGAGTAGCTTGATTTCCTCATCACAGAAATTAGAGTCTTTTGGAGGATGAACAGCATAGACACTCATAGTTAATTTCTCCCTCCTTCAATCCACAATCCCATATCACGTCTAACAAAATATCTTTGTTTGTAAAAGAAAGCTCTTTTGAGAAAAACAGCAGCTTGTTTTAACTCTCCATCTTCTTGAGCAAATAGAGCTTTTTGGTAGTTTCTTTCTGATAAATCAAGATATTTACTTGTTAAACAAACAGCTTTGAGCATAGCTTTACCCTTTTGTGCTGCCAATTGCGTATTATCAAACCCTTGTGTCCATACTACTTTGGAGATGTTTATTAGCACGGCAAAGTAGAATTGCTTTTGATATTGGCTTTGACGGACTTCTAAAGTGAAAACAGATTCTTTTAGAGTAAATAGTACTAGCATAGGTTCTCCTTTGATTTTAGTTGAAAATTAGATTGTTATTAGGTATTTCTTTAGGTATTTCTTTAGATAGAAAAGGTAGAGAAAGAGTGAAAGACAAAAGAAGCTCAAAAGCTTGTTACTTATAGCTTAAAAACTCTTTTGTAATGAAAGAAAAACAAATCATTCATACACAGAGACAAAACTTCGCCCAATAATGCTTTTGTTTAAGAAGCAAAAGTAAGCTGGTAGAAGTATTTATCTAGAATGATTTGTTTTGGATTAGTAGACTAAGAGTAGGAATTTAGCTGGAAGTAATATTAGGTCGGATTAGGTCAGATAAATCAATAGCTGAAAATTAGCTAAAACCATTACAGTTAGTTTTTAATTTCTAGCTTTGATTCAACTCTCTCAAGACGCTCCTCAAATAAAGCTAAATCTTTAGCAAAGGAAAGAACATCAATTTGAACGTGTCTACGAAAGGCATGTAAGTCTTTTTCTAGCTCTTTAAGGCGCAAGGTAATTTCTTGACGAAATTCTTGAGAAGCTTGCTCAGATTTTTCCTGATTTTCTTTAATAGTAGCTAGTTCGGCTTCTATGGTATTCAACCGTAGATTAAGTGCTTCCCACATTGGACGAGTATCATGAAGACGAGCTTCTACTTTTTCATCTAGTGGACCAACTTTCTCATCTAAACTAGTAAATTCAGTAGCAAAATCCACAAGCTTGTTCTCCATGTTAGCAAGCCTATTATCTGCAACCCTAGCCCAAGATTTGATTTCTCTTACATCTGTTTTCACTTCTTGCATATCAGCAGTAAGAGTTTGCACATTATTTTTAACTGTTTGCAGGTCAGTAGAAACTGTTTTCACTTCAGTTAAAACTAAGCGCAATATATCAAGAATTTCAGAATTTTGATCATTATTAGACATAAATTATCCTCCATAGATATTAGAAATTTAGCATTGCTGCTAATAAATTGATAGATGTAAATTGAATTGATTGAAGGTTTAATCCTCATTAGGTAGCATAATGGTAATACAAGGCTCGCCCAAATCATCTGCCCCAAAAACAGCTTTTAGTTTGCATAACTTAAAACATTTTGGTAATTCGTCCTCTGGGTCATCTTCAACAAAATCACCATAGTCGTCGCCATTTTTTATCTGTTTAAGCAGGTCAAGCAGGCTAGGATATATTTCAAAAAAATCATCACTATCAGCTTTATTTTCTGCTCGCTTGTTGGGCAAGCAAAGAAAAGAAAACAATATTTCTGACGCACTTTTGTTCTTGTTAAGGCGTAGTTTAAGTGCCAACATACAAAGCACATCCCAAAGCCTGCCAGTTAAGTCTTGTCCATAAGTATTATCTAGTAAATCAAACTCAACATAACGATTAAAAGCCGTTGTAGTCATTGCTAGAGAGTAGCGAAAACCTGCTTGCTTAACCAAACTAACAAGACTTGGCTGCATTAGATCTACTAGTATTGCATCAGCAATAGCATCCTTGCGAGAATAAACAGAAATATACATAGAATCATCATTAGTATTACGGCTATTAGACATAGATTTGCTCCTTTAGATTATTTAGGTTGTTTAGGTTTGGATTAATTAGAGTGATTAGAGTGAAAGATTGATTGATAGGGAAAACAGATAAGCCAGAACAATTAGCTGGTAGATTAATTGTTAATTAGCGCAAATGCTGTAGACCGTGATTTTGCCCTTTGCATCTACATTCACATGCTCCACTAAGAGCATTTAAGCATTTACCAGTACAAGGCTTTGGTTCTTTACCGAAAGTGTTTTTCCAGACAATAGACTCAGTAGAAATAGCCAAATAATAGGTCTGTACATCGCTATTATAGTAACGTTCTCTGTCTTGTTGCTCTTTGGATAAATGAGAAAGCCTTGGTAAGATAAACGTATCAAAATAGTGAGCTTTTTTGGCAATTACTCGCTCTATTTTGGGACAAACATGCTCTCTTCCATAGGTATAATCAGCTTTTTCTTTGTCTAGCCATTTTGTTTTGCAAAAGCTGCATTTGACTAAAACATTGCCTGTTTTAACTGTTTGATAAAACATAGATTTTTCTCCTAGTAATTAGAAATATGGATTAGAGGTTAAGCAGTAAAGTTAATAAGAAAGAAAATTAAGCAGCTATGGGTGTAGGTTGGCTTTGAAAGCTGATGATTTGTAAATCTACATCCATAAGTTCTTTTTGATAAGCTCTACAAAGCTTTGACAAATAAGTGTCTTTTTTGGTCAATTCTGTCCAAAACTCTTCTTGCTCTTTATTAACAAGCAGTTCATCAAGTATATCAATTGACAGGTTTAGCTCTGTCGTTTGATTAACTAAAACAGTAGCGCGAGAAAAACACTCCTCTTCAATACCAAAAAGCTTTTCAACAATAACTCTCATTTCTTTTCTTAGCTGATTACGCCTAAGCTTCAACCTTTCAATAGGAGTTTTTCGTTTAGATGGATTTGAGTAGTATTGGTTAAGTCTTTGCGTGATTTGGTCAACATAGTTTGTAGTAGAAGTCATACTTGTAGTAAGGGTAGTAAGGGTAGTAAGGGTAGTAAGGGTAGTAAGGGTAGCATTTGTATTAGACATAGGTTCTCCTTTGAGTATCAGAAATCAAAAATCAGAAATCAGTAAATGATTGATTAACTTCTGATTTTCATTATAGATATGGTTAGTAGGTAGATTTATTGGTTGTAATTAGTTGTAGTGTAGGTAAGAACAGGGTAACTATTTTTAATAGTTATCCTGTCCTGTTGATGACTTATTTGCAGTATTTAGAAAGGAAATCGCCTAATTTAGCAGTAGCTTCAAATTGAGAATTTGGGTTTAAGTCCTTAAACGCACTTGTGAAGGCATTGGATAAGCTCCAAAAACTTCTAGGTAAAAACTCTGGGTAAATGGGGTCAAAGTATAAACTATGAACCATATTTATCAGAGATTTAGGGGCTTCTAACTCACCTTCAATAAAAGCAGCATAAATTATACTTTTTGCTTCAATATCAGAGAGTTGAAGATTTCTCCAGCTTTCAATCTGTCGCTGTAATGGCTCAAAGTTGCGCTGGATCTTATCTACACCAATAGCTAAAGCCTCTTCTAGACTAAAATTAGACGTATGTTTAGCTAAAAGGGGTGTAAAATCACCAGCAAAAGCCATATTGGAGCAAACGAAAACCTTGTAACCTATTGTTAATGCTAGTCTTAGTGATTTATCGTTACCATTGCGGATACCAATACTAAAACGACATCCATCAAAACCTAGCGATAAATCAAGTAAACCAAACATACGCATTCCATTATAAGAAACAGCATATTCATCATTAACCACAGCAATGTTTCTAAACCCAAGAGTCTCTATTAAAGCTTTAACTACTTGGATATGTGCTATAGGTTTGTGAGTTCTTGTGCCAAGAGGCGTTTGAATTAGTGATAACTGCTCACGGTTAATTTTTATTGTTCCTTTATCAGCAATTAATATAGATGTAGGCTCTATAGTTTCCATAGGTTCTATCGATAAAATAGACATAGATTTCTCCTTATTAGAATTAGATTTAGATTGGATTAGGTTGGATTAGGCTAGGTTATGAATTAGGTAGAAAGAAGAAAATCAGTAATTAACTTATTGATAAGATAGAAGTTATTTTTTAGGATTAGTAGAAGGTAAAGGGCGAACTCTAGCACCAGTTCTAAGCCTAATTTGACGGTCAGTAGCGAGGTTAATAGCAGTCCATCCGCCATTAGTAGAGATGCTAGAAATACGAACTTGTTGGAGTTTGCCAGAAATTTTGACCGAATAGATTTGGCCAACAGAAATATCTGCTGCTTTCATAGATTTTCTCCTATGTGGGTAGAATTATTGAAGGTAAAGTGATTGAAATTAGTAGTGATAAAGAAGCGTAGGTTTTATAGATATAGCTAACTAAAGCATAAGCTTAAGTGCTATATAGAGCTAGAGGGATAATAGATAGGGATAATATCTGGTTTGCCATCAAAAAGGACAGAAACCTTTAATATTTCCAAATCTTTTTTTACAACTAGTTCCATACTTAAAATCTGGATTCGCTCTTTAGCTTTAACGCAATAGTTTGCTACTACAGCCTTAGCTAGTTCTTCTAATGCAGGCCAATTAATAAACATAACTGCCCCCCGTAGAATTTTAGATGTTTGATTTTGGTCTAGAAGATGTGTCGTAGAAGTAAAAAGTAAAAGTAAAAAGTTAAGTTAAAAGCTAATCACTTTGATTAAGTGTTAGCCGCTTAGAGAAAGGTTATAAAAGTTAAGCTATTCTCTAAACTTCCAAATAAAACGAGTTTGTTAGTTTGTTAATTACTGGAAATATTTGGCATTTGATTCTTAACAATAGACCAAAATATAGCAGTGCGAGAGTAATACTCTGGGACTGATAGTATTTAGTGATTGTTAGAATTGTTACTCAAACGAGAGAAAACAAACAAATCAAATTAATCATTATTTTAAGTAATGACCGCTTGGAATAAGGGTGTTGTACATATTTTAGTTATATACAAGTGCTTATCCAAACTTCTAGCTAGTGCGAGATATTATCTAGGGCTAGTTAGCATTTTATTAGATGAAAACAAAGGGTATTTATTGTCTGAAAAGTAATAAAAATAAAACAAACTTGATTTTTCCTGAATATAAAAAAGTTCATAACAGGTTCTAGTGGAATTAGTGGAATTAGTGGAATTAGTGGAATTAGTGGAATTAGTGGAATTAGTGGATAAGCAAAAGCTCATCCTTCTATTTAGCAAAATTTTGTTTATTAGATTTAAGGTTATTTGTTAGGTATTAGCTGTTAGTTAAGAGAAGTAGTGTTTTTAGGTTTTTGAGATTTAACTTCCATCTCATCTAAATCCAAATACATATCTTCATCCTCACTTTTAGAAAGTTTGGTAGTTTTAGGAACAGATTGTTTAGTAGTGTTAGGAAAGGACTCAGAAGTATCATTTTTATCGGAAGTAATACAAGAACCAATAAATGTATGTAACTTCTTTGCACAATAACTAGAAAATGATTTTATTATTCTTAAGTAATTATCGGTAATATGCATTTTCTTTCCTTTATATGCACTGATACAGAAAACTACTGTAAGAACGAATGAGAATGCCCAATAAATGTGGTTAGGACGTTTGGATAGGATACCATTGGGCGTTTGGAAATGACCCCACTT
>CAZHXL010000274.1:6204-7780 GCA_964536575.1 uncultured Clostridia bacterium | reverse complement strand
GAGCGTAAAGAACGCTATATTGCTCATATTCGTACTGCTCCTATTGAAACCCGTAGAGTTTCTATGGCAGATAAACTCCATAATGCCCGGTCAGTATTAATAGATTTTCGTCAAGTAGGGCATGAGGTTTGGGGACGTTTTCGTGGTGGAAAAGAAGGGACGCTTTGGTACTATAGGGCTATGGTAGAAGCTTTTCGCCAAGCAGGTAACTCTACTATTGTTGACGAGTTAGATCGTGTAGTTTCTGAGCTAGAACGATTAGCCGACGAAACATCTTAAGAAAAACTGGCACACATTGGGCGGCGGGAGGCTGTTAATAATGTGTGCCAGGTGGTAACTCAAAAAATAGTTTCTAAACAAAATTTCTAAAGTTATTTCTCTTTCTGCCACTCTGAAAAAGAAATTCCTGTGCCAAACTCTAGCTAACGAGCTAATCATTGTATATAATCAGCTTACTCTTATAAAATATTAGAAGAAAGTTTTTATTTTTGTTCATTTATGGAACGCTTTTGTTCAGATTTGGACGCTGTATAAGTTTTGCTAGGTTAAATCTAAACCCCATAATTATCAATATTAAGGAAAAAACAATGAACACTTTGCAACAAAGTTCGCATGCTACTGTAGCCATTATTGGAACTGGGTTTGGTGGCTTATGTATGGCTATACAGCTTAAGAAAGCAGGAATTAAATCTTTTATTATTTTTGAAAAAACTGACCAAATAGGCGGGACTTGGCGCGATAATACTTACCCTGGTGCAGCCTGTGATGTTCCTTCACATCTTTACTCTTTCTCCTTTGAAAGCAAACACGATTGGACACGTAAATATTCTGAACAAAAGGAAATTTTTGATTATCTTCAACATTGTGCACAAAAATATGAAATACTCCCTCATATTAGGTTTAACACAGAGGTTGAAAATGTGACTTTTGATGAAAACTTGGGTTTATGGCAATTTTCCAGCACTAGAGGCGAAGAATTTAGTGCTAAGGTATTTGTATCAGCCTGTGGTCAGCTTAATCGCCCTGCTTATCCTAAAATTCCAGGGCTTGATGATTTTCAAGGAGTACAATTTCATTCTGCACGTTGGAATCACAAATATGATTTAACCCAGAAACGTGTAGCAGTTATCGGTACAGGTGCAAGTGCTATACAATTTGTTCCCCAAGTTGCTAAAAAAGTCAAAGAGTTAACTCTATTTCAACGCACTCCTGCTTGGGTAGTATCAAAGCCTGACCGAGCGTATTTACCAATAGAAAAGACACTGTTTAAGATTCCATTACTACAAAAGTTGCACCGTGGACAAATCTATTGGTGGAATGAGATTCGATTTTTGTCATTTCAACAAAACTCTTTGCCTAACAAACTCTTTCAATGGGTAGCTGAACGACATATAGAAGAAAATATTAAAGACCCTCAATTAAGAGCAACCCTTACCCCAAAAGATCCATTGGGTTGTAAACGAATACTGATTTCTAATGACTATTTAGCATCTTTAACACAAAGCAATGTTAAAGTAGTTACAGATGATATTTCAGAAGTAGAGCCTGATGGGGTTATGTCGTCTAAAGGTAATTT
>CAZHXL010000274.1:3998-6194 GCA_964536575.1 uncultured Clostridia bacterium | reverse complement strand
GGCACAGGTTTCCAAAGTACTGATTTTTTAGCTCCTATAAAAATACATGGGCGCAATGGACAAGAATTAAATCAAGCTTGGCGTGAAGGAGCAGAAGCCTATCTAGGTATAACTGTAACAGGGTTCCCTAATTTATTTATTCTCTATGGCCCTAATACAAACCTAGGACATAATTCTATTATTTATATGATTGAGTCACAGGTAAAATATATTATGTCTTGTATTAAGACTCTAAGAGAAAAAAACCTACGGTTTTTAGACGTAAAGAGTGAACCTCAAAGAACTTATAACAATGAAATACAAAGACGACTTAAAACATCTGTCTGGGCAGCTGGTTGTACTAACTGGTATACAAATGCTTCAGGTAAAAATACTAATAACTGGCCTAGTTTTACTTTTGAGTATTATTGGCGAACATACAAAATAAATCTTAGCGACTATGAGTTAGTTACCTAATAATACTACTACACAAAGAAAACTATCAAAAATTACGGATAAAATAACCCAATCTTTTCTTTTTGCTATTTTCAATCATATTAAAGCCAAATTATAATCTTTAGCTAAACCGCCAAAATTTTACTTTATGCTTAGGAGGTAAAAGGGTTTCTAAGTTGACACTTAGATATTAAACCCTCAAGTTTTATGAAATTTAGACTATTACTTACGACTCTAGTGTTAATGCTAGGAGTGTTTTTTGCTGCTTGTGCTAGCGATTCAGTAGCAAACAACGCTATTTCCAATACAGCTAACAAAACCACTAACAATGTCGAAAGCAAAGATTTAGCGACTAATACAACTAACAATACAACTACTAATACTGGCCCAACTCTTGGTGCACCTGCACCAACATTTTCTTTAGAAGACCAAGATAGTAAAAAAATCTCCCTATCTGATTTTGCTGGTAAAGTTGTAGTTTTAGAATGGACTAATCCTGATTGCCCATTTGTTAAGCGTCATTATGAGGCTAAAACTATGACTACCACAGCTAATAAATATAAGGACAAAGATGTAGTTTGGTTGGCAATTAATACAACTCACTATATGGCTAAAGACAAGTATAAAGAATGGATCAAAACCCATAATCTCTCTTATCCAATTCTAGATGACCACGAAGGCACTGTAGGAAGAATGTACGGAGCAAAAACTACCCCCCATATGTTTATAATTGGAAAAGATGGAAAACTTGTTTATCAAGGTAGTGTTGATGATGATAACAATGGTGATAAAGGTAAAACGGCTATCAATTACATAGATCAAGCTCTAGCAGAATTAACTGTTGGCAAGCCTGTTAGTGTTGCTACTACTAGACCTTATGGTTGTTCTGTAAAATACGCACAAAAATAAAAGGTTATATAATTTAGTTAAATAAAAAGCTTAGCGATGGCTAAGCTTTTTATTTATAAGCTAGAACCATTTCTTAAACACTCAATAAATGGTTTAGCTTCAGGGTGTTGTGAACTAAGAAATTCTTTGGGCTTGCTAAGTTCAACTAACTTTCCTTCTGCCATTAGGCCAATACGAGTAGCAAGCTTAAAAGCCTCTTGTATATCATGTGTAACAAGTATCGCAGTTTTATTTAATCTTTTTTGCCAAGTAGCAAACTCAGTTTGTAATTGTTGTTTAATTATAGGGTCAAGCGCGCCAAAAGGCTCATCTAGTAATATAATTGGTGGATCAAGTGCTAATGCTCTCGCTACACCAACACGCTGGCGTTGCCCTCCAGAGAGTTGTGATGGATAACGCTTAGCAAATTCAAGATAAGGTAAATCAATTAATTCCATTAACTCTTGTACTCGTGTTTTAGTCTTTGCTAGTGACCATCCTACTAACTCTGGTAATAAAGCAATATTTTTTTCTACTGTGTAATGAGGAAAAAGCCCGCCCTCTTGAATTACATAACCTATTTGGTGTCGCAGTTTAGTCAAATCCCAATCATTAATATTTTTACCAAGAATATTTATCTGACCTTCAGTAGCTTGTCGTAAACGATTAACTAGCTTAAGTGTAGTAGTTTTTCCTGAGCCACTACGACCAAGTAGTACTAAAGTTTCACCAACATTTACTTTTAAGGTAAGTGACTTAATTAACCAATGGCTAAGGCTAATACTAAAACCAACATTAATAAACTCTATAGCAGGATTAAGAATAGTCATAAGTTTTTAACTGGCAGAATCTATATTGGCCCCTTGCAACATC
>CAZHXL010000274.1:0-3988 GCA_964536575.1 uncultured Clostridia bacterium | reverse complement strand
TTCTGTTATTTTGGCAAGTCTGCCATTTTTGGCACACTAAAAGACCTTTAATGCTATTATAAAAAATAGCCCCTATTAGAACTATTATCTATTATTTTGTTAGGTATTTGTTAAAAGAAACAAAACTATAAAATCTTGTTTTGTGTCTTATACCTATTTAACACTTGCTGATCTAAGAAAATTCGAGGTATATTTGTATAATAGCCAACAAGGAGAAATACCATGTCATTTAATAAATTTTTACGATTCGTACTAATTTGTTTAATTTTACTTACAGCGTACAACTCTGTTTTAGCAGAAGAGCCTAATAGCCCAGAAAAGAATGTAAATAGTAAGGATGAAAAAAATACTAATGATAGCAACTCAACAAATACTAAAAACGCTACCATTAATGGAATAAAAGTAGTTTTTACTGGTAATAATGAAGCATTAATAGAAGTCAATGGTCAGTTAGTAAAAATCAATACTATAGCACAAAGTGCTACAGCAGTAACTGACACTACCGTAGCAAATAATTCGTTGGCTTCAACAGAAACCGCAACACCTAGCACAGAAGATGCTGCCAAAGTTGCTAGTGAATCAACAGACAAAGCCCAATCAGGAGAACCAGAAGAAGCACCAATAGTGACAAATCCAGAAGACTATTATGCCTATGAACTAGTTAACCTTCCTACTCCTAAGCGTTATGAAAAAGGAGCTTTTAGCGTTCATTTTACACATAGATTTTCACAATCACCTTTTGCTCGGTCTGCGGCGGATTTATTTGGTTTTGATAGTTTTTCTGTTTCTGCCTTTGGTTTTACTTATGGTATTACCAATCGTATATATGCAAAAATTTTCCGCACTCCTTCAGCACCTTTCCGCACAATAGAGATGGGTGGTGGAGTACATTTGTTACAACAAGGTAAATCTATACCTGTTAGTGCTGCTCTTTATGTTGGTGTAGAAGGACGCGACAACTTTAATGAACATTTTACTACTAGCATTTCAGGGACAGTAGGACGTTCTATTTCTCGCTATGGTGGAGTATTTTTTGCCCCCACAGTTTCCTTTAATAATAATGCTATTCCTAAAAGTAACCCTGGAAAAACTGATACTACAGGTTCTTTTGGTTTTGGGGGACAAATCAATTTTCGACCTACTGGCAGTTTTGTAATGGAATTTGTCCCTCGTGTAGGTTATAAAACCCCTGGTTCAGTTTCATCAGTAGCATTTGGGTTACAGAAACGTACTTATAGACATGTCTTTACATTAACAGTTTCCAATACCCAAAGTACAACTACAAGTCAGTATAATTCTGGAATTGGTACCTTCACAGATCGTAAAGAATTTGCTCGTGCGGTAGTAATAGGATTTAATATCTACCGTAGATTTTTCTAAAAACGTGATGTTTCTTCAGTTAACCCTATATCAAAGAAAGGAAAAACGTTAAATGCAACCCCAAAACCCTCAAGGACAATATTATCCATCTACTTCTAATATTCATCCTGCATTTTTCCTTAAAAACTACTTAGTACGAAAAAAGATTTTTTCATTCCTAGGAAGTGCTTTTCATATCTATGATGCAAACGGACAGGTAGTTTTTTACTCTAAACAAAAAGCCTTTAAGTTAAGAGAAGATATTCGTATCTATACTGGCGAAGACATGCAAACAGAAGTATTATTGATAAAAGCAAGAAATATTATAGATTTTTCTGCTACATATGATGTTTTTGACCCACGCAATAATGAAAAAGTGGGTAGCTTAAAACGACAAGGGCTTGCTTCTATAGTACAAGACAAATGGAATATTCTAAATGCTCAAGATCAACAAATAGGGATAATTCAAGAAGAAAGTTTAATACTAGGGTTAGTACGACGTTTTGTCACCAACTTAATTCCACAAACTTATACAGGTACAATAAACAATGTTCCTGTATGTGAGTTTAAGCAAAACTTTAATCCTTTTGTAGTCAAAATTAACCTAGACTTTTCTCAGGATACTAATAATTGGTTAGACCGTCGTTTAGGTATTGCAGCAGCAATCTTGCTTTGCGCTATTGAGGGTAAACAAGCGGGAGCTTGATAAAATTTAAGTTTTTATAAAAAAGCCAGTAAAGAGTTACTGGCTTTTATTCAGCAATAATTACTGTCCAATTATCATAATCATCTTTGGAAAAACGAAAATTTCCTTCACGATCAAAACCTATCTTATTATCTACAGTATTACCAATTACTTCTCTTTGGAAAGAACCTTTTATTTGAGCTTTTATTGGCCAATACTTCTCTTGCTCATTAAAATCGCCTCGTTGTTTAATCTCGATTGACTGGATTTCTACATTAGCGGCTTTTACAGTGTTCGAAACAATATTACCTAAAAACCCTTCTACTTTTGTTCCTACTATCCAAGTAGAAGGAAGTCCTTGTTTTAACTTTGTAGTTATTAAAAGTTTAGTTTCTTCATCCCTAGGGCCTTGAGCACAAGCAAGTTGAACAAGTGCCAAGAAAAAAATTATTACTATAGCTTTAGTGCGAGGTTTTAGCATTTTAAGAGTCTCCTTTTTATAGTTTTCAAGTTAATAACAACGTTGTTACTTAATGTAGTGAGTTAACTGATCTGCCATAACTTGTGCTGTTTGATAACGGTTTATAGGCTCTTTTTGTAAAGCTTTCATAATTATTGAAACTAAGGCTTCTGGTGTATCTGAGCGTAGGCTAACAATTGGTTTTGGCTCTGCATTGGTTATACCTTCAATAATTTGAAAGTAGGTTGACCCATCAAAAGGCAGTATTCCAGTAGTAATTTCATATAATACAATACCTAAAGAAAAAATATCTGATCGATTATCAATTTGCTCTTTTCCAGCAGCTTGTTCTGGAGACATATAAGTAACAGTGCCCATTAAAATTCCTGGTTCAGTAATACTACTAGTAGGGTTAAGCAATCTAGGGTAAGAAGAATTTGGATCAGGCTCTTTTAAGTTACTAAAAATTCCTGGTTTAGCTAGACCAAAATCTAGCATTTTTACCTGACCTCGTTCATTAACCAAAATATTAGAAGATTTAACATCACGATGAATAATCCCTGCATCATGAGCTTCAGCTAAGGCTAGAGCCGATTGTGCACCAATACTAGCAATGTCACTAAAAGAAAAAGGTTCTTTATGTAAGCGTTCAATCAAGGTTTTACCATGCACATATTCCATTACAATATAAGGTATATCATCTATTTCACCTATTTCATAAATGGTAGCAATATTAGGATGATTAAGCATAGAAGCTGTTTGAGCTTCGCGTAAAAATCGGCGGCGAATTAGTTCATCAGAAGCATAACGGCTTTTAAGTAATTTTACAGCTACAGGGCGTTTTAAGTTTTGATCACGAGCAAGTAAGACTTCTCCCATACCTCCTTTTCCTAGTACTCTTAGGATTTCAAAGTGGCTTATTTTTCCTTGTTGTTTAATTTTTTCTAAACTATCACGAATAGGGCTTTTACTAGCAATATTACGAACTTTACGCATATCAGCATGAGTAATTGCTGGATCTGTAGGAGGAATAATTTCATCACTTTCAAAATAGTCCCTTGGATACTTACCACTATGTGGAGTTTCTAAAAAACTATTAGAGAATAAAGTCATAGGAGCAGGACTAGAAACCCTTGCTATAGCTGAAGCAAACAAGCGTGAGAATATTCTTGCTGAGTTTCCTTCTTCAATAAAATAGCCTGCACGACGTAATTCTTCAAAAACATGCTCTTTGGCTTTAGGTAGTGGTTGACCTGCAATAAAAGAGTGGATTACTTCACGTTCTGCTTCACCTATATGCTCCCAAATATAACGAAAATGTACTCCTGCCTCATCTAAGAAACTTTCTTCAATACGTTTAACATCAATAAAATTGCCATTTTCAAGAATATGATCAAAGTAGGTAGAACAAGCCATTTGGAGAAAAAAAGGAAAATATCCTGCTAAAGAAAATATGTCTTTTATATAAGGCTCTAAAGCTATAC
>CAZHXL010000273.1:6020-8084 GCA_964536575.1 uncultured Clostridia bacterium | reverse complement strand
ACTTATTAACAGCAAGCTTGTATATTTAGAGCGCGGTAGGCTCAAAGTCTTTTGGATATGGGGCATGGCAAAGCTTCTCCTCGAATTATTTGCAAAATTTTCGTAACAGACTAAATTTGGCCATAACCATTTTTGCTATTTTCACTTGATATTTATATGTATTGACAGTGGATAGATAGAAAGATGATTAAGTTCGAAAATTATCTTATCATAGGCTGTCAACATAAAGTAAGCATGCATTTTGAATTAAGAGTAGGTATAATACTCCCTAATACAAATGTTTTAATTATTGCCCTACTTGCTATTTTTAGTTTGTGTTGATATATGTAAGCACTTAATAACTAATTGAAACATTTATACTTATTGTAATAACTAACCTGGATTGTAGCTTATGAAATTTGTCGTAATATTTGGGCCTGCGGCAGTAGGCAAAATGACTGTTGGTTATGAACTAGGAAAACTTACAGGGTTAAAGCTGTTTCATAACCATATGACCATAGATTTAGTACTTAATTTTTTTGGATTTGGCGAACCTGCTTTTAATCGGCTGATTGCTGATTTTCGATTTAGAATTTTTGAAGAAATCGCTGCTAGTAACCTACCAGGATTAATTTTTACTTTTGTTTGGGGCTTAGAACTAGAAAGCGATAAAGAGTTTATTGACCAAAGCACTAGTATTTTTCAAAAAAGCGGTAGCGAGGTTTACTATGTAGAGCTAGAAGCAGACCTAACAGAACGCTTAAAACGTAATGAAACAGAGTTTCGACTAGAACATAAGCGTCCAAAACGAGATTTAGAAAAATCCCGCAATTTACTCCTAGAGCATGAAGCTAAGTATAAAATGAATTCTCATGACGATTTTTTCTACCAAGACAATTACATTAAGATAAATAACACTAAGTTATCCGCTTATGAAACTGCACAGAAAATTATTGATAGGTTTGGATTTCCAATAATTACGCCTTAAGATAAAACTAATTTTTGAGGACAGTTGCTTCTAGGTGCAAGGTAGACGGAGAGTTGACTATTACTCGATTGATTAAAACACGTAAAATCCATTTTCCAAGGCGGCTTCATACTAAAAAATACAATAATTTATTACATAACTGAAAATAACAATGACTAGGAAGCCTTTTTAGCTGAACAAGAATTAAAGTATTTTGGCTATTTGTTAGAATGCCAATCAAGAAATTTTATTAAGGAAGGTTGTAAATAATGGAAACGATTAAACCTCATGGGGGAAAGTTAATTAACAGAGAAGTTATAGGAGCAGAACGAGAAGAATTAATCTCCCGTGCTACAGTAATGTCACGAATTGAGTTAAATGCTCGTGAAGTGTCAGATTTAGAGATGATTACTATAGGGACTTTTTCCCCACTAGAAGGCTTTATGGGACGTGACGACTATGAAAGTGTCTGTCAACATATGCACTTAAAATCAGGGCTACCTTGGACAATTCCTATTACTCTTTCGACTAGTAAAGAACAAGCAGATAGTTATGGCGAAGGTCAAGAGATTGCTCTTTATCAGGATGCAGGCCATTTACTAGCAGTCCTTACCCTAACAGAAAAATATAGTTATGATAAAGAAAAAGAGGCTCAATCAGTTTACCGCACGACTGATAATGCTCATCCAGGAGTTGCTGCTCTTTATCAACAAGGGGAAGTATTACTAGCAGGAACAGTACAGGTAGTTAACCTCCCTTTGAATGTTTCATTTCCTAGCTATAGGCTAACTCCTACACAAACACGAGCAGCATTTGCTGAAAAGAAGTGGCGTAGAATTGTTGCCTTCCAAACACGTAATCCAGTACATCGTGCCCATGAATATATTCAAAAATGTGCTATGGAAACCGTGGATGGGTTACTACTCCATCCACTAGTAGGAGAAACCAAATCAGATGATATTCCTGCTGATGTTAGAATGCGATGCTATGAAGTATTGTTAGAGAATTACTACCCTAAAGCTCATACATTGTTATCTGTGTTGCCTGCTGCAATGCGTTATGCTGGGCCACGAGAAGCTATTTTCCACGCTATTATGAGAAAAAATTATGGCTGTACC
>CAZHXL010000273.1:4812-6010 GCA_964536575.1 uncultured Clostridia bacterium | reverse complement strand
ACCCATTTTATTGTTGGGCGTGACCATGCTGGTGTAGGAAATTATTATGGTACTTATGATGCTCATTATATTTTTGATGAGTTTGACCCAGTAGCACTAGCAATTACCCCAATGTTTTTTGATCATAGTTTCTTTTGCAAGCGTTGTGGTGCAATGGCTTCTGCTAAAACCTGTCCACATACTAGTGCAGACCATGTTTTTCTTAGTGGAACAAAAGTACGTGATATGCTTCAACGTGGTGAAATTCCGCCTGTAGAATTTACTCGCCCAGAAGTAGCACAAATTCTCATCGATTCAATGAAGCAATAGACATTTTAGCTGGGAACGCGAGCATCTTGCTCGCATGCATTTGATTTTATTAAATGAGGCACACAAGATGTGTGCGTTCCCAGGTAAATTCTCAGGAGAAAATAACTAAATGTTAACTGGTAAAAAAATTGCAGTTATTGGTTTAGGAACTATGGGACATGCGGTTGTTAGTGGGTTGCTGCGTTCTCAGAGAGTTAATCCTGATCAAATATCTGCTACAGTAAGAACAAAGCCCCGTGCAGAAAAAGTATCAAAAGAATTAGGGATTAAGTGTTTAACAGATAACGTTGATGCTGTTAATGATGCGGATATTGTCCTACTTTGTGTAAAACCAAAAGATATTGAAAAAGTGTCAGAAAACTTAACTAAAAAAGGCGCGCTTAAACATAATCCTCTGGTAGTATCCATTGCAGCAGGAACTAGTACAGGGTTTATTGAAGGCATTATTGGACAAGAATGTCCTGTGCTTAGAGCAATGCCCAATACTCCTTGTTTTATTGGTAAAGGAATGACTGTAGTGTCAAAAGGTTCACAAGCTAAAGACGAGCATGTTGCTTTAGCAAAGGAAATTTTTTCTACTATGGGACGTTTTACAGAACTTGAAGAAAAACATATGGACACAGTGACAGGACTTTCTGCTAGTGGCCCAGCCTTTATTTACCTAATTATTGAAGCTTTGGTGGATGGCGGAGTAATGCGAGGATTGCCTCGCCAAATTGCTACAGAGCTTGTTGCT
Source organism: uncultured Clostridia bacterium (assembly GCA_964536575.1). Taxonomy (GTDB): domain Bacteria; phylum Acidobacteriota; class Blastocatellia; order Chloracidobacteriales; family JADJPF01; genus JADJPF01. The sequence continues at coordinate 4,965 of CAZHXL010000273.1, read as the reverse complement.
CAAATGACTCTAGGAGCGGCGGAAATGGTATTAACAACAGGAAAACACCCTGCGTCGCTAAAAGATGAAGTAACAACACCAGCAGGCTGTACAATAGCAGGGATTTTAGTTTTAGAAGATGGGCGTATTCGTTCTGTGTTAGCTCGTGGAGTA
>CAZHXL010000273.1:0-4802 GCA_964536575.1 uncultured Clostridia bacterium | reverse complement strand
AACAGCCGCCAAAGTTGCTGGTGAACTAGGAAGGTAGAGATACTAATAGGGGAGACTTACGTGTCTGCCCTTCTTTAGAATCAATAAGTTAGATAAATGAAGTAGGGGGCAGATTTATGTGTCTGCTCTTCTTTAGAATCAATAAGTTAGATAAATGAATAAGTTAGATCAATTAATACAAGCTCATATAACTAGCTCTCAGAGAATAGTAATTAAAGTTGGTACTAATGTAATTATGCGAGAAGATGGAGCCGTTGCATTAGGGCGTATTTATAATCTAATTGAATCTGTAGCAAACCTACGTAAACAAGGCAAAGATGTTTTACTAGTTTCTTCTGGAGCAGTTGGACTAGGGGCGCAACGCTTAAAACTAGATAAAAAACCTAAACAATTAAACCTTAAACAAGCTTGTGCTGCTATTGGTCAAGGCCGTTTAATGGCAATCTATGAGGATGCTTTTGAGAAACTAGGCGTAGTTGTTGCACAGGTCTTATTAACCGAAGATGATTTTACTAACCGTACTCGTTATATTAATTTACAAGCTACTTTAACAAAACTACTTGAACTAGGAGTAGTGCCGATTATTAATGAGAATGATACAGTTTCCACATTAGAGCTAGAAAGGGCTTTATCAGAAGACACTAAAACACATACACCAGTCTTTGGTGATAATGATAAGCTCTCAGCCTTAGTAATGAGTAAAATTCTTGCTGATTTGCTTGTCATTGTTTCAGATGTAGACGGTCTATACACTAGTAATCCCAGAAAAGATAAAGAGGCAAAGTTGATCCCTGTTGTCTTAAAAATTACTCCTGAAATAGAAAGTATTGCTGAAGGCGCGAGCGATAGAGGGCGTGGTGGGATGAAAACCAAAATAGAAGCTGCGAAAATTGCAGTAAATTCTGGCGGACTAACAATCATTGCTAATGGTAAAATCCTAGGGGTTTTAGATCGTATTTTTGCTGGTGAAGCTATTGGTACGGTTTTTTTACCTGTTACACAATTGTCTAGTAAAAAACGCTGGATTGCTTATGCTTCAGCACTTTCAGGCACTTTAATAGTTAATGAAGGTGCTAAGTTAGCCCTATTAAATAAAAAAGCCTCCTTATTATCAGCAGGTATTGTTAAATTAGAAGGAAATTTTGAGCGTGGCGAAGTAGTAAGTATTAGTGATGAAATAGGTGTAGAATTTGCTCGTGGGATTGTTAATTACTCTAGTCAGGAAGCAGTAAAATTAATAGGGATACATTCAGATAATATAGGGTACTTAGTAGATCAAAAAAATCATGATGCGTTGGTTACTCGTGACAATATAGTGATCTTAAGTTAAAGCTTTAGGGAGTAAAATTAATGACTAAACCTAATATGGCTAATGAAGAGGTTATTGCTAAAGTGGCTAAAGCGGCCAAAGCAGCATCAAGACGTTTATTGGTAGCTAGCACTAAACTAAAAAATCAAGTTTTATTTGCCATTGCTAATGAGTTAGAAAACCGCCAAGAAGAAATCCTAGCAGCTAATACTGAAGATCAACAAAATGCTGTACCTTTAGTAAATAATGGACAAATGGCAAAGTCGCTATTTGATCGGCTTAAATTAGATAAAGTTAAACTAGCATCAATGATTGAAGGAGTTAGAGCAGTAGCAGATTTAGCCGATCCTACTGGACAAATACTTAGTCGAACTTTATTAGATGATGGGCTAGAACTCCATAAAGTTAGTTGTCCTTTAGGAGTATTAGCAATTATTTTTGAGTCACGACCAGATGCTGTTACACAAATAAGTGCCTTAGCACTAAAGTCTGGTAATGCAGTAATTCTTAAAGGGGGGCGTGAAGCGGCAAACTCAAATGCAGTACTAGTTAAAACGATAAAAACCGCACTTGATAAGTTTCCAGAAATCCCTACAGACTCAGTTTCTTTAGTCGCTGATCGTCAGCAAATAAACGCATTACTCTCACTAGATGCCTATGTAGATCTAGTTATCCCTCGTGGATCAAATGAATTGGTGCGTTATATTCAAACTCATACACGCATTCCTGTGTTGGGGCATGCTGAAGGGCTTTGTCATGTTTATGTTGATAAAAAAGCTGATTTAGAAATGGCTACTCAAATAGTCTATGATGCTAAAGTAGAGTACCCGGCGGCATGCAACGCTGTAGAAACGGTTTTAGTACATAAAGCTATTGCGGAAGAGTTCCTGCCAAAAATACTAAGTAAGTTAGAGCAGGCAGGTGTTGAGTTGAGAGGCTGTGAAACCACCCAAAGTTTAATAGCTGATCCTTTGATAAAAAAGGCTCAAGCCAAAGACTGGGAAACAGAATATTGTGCACCAATTTTATCTATAAAAGTAGTTAATAGTTTGGATGAAGCCATAGATCATATCAATACTTTTGGTTCTGGGCATACAGACTCGATTATTACTGAGGATAAAGAGCGAGCAGAAGTTTTCCTTAATAGTGTTGATGGAGCAGGGGTTTATCATAATGCTTCTACTCGGTTTGCTGATGGGTTTCGCTATGGTTTTGGTGCAGAAATAGGGATAAGTACTTCTAAACTACATGCTCGTGGGCCAGTAGGCTTAGAAGGTTTAGTTTCTTATAAATACAAGCTTTATGGTTCAGGGCAAATAGTAGCAACTTATAGTGGTGCTAATGCAAAACACTTTAGACATGAAAAACTGCCATTTATAAAATAGCACTTTGTGTAACCCTGATTAGGAGTTTTTTGTCTTGTATAATTTTTTACAATAGGAAAAATTGTGGTAAGAAACTCTAAAGAAGATAATTTCTTTGACCTTTATGGTTGTCTATCGTCCCTTAAAGCGGTTAATATATAAACTTTAATGCCGACTGTGACGTCGCTTTATTAGTTTTAGTTTTTTCTTGATAGGTATTTCCTAGATAACTAAAATCCAAACATTTTATTTTATTGGAGTTGCCCAATGAAGGTTTGCAGCTTGTGCGGCAAACAATGGTCTGATAATACTAAGTTTTGTCCAGTGGATGGAACTACAGTTATAGATATTGTTCCTAGAGTCACCTCTATGCGGCCATCTGTTCGCAATAAAGACAAAGAAAAAAAAATAGAGAAACTAGATCCTTGGGCAAACCTAATTGGTAAAACTCTAAATAGAACCTATCAAATAGAAGAAAAATTAGGTCAAGGAGGAATGGGAGCCGTTTTTCGTGCTCGCCACCTAGGTATTGGTGACGCAGTAGCGTTAAAGGTAATTTCTGAAGAACATACCAAAGATTCAGTTATGCTTGCTAGGTTCCGCCGTGAAGCACAAGCCGTTCGTCGTTTAGCTCACCCTAATGCTGTAACTGTGCATGATTTTAATAGTACAGAAGAGGGACTCTACTTTATGGTTATGGAGTTTGTTAGGGGCCAAACTCTGGAACAGTATCTTTCAGAGCAAGGAGGAGTTGTTTCTCCTCAACGTGCTTTAGAAATCTTACGACCTGTAGCTAATGCACTAGATGTAGCACATAGCTTGGGAATTATTCACCGTGACATTAAACCTGCTAATTTAATGCTCTGCCAAGATAGTGCTGGGCGCGAACAGATAAAAGTTTTAGACTTTGGTACTGCTAGACTAACCACCAATAACGATCCTGACGCTGTTTTGCTTACTCATCAAGGTCAAATTTTTGGCACACCTTTTTATATGGCACCAGAATCAGTTCTTGGTGAACCAATAACTCATAGTGTTGATATTTATTCTTTAGGCATAGTGCTTTATAAAATGCTTACAGGTACTCTACCTTTTCAGTCAGATAAGAGTATGCAGGTTATGATGTCACATGCACATACGCTTCCAGATTTACCTTCAGCAAGGTATCCTAAGTTACACACCAAGCATGATGGTTTAATATTAAAAGCTATAGAAAAAACCTCAGTAAAGCGTTATCAAACTACAGGAGAGTTTATTAATAGTTTAGCTGTGTTAGTTAGTGAAGATAATATGCCCTTAAAAGTTGTTCCTAGTATAGTAGAAGAATACCCTCCTATTAATAATGTAGTTTCACGGGTAAAACTGGCCACTTTAAGAGAACCAGATTTTAATTGCTATATTGGTAGAGAAACTGAGTTAAAACGCCTACAAGAAGCATTTTTCCAAGCCTTAGAAAGTAGAGCTAATCCAGTCTTTGTTTTAGGTAGCTCAGGGTTAGGAAAAACACAGCTTTTAACTAGATTTCGTGATTGGGCTAATGAACAGGGTAGTCTAGTCTTAATGGGTAAGTTTTTTGATTATGGCGGAAGTGTAAGCGAACCACTAAGAGTGTTTAAAAATCTCTTAATGGGATTAGTCTCTACGGGAATACTCAATAATATTCCTGTGACATTATTAAATAACGAGGACAAACGAGACGATAAAACAACCGTGGCTGAGGTTAATAGTAACGAAAAATGGCAGGCTTTTGCTAACTTAGCAAATTCTTTTACAGCTTTAGCTCGTAATCGTACAGTAGTGCTAATTCTAGATGATATACAATGGGCAGACTCCCTTAGCTTAGAATTTGTTGGGTATTTGTTGCGTAGTGTTGAAAGCTTACGGTTTTGTTTTATCGGGAGTTCTCATAGTGAAGAATCAAAAACTAAAGGACATCCTTTTCGCCAGTGGTTGCTTAAACAAGCTCAGTATAGCCATTATGAAAAAATAGAACTTCAGCCTTTTGATAAAAAAGGCATTAAAACATTGTTGGATACTATTTTTCATTTTTTTGAGGTTAGCCAAAAAGATATAGAAGTCCTATATAAACTTACTAGCGGTAATCCTCTATATTTAACAGAAGTAATCCG
>CAZHXL010000272.1:5889-8088 GCA_964536575.1 uncultured Clostridia bacterium | reverse complement strand
CTACAGTAGGCACATTACAATCTTCTTCACTAACCCTTACTTTTAAGCGTATAAGCATTCGTTTTGGCAAAGAAGTGAGATGATAGTTGACTTCAAAGCGTGGATCGGCTTCTATTCCAAGGTCTACCCCTGCTATGTCTGAGAGCAAGTTAAAGAGGAATTTTTCTTCATCCCTTAAAAAGCGACAAACATCAACAATACTTTCTCGTTTTACAAATATACTGGTTTCGCCTAATTTTTCTACGACTTCTCCAATTGCATCACCAAATTTGTCTTTAGTAATAAAAACGACTTGTTGCAAAGGAGTTTTTTTCTCTAATTGAACGTCTTCTGGTATGGCATCTTCTGCTTTAGTGAGGGCGTCTTCGCTCACAGGGTGATTACCTCCTCAAGCTTGTCTCTGCGATTACGTAAAGATTCTGTTTGGATTTTTTCTTGTAATTTCATAATGGCATAGATGAGTGTTTCTGGACGTGGAGGACAACCAGGAATATAAACATCGACAGGAACTACCTGATGAACACCTTGGACAATGGCATAGGTGTCAAAGATACCGCCAGCAGTGGCACAAGCACCCATAGAGATAACCCATTTAGGTTCAGGCATTTGATCATAAATGCGTCGTAGGACTGGTGCCATTTTACGAGAAACTCTGCCAGCAACAATCATTACATCAGCTTGACGTGGGCTAGCACGAAACACTTCCGCGCCAAAGCGAGCAACGTCAAAACGAGCACTAGTCATATTCATCATTTCAATTGCACAACAAGCTAGGCCAAAAGTTGCAGGCCAAAGACTTGATTTTCTTGCCCAGTTAACCAAGTCGTCTAACCTAGCGGTTAAAACCTCTGGCAACGCTTCTGCTATTTGATTTTCTAAACCCATATTATTTCCTCCAGTCTAAAATGCCCTTTTTCCAAACATAAATATATCCGACTAGAAGTATTGCGATAAAAATCAACATTTCCCAAAAGACAAACATTTTTCTATAGAGCAAGGTTTCCCAAAAACCAAGTGTTGTGGTGGTTTCATAAGCTTGTAAAACAAGTTTTCCGCTAACAACCTCTTCTGCTAACCTACGGTAAACTACTGCCCAAGGAACAAAAAAGATCGCCTCAATATCAAACAAAATAAAAAGTAAGGCTATCATATAAAACTTAACTGAAAATCGCTCATGTGCTGATCCTACAGGATCTTTACCACATTCATAGGGCATTAACTTTTTCTGAGTTGGCACATACTGCCCTAAGAGTTGAGAAACACCAACTAAAGTACTAGCGACTATTACAGCTAGTCCTAACATCATTAAAATGGGAAGATATTCAGCCATACCTTTTAACCTTAAAATTTACTTAGACAAGAGTAAGAAATTGTTAAGCTATTAGTTTGTTTAACCTTTAGCAAAACTTTACTAGCTTAAATTGAGATAAATTGTTCTAAAATCAACCTTTTCCAGACGCGCAAAATATTATTACAATCCATCCATTAGTGTCAAGGAAAGCCTGTTTACCTACTGGATAAGAGAGATATTATGGTTAGAATTATTATTGCACTGTTTATTGTTAATAGAGAGTTTGTGAAACGTTTCTACCATAGCAAAGCTAAGAGCAAGTTTGTAGATATAATCCTAGTACAACCCTAACTACACCTATAAGTTAAGTAAAATATCACTCATTAAGTCGGCGTTAATCTGCTGCAATAGTTTGAACCCTATAGGAGTTCTATTACAAAATCAAGGGTTCACACTTAACACAAAAACTTTTCAGGAGAAAACATTATGAGTAAAGAAGCTACTGCATTTGAATCTGGAGCATTTGAATCTGGACAAGTTCAAACTACGCCAGTTAGAAGCTTTCTAGGACATACTAATCAATTAAGTATGGCTATTTTTTCATCAGATGGGAAAAAGTTTATTTCTAGTAGCTATGATCAAACCATTCGTCTTTGGGATATAGATAGCGGCCAAGAGCTAAAAAACTTCTCTAGCCACACAGAATGGGTCAAAGGCATTGCTATCTCTCTAGATGGAGAAAAAATTGTTTCTTGTAGCCTAGACCACACTGCTAAAGTATGGGACACCAAAACTGGTCAAGAATTCTGTTCTTTTGGTGATGAAAGCATTATTCAATCAGTAGCTATCTCACCTAACAAAAAATACATTGTCACAACCCCGGTAAATCTCCGCGTATCACGTCAAAG
>CAZHXL010000272.1:1994-5879 GCA_964536575.1 uncultured Clostridia bacterium | reverse complement strand
CTGGTAGTGAAGTTGGTGCAGCTAGGTTGTGGAATTTAGAGACCAAAAAAGAAGTTTTTTGTTTTGGCGAACATATGACCGCAGTTCTAGCCCTTTGTTTTTCTCCAGACGGGGGTTTGGTTGCAGGTGCTACAGGTAAATCTATTTATGTTTGGAACACTCAAACCGGCGAACAAGTAACCCATTTTGAAAGCAATAAGGCTCGCGTCCTACAACTTAGGTTTATGTCAGACAATAAACACCTAATTTCTAGTAGTGAGGATGGTGTAGTAAGAATCTACAATATAGAGACTCAAAAAGAACTTCGTCAGTTTAATGGTTATAATAGCTGGTTACAAAATATTGCTTTGTCTCCAGATGAAAAATATCTTTTTGCTGCTTATGATAGCTATAATAAAGATGAGAAAATCCAAGTAACTATTCGTTGTTGGCCAGTGGAAAACGAAAAAGAGTTTAAGGATCAACACCTAGTGGCTCATGAATACACTATAGCCATAGTAGCCTTTTCGCCTGATTGTCATAGAGTTATAACTGGAAGTACTGATAAAAAAATGTTTTTATGGGACTTAAAATAAACCAGGGTTAACCTGGTTTATTTAATTCTTAATTAACTCTTAATCTAGATTAGAAAATTTATAACCAATCCATGGCTCAGTTAAAATATAGCGAGGATTTTCTGGATCTGGTTCTATTTTACGGCGTAGCTGATTAATAAAAACGCGTAAATATCCTGCTTGTTCTAAAGACTTTGAACCCCAAACAGATTGTAACAAGGTTTGACGAGTAACTACTTTACCAGCATTTGTCATTAAGTGTTTTAATACATCAAACTCTTTTGGTGTTAGTTTTACCTCTTTACCAGCTACTAAAACCTGCCTACTACTAACATCAATAGTAATATCACCAACATTTAGCATAGGTTCTTCCATTTCAATGCTAGTAAAACGTCGTAGTACTGCTCGCATTCGTGCTAGTAGTTCATCCATACTAAAAGGCTTTGTTACATAATCATCTGCACCTAGATCTAATGCAGAAATTTTATCGCTTTCCACACCTCTAGCTGATAAAACAATTATTGGAACACTAGAGGTTTTACGGATTATCCTACATACTTCCAATCCAGACATTCCTGGCATAATTAAATCTAAAATAACTAAGTCTGGCATTTGTTTTTCAATTAGCCTTATGGCTTCTTGACCATTAGCCGCAACTCTTACATCATAACCCCTTGGAGGTAAACTTGCCCGCATTACACGTAAAATTTGTGGCTCGTCATCTACTACTAGCACCGAGGCTTTGCGATTCATAAATCTCCTTTTGTAGAAATTGTTTCAATGAGTTCTTGTTTATCAACAGGAAGCGTAAAATGAAAAGTAGTCCCATGCCCTAGTTCTGTTTCTACCCATATTTTACCTCCATGAGCTTGAGCAATACCTTTAGCAATAGCCAACCCCATTCCTGTACCTTCACTATATTGGCTTTGGCTTCCACGATAGAACTTGTCAAAAATATGATTTAAATCATCTGAGGGGATTCCCTGTCCCTGGTCTTTAACCTGAATTATCATTTGATCCCCCTCTCTAATAGCACTAATTTTAATTTCTGTTCCTTCAGGACTATATTTAGCTGCGTTCTCTACTAAGTTGGTAAGTACTTCTGTCATCATAGGAAAATCCATAAGTACTGAAGGAAGTGTGGCTGGTATATTTACCTCTATCTTATGATTACGTGTCACAACTGAGCAGCGATCTAGGACTTCCCCTACCAATTCGGATAAGTGAATAGATTGTTTATTAGGGTTTAAGCTATTACCTTCAATTCTGGCCATTTCAAGTAGATTACGTACAATCCTGGTTAGGCGATAAGTTTCTTCGCTAATGATTAGGTGAAATTCGTGCAGCATTTCTTGTTCCCATTCAATATCATCTTGTAATAGGTTATCTATAGAGGCACGAATGGCTGTTAATGGTGTACGTAACCCATGAGAGACAGAGGCAAGGATTGCAGACTTTAACTCGTCGCTTTGGCGCAAGGCTTCAGCCCTACTTACTTCCTGAAGAAAATGTGCACGTTCTAAAGCCAGTGCTACCAGTCCAGTAATTGCTTCAATTGTTCCTCGTTCTACTTCAGTAGAAATCACAACCATTACTCCTTTAACACTATCTCCTATTTTTATTGGTACATAAAGGGGATTTTCTTGGTTTTTTGTTTTTCTCTTCTTGCTTTTTTTATTCTTCAAAGTATAAGTGTCAAGCATTACTTCACTAGTATTGCCAACCTCATCAACAATTTGTTGTAGTGGAGTAAAAGCTCTAGCACTAGAAGTTTCTGAAACAGCATCTAATTGTTGCCAGCTATTATTATCTTCCTGTAAAAAAATAGCACAGTACTTAAACTTAAATATCTCTTTAACCTGTTTAGCAATTGATGAAACAGCAGTGATAGAATCAGTAGTAGCAATTATTTCTTTGCTTAATTTATAGAGTTTGGAAACTTCTGCCCTACCTTTTTCTGCCTCATAAGCGCGAGTACGTACAGCAGCAGAAGATTGGCTAGTAATAATTGCTGTTACCAAAAAAACTAAAAAATCTATCCAGCCCTTGGAATCTGCTACAGGAAACTTACCAGAAAAAAGAAAGAAATATTGATAGCTTAATACGCTAAATATTGAAGCAATAATACCAAAAGTTAGCCCACTAATAATAGAAGTAATTAAAACTACCAGCAGAAAACTTAAGGCAATGGTTGCAGGGCCAACAGCAGGAAAAACTAGACTATAAAAAGTAGTTACCAGTCCTACTCCACCAAAGGCACCTAAATAGCCAATATAGCGTAGCTGTGTTTGAGTAGTATTATTTTGTAAGTAATTAATAAAGCTAATAATTGGTGACATATTCTTCATACAGCCTTACAAAGTAATTATACGCTTACAACTCATTAAGATTTTATTAAATTTTTTGATTTTATTACTTTACTATATATTTAGCTAAAACTGCCTAAAAATAGAAATAAAATTATTCTTTTGCTTAACATCTTTTTGCTTAACATCTTTCTGATGTATTTCTCAGGACATTTCACTAATAAAGCATTCATATGTTAATATCGCTGGTTATAAAGCTTTTTAATCTAATTAAGCAGGTATATTTGCCATGAAAAATGTATTAGTAACAGGCGCTAATGGGCATGTAGGTAATATGTTAGTACGTTTGCTAGTAGAGAAAGGTTATAAAGTTCGTGCTTCCGTTAGAGATCCAAAAAACAAAGAAATTATTAAACCACTAGAAGGGCTATCAGTAGAAATAATCGCTGCTGATATAATGAAACCAGAAACATTAGTGGGTGCTACAAAAGGAATGGACGGGGTTTTCCAAGTAGCTGCTGTTTACGCTACTATTTCAGATAATCCACAAAAAGATATTATAGACCCTAGTGTAATTGGTGGAATCAATGTACTTCAAGCTTGTAAGGATGCGAGAGTAAAAAAAGTAGTCTTTACCTCTAGTGTTGCTGCTATTGGTTCAGATAGTCAAGCTTCTAAGCCCTTAACGGAAGAGAATTGGAATGATAAAGCCGCTAGCCCTTATATGTTTGCTAAAACTGAAGCAGAGAAAAAAGCTTGGGACTTTGCCAAAAAAAATAACCTAAACCTAGTAACAATTTGTCCTTCTGGCGTGTTTGGGCCAGGTTTTTACCGCCACACTCCTACTACTCAGCCTTTTGAATTAGCCCTAAGAGGTCAACTTCCTGCTGTACCCCGTTTTGGATTAGGTTATGTTGATGTTCGTGATGTTGCTATGGCGCATTTACTTGCTTATGAAAACGACAAAGCCACTGGTAGATACTTGGCCACAGATCAAGCTTTTTGGCTATATGATATGTTAAAGC
>CAZHXL010000272.1:0-1984 GCA_964536575.1 uncultured Clostridia bacterium | reverse complement strand
GAATTAGACAATCGTGTCAAGTTACCTTTCTTTGAGATCCCTGTAGCATTTGGAGGTATTATTCCTCTTTTTGATTGGCTAGGAAATAAACTTACTGGCGTGCCTCGGCAGATTTCCAGCGAAATGATAGAAGATTTTAATGGAAAGATTCAATATGCTTCTAGTGACAAGATTAAAAAAGAGCTAGGCTGGAAACCAATGGATATTAAACAAAGCATCAAAGATACTCTAGACTGGACTTACAAAACCTTTATTAGTACCTAGCCCTAAAAGACTGGGCTATTATCAGACGTCGCTAATGCGACTATTCCATAGATATAAACTTAGGAGATTTTATGGATTTAGGACTAAAAGACCGTGTAGCAATCGTGACAGGCGCAAGTCAAGGTATTGGTAGAGCTATTGCTTGCGGACTCGCCGCAGAAGGGGCTTCATTGGTAATTTGCGCTCGTAATACTGAGGTCTTAGAAAAAACTGCTTCTCAAATTAAAGAAAAATATGGAGTTAATGTAGTTGCACTAACTGCTGATGTCACTAAGCTTCAAGATATTGAACGCTTAGTTAATCAGGCTATAGCAACCTTCTGTCGGATAGATATTCTAGTTAACAACTCTGGCGGGCCACACGCTACAAAGTTCCAAAGTACTCCTCCCGAAGCTTGGCAACCAGGAATTGATTTGATTTTAATGAGCGTAGTTCATGCTTGTCGCTCAGTAATTCCCCATATGCAAGCAAGAAAATGGGGCAGAATTATCAATATTACTTCTATTTCTGTAAAACAGCCTATCAATGATTTAATTCTCTCTAACACCTTGCGTGCTGGGGTTATTGGGTTAGCTAAAAGCCTAGCTAATGAACTAGGAAAAGATAATATTTTGGTCAATAACATTTGCCCAGGATATACATTAACTGACAGGCTACAAGAGTTAATTAACATTCGTGCTAAAGCAGCCCAAATCACTCAAGAACAAATCGTTAAACAATGGGAAAACGATGTACCTATAGGACGTTTAGCCAAACCAGAAGAAATAGCTGATTACGCAGTTTTCCTAGCCTCTGAACGTGCTAGCTATATTAACGGTACAACAGTTGCAGTTGATGGTGGTTTAGTAAAAGGAATAATGTAATGTTATTAGTTTGATAGATGCTTGAAGCGGGTGATGGGGATCGAACCCACAACTTTCAGCTTGGGAAGCTGACACTCTACCATTGAGTTACACCCGCTTGTAAATTGGCTCTAATCTAACAAAATCGCTTTCTTACGTCAACCTTTTAAGACCCAGCCCTTTAAGACCCAGCCCTTTAAGACCCAGCCCTAAAGGACTGGCCTATTATTAAAAGCCCCTACAGGGCTTCAAAGAATTAAAAACTTATCGCTTACCATTTATGCGAATTTTTGCTACTTCTGACCTTCATACTGATTTCAAAGACAATTGGGTATTACTTGCACAACTCTCCAACAGTCTTTATCAAAATGATGCTCTAATCGTAGCTGGTGATATTGGCCATAATCTAGGCTTAGTCAAAGATACTTTAGAGATGTTGCAAGCTAAGTTTAAGATGTTATTTTATGTTCCAGGAAACCATGAGCTTTGGGTTAGAGGAGAAAACCAACATTCTTTAGACAAGTTCTTTAATATCATTGAATTGTGTAAACAAATAGGTGTTTATTCTAGCCCTGTTGAGTTAGAAAAATGCACAATTGTGCCACTATTTTCATGGTATGAAAAAGAGTTTGATATTGATAAAAACCCTGATTTAGACCGCTTAGACTCTTGGTCAGATTTTTACTTTTGCAAATGGCCAGAAAATGTTGATTCTATTGCTAATCATTTCCTGAGCTTAAACCAAGATCGTATTAAATCTTATTCTAAAGAAGTGATTTCTTTTTCTCACTTTTTACCTAGACAAGAGCTAATACCTAGTCGAAAATGGTTAAGATTTAAGGGATTACCTCAAGTTGCTGGATGTGTACGATTAGATA
>CAZHXL010000271.1:5458-8137 GCA_964536575.1 uncultured Clostridia bacterium | reverse complement strand
GCCTTTTTGGCCAAAAAGAATAAACTCTGATAATAGAAGTTAGGAGCTAATTTCGTCAAGAGCTATGCTGCACATATATGACAAAAACAGATTGCAAAGCTCTACTAGCTCATCTAAAATTTTCTGTTTATCGCCTAATTTATAATTCTAAACATTTTTCCTACTTTATATTGATAGCTAAAATATAGTTTTAGTTAATCAACCTAGGTTAAACTTTTGGTTTAGCGGCGATCTTAAGGCTCTAATAATAATGGAGGTATTTTTTCTTAAGATGTTAAGACTTTTAAATAATAGTAAACGCTCACAAAAAGCCATTTGGATAATGGCCTCAATACTAGTAGTTGCGGGTATGGTAGTTTTCTACGCACCGATGGGCAATGCTCCTTTGATTTCTGCTGATGGTAAAGCATTACCTGTTAGCGATAAGGATCTAGTTGCCAAAGTAGACAAACAAGAAATTACCGCTCAAGACTATATGTCTGGCCTTAATAGTATGATGCAGATGTACAAACAGTTTATGAACCAAGGCGGTAAGGAAATGGATCTAAACCAAGTCAAAAGCATGGGATTAGATAAAAACTTACTTCAAAGCTTGATTCGTAAAAAAATTGTTGAACTAGAAGTCAAACGCCTTAACCTAGAAGCCTCTGATGAAGAAGTAAAAGTTCGTATTCGAGAGCAATTTACAGTCGAGGGTAAGTGGATAGGCTATGATAAATACCAACGTTATATAGAAAGATCTGGTCAAACTGTCGGCCAATTTGAACAATCTTTGCGTGAACAAATTGCAGATGAGAAATTACGTAGTCTGATTACTAGCGCGATCCAAATTTCTCCTCAAGAAGTACAAGAACAATTTAACCGTGAAAATACTACTTTTAATATGGTTTACACTGTAGTTGACTCTAGTAAATTAACCGACAAAGTCACGGTTGACGATACTGAACTAAAAACCTATTTTGACAAGCATAAAGCTGAATTTCGCATTGAAAAAACACAACGTAAAGCAGAATATATTTATGTTAGCCAAGATGCTGTATCCAAAACCTTACAAGTGACAGATGAAGAGCTAAAAAAAGACTATGACCCTGAAAAGTTTGTTTCTGAAGTTAGAGTACAACAAATCCTCTTAAAAGCTTTGGCTGAAAAAGATAAATCTGAAGTTCAGAAAAAAGTCGCAGAACTAATAACTCGTGCTAAAGGTACTAGTGGGGCTAAGGCAGAAGATTTTGGTACATTAGCTAGAGGTAATTCTCAAGATACAGCGACAAAAGATAAAGATGGTGACCTAGGATTTATTAAGAAAGATACTCTTAAGCCAGGAAGCTATTTGCAACGTGCTTTTGCAATGCAACCCAATGAGATTAGCGATATGGTTACTGATGGTAATAATTTTTATATTTTGAAAGTCACTGAACGTAAAAACAAAACTTTTGAAGAAGCCAAAGAATCTTTGCTTGCCTCTGCTCGTAATAGACTCGCTTATAAAAAGGCTTCTGAGTTAGCCGATGATGCAGTAAAACAACTAACGGAAAAGAAAGATATCAAAACAGTAGTAGCCGATATTGCTCAAAAACAAGGCTTAACCCCAGAACAATCCTTAAAACAAACTCCTTTGTTTGCTCCTGGTGACAATGTTCCAGATATTGGTAGTAACCCTTCTTTTGAAGAAGCAGTTGGTAATCTAAAGGCTGTTGGTGATGTTGGGGTTAAAACAGGTGTTCGAGGTGGTTTTGCTATTGCTAAACTACTAGAACTCAAAGAACCACATGATGCTACGTTAGAAGAAGTTAAAGATAAAGTTGTAGAAAAGTATAAAAAAGATAAAGTTAAAGACGTAGCAGCAGAACAAGCCAAATCCTTGTTAGCTGCGGCTAATAACACAACTGATGGTCTCAAAGCTGCAATAGAAAAAGCAGGTCTTAAAGCAGAAACCCGTGATGATTTTCGTGATGGTCAGTCTTTAGAAAACTTTAATGATATTAGCAAAGTTCTTCCTGTTGCCTTAAAACTTAAAGTAGGAGAAATCTCTAAAGATCCTATTTTTGGTAATGACAAATATTTGGTTTTTGGTGTGACTAAACGCACTGATCCTGATACAAACAAATACAATACAGAATCGGGTGCTGTAAAAGAAAAACTACTTGAAGAACGCCGTAGTATGACTTACGATGCTTATCTAGATAATATTAAAAAGAAAATGAAATCTGACGGTAAGATCATTGTTAAGAAAGACATCATTGACAAATTATTCCAAGAAATGGCTGCTCCTCCAGCACAATAAAACATTCTTAAAAAACTCTAACCCATAGGCTTGCTCTATTAGCAAGCCTATTTTTATTAAGGAAAACTTATGTTAGCTAAACGAATTATCCCTTGCCTAGATGTCAATCGTGGTCGGGTAGTAAAAGGAATTAATTTTCTCTCCTTATCAGATGCAGGTGCTCCTGTAACTCAAGCCCGCCGTTATGATAGCGAAGGTGCAGACGAGCTAATTTTCTTAGATATTACTGCCTCATCGGATAACCGAAATATTATGTTACAAATGGTAAGAGATGTTGCAGACAGCGTTTTTATTCCCTTTACAGTAGGCGGTGGAATTCGCACGCTAGAAGACATTCGGCAAATATTGCTAGCTGGGGCAGATAAAATTTCTATTAACACTGCGGCAATAAATAA
>CAZHXL010000271.1:0-5448 GCA_964536575.1 uncultured Clostridia bacterium | reverse complement strand
CCCTAGCTTAATTTCTCAAGCAGCCACTCGTTTTGGCAGCCAGTGTGTAGTAGTAGCAATTGATGCTAAAAAAATAAACCCTGCTAAGTCAAAGGATCTTACTAATTGGCAGGTCTATACACATGGTGGACGTAATTCTACTGACCTAGACGTTGTTATGTGGGCATGTGAGGCAGAAAAACTAGGTGCTGGAGAAATCCTACTTACAAGTATGGACAGAGATGGTACTAAAAATGGTTATGATCTAGCTTTAACTAAAGCAGTTTCGAGCGCAGTAAAAATCCCAGTAATTGCTTCTGGTGGTGCTGGGACACTGGAGCACCTTTATCAAGCTTTAAGCCAAGGTCAAGCCTCAGCAGTACTTGCAGCTTCTATTTTTCACTTTGGTGAATATACTATTATGCAAGCAAAACAATATTTATCTACTCAAGGTGTAGAAGTCCGCTAAAATAAAGCGATTCATAATATTTTTGAGGCATATTTTATGACTTATAGCCAATTTACCCTTGCAAAAGTTAAACAACAGTTTCAATTAGAAACAGAAGAAAATACTAACTTATTTGCTGATGTTGCTGATGTAGAAATAAGCGATTTACTACAAACAATTTTAGCTGAAAATATTCCTCTAGCCTTAAGTGTTTCTACAGAAAAAGCCCGCTCAGAGCTGATAATTTCGCCTATTTTGGTCGAAGTTAGAAAACTTTGTAAACACCAAATTAGCTTGTTTTCAGGAGTCGAATTCAATGTTGATGAAAAACAAGGTTTAGCAGGAGTCTGTGACTTTATTATCTCTCATTCTAGAGAACAACTATTTGTTACAGCACCTATTATTATGTTAGCTGAAGCTAAAAACGAAGACTTTAAGAAAGGTTATGGGCAATGTATTGCTGAAATGCTAGCTGCAAGAGAATTCAGTATTAAAGAAGCAAAACCATTAGATATCATTTATGGTGCTGTAACAATAGGAAACCTTTGGAAATTCTTAAAACTAGAAAACAATATTGTTTACATAGACCTTGCTGAATACCACATTAGCCAAATAAAAAAGATTATGGCTATTTTGTTATACCTAGTTAAGTCTAGGTAAATAAAAGTGTTATTTAATTTTTTTGGCCTCTTTTTTCCAATCATCTATCTGAATGTTCATCTGTATAACCTTGTGTTCGCCATCTTTAATGAAGAAAATTCGTGCGTCTACTTCTTTAGCATAGAATTCTTCTTCTGATAATGGTTTCAACTCAATTTCTGGATATCCTGTAATTTTACCGATAAGCTTATTATCTTCCTTACAAATCGTTACAATGAGATCAGGGAAGACTTCGTATTGACCTATGTAAGTTTGCTGTGTGTGTGTATTTAGTTTAAAACCCTCTGCTATTTTTTCATCAACATACTTTTCTCCAAACAAAATTGCTGCTAGATCGCGTGCAATGGTATTGGCAGAGATACTATCTATATTACTTAGTACAATGATTGTCATTTTTTCATCAGGAAAACGCATGATTGAATTGTTAAAACCAATCATCCAGCCCCCATGTCTTATACACTTGTGATGGTTGAGGCTATCTATAGTCCACCCATAACCATAGTCCATTTTTACAGGGGTAAACATTGCTTCTAATCCTTTTTTTGAAACTAGTCTATCTGTGTACAGTGCCTTATCCCAAACCAGTAAATCTTCTACTGTGGAATAGAGACCGCCAGTTGAAAAAGGAATAGACATATCAACGAATGGAGCATTAATAACAATATCTTTTTTTAATGTATATCCTGATGCACGGTGTAATAGTATTTTTTCATTATGGTCATAACCAGTGTTTTCCATCTTTAGAGGTGAGAAAATATATTTTTGTAAATACTGCTCATAAGGCATGCCAGAAACTTTCTCAATGATATGTCCCAAAAGTATATAGTTTGAATTACTATAATCAAAGGTATAGCCAGGCTTAAACGTCAAGGGTTTATCCTTAAAACGGGCAATAAGGTCGTTGACAGTAAAAGTTGACCTCATAGCTGTTTTATAATCTGGATCACGGGTAAAATCTGCAATACCTGAAGTATGTGTGAGTAAATGGTGTATGGTGATATCCTGCCAAGCTATGGGGTATTCATCTAGATATGTAGAAATAGGTGCTTGAAAATTTAGTTTCCCCTTTTCTTGCAACATTACAATAGCCATTGCAGTAAATTGCTTGGTAATTGAGCCGATACGAAATTTGGTATGCAAGTCATTGGGTGTGCCAGTCTCCTCATTAGCCATTCCATATCCCTTAGAAAAGCTAACCTTATCTCCTTGAGAAATTAGTATTGTGCCCCGAAAATGGAAACGATTAATCTCAACCTGCATGTATTCATTAATTTTAGAGGTATTGTCTTGAGCAAATCCCTGGATGTTAAGGGTAAAAAAGTAAACAAGGAAAATAACTATAGTAAAATTTATTTTTTTCATATAGTTCCTTTTATCCAAAAGATGAATGGATAGGTCGTGCAGCCATAAATGAACGATTTATCCATTATCTGTACGACCTATCGATGATAAGGCTTTAAGTTATACCGCTTTTGTTTTACTACATTTGTGCCCTTAACAGCTTCTGGCGCAAGTTCTCGCTCTAGAAAAGTTAGCTCCTATGCGGCAAGAAAACTCTGACCGCTCACGTGTACCACAAGAAACAGTAATGTTGCTAACAACACAGCGAATTGTACAAAATAACCACCTTACCACTCTAGGGTTTGGTGAAAGCGTCATTGGAGTAGAATTGGAAGCAAATGAAGCTTTGTTAATACCTAATGATGGAGTATTAGTCTTGTTTATACTTTGTCTCTCATATTGCTCATTTTCTCCTAACGGTAACCGTGGAGACCTAGCATTACCATAGAACTCGTGCTCAGGTGCGCCACCATCTGAAGGGTAATACCATTCATCTACGATTCCTGCGGTACTACTATTTTGCTGTACTGCTCTGTCACAAACACCGCTATAAACGCTAGTGTCAGCTGTTGCTGCGTCATAAGCATAAACTGTTCCATCCCAATAGTCTTCTGGCCCATAATTAGTTATGACTATCAGTTCATCCCCAGTGTCGACTGTCAGTTCATCCCCAGTGTTATCAACTTTTTCCAGCGTAGGTGAAGCAATAGAAGATGTTTTGTTTTTTTCTACTCTGGCCGCAAAGCTACGGCTCCAATCTGGAACTTTGCCAATACTTTCCATATCTTTTAGAGCACGGGCAAGTGCTTTGTTTTTTGGCTTTAATGTGTTAAGGCGCGATTGTAGCGCGTCATTACGGTACATTTGTACTATGCTTCCATTGTCTTGCTCAGACAATGAAAACGCTGATGACGCTGAAGCAGGTTGGGAAATGGGTTGTAGTTGAGAACAAAATACCAATAGAAAAGTAATTATTAACGCACTTAAAACAAAACGTATCCTGTTTTTCATTTAAGTATCTCCTGGTTAAGTATTTATGGCAATGGTAAATTAAGTGTTATGATTATGGAGCACCTTATCACCATTACAGTTTTATAGATTTAAATCACAATGGAAGTTATCCATATAAAACCATTGTGAAGTTATCACAATGGAAGTTATCCATATAAAACCATTGTGAAGTTACTAGTGCCAATTTGTATTGCGGTACAAATTAACCTATTCACTTGATTACATAAACTTACTTTGATTTATTTCTATGTTCTTACTTTGATAAGCGGTAAAGGTAAAAAAATGCCCCGCGAATTTTCTGTAATATTGCCGGAATACTAGCGGTTTTTAGCAACGCGATTAAAAAATAACTACTAAAAGAATCTTTAATTTGTTGATTTAGAAACAGATAAATAGCACTGATATTTTTCACTTATAGGGTTACCTTTCCTAACTAACCTTGAAGTCATAACACGAGGCATAATAGAATAGGTGAATACCAAACCATCAATTTTGCACATACTCTTTACAAAAGAAACTATGAGGGAGCAATTAGTGTTAGGAGAGTTAACACTGCTACTAAAGAAATGGCAAGCAGGGGATATTGATGCAAGAAATACATTATTTGAAGAAATCTATGATGTGCTTAAAGAGATTGCTACTAAGAAACTACAACAACGCTCAGGAGAAGTTATCCTACAACCTACGGTACTGGTCAACGAAGCATTTATTAAGCTTGCAAATCAAAAGAAAATCAATATCAATGATCGAAAGCACTTTTTTGCTATAGCAGCCAGAGTAATATTAGAAATTATTATTGATCACAGAACGCAACAAGGTGCTTTAATGCGTGGTGGTAACTTACAAAGGGTGCCGTTTTCAGGTATAGAGCTAATCATTGCCGAAGATAGTTTAAATTCTGTTGCATTACAACAAGCACTAGATGAATTTGCTGAGATAGATGAACGTGCTGCTTATTTTTTCCAGCTTAAGTATATTTTTGGATTTACCGTTCAGGAAATTTGTCAAGAAGTTAACCTTGGTCATACTTGTGTAGAAGATGATTTAAGAATGGCTAAAGCCTGGATTATTAATAAACTTTCTTAAACTAAATATACATTCCCCTTATTTCTTTCAACTGTATACCGTTATAACTAAAGAACTTCTTAACGCCAACAGCTTACTTAAAAATATATTCAATTGAGGAAAAAAATAATCATGCATTCTCACCAAACAGGGTTAACCCTATCTCGTACCAAAGATACAAGTTTATTGTTAATGAGTGTAATACTTTTAATCATGATTACTAATACCAGTCATTTTATCTCAGCCAACTCTACTAAACTTGATAAGCCTCAAACAGTTATTCAACAAGATGTTACAGCCAATAATAGCAATAATACAAATAATGGTGAGATAACCGAACTTCAGCTAGGCAAAGCAATTGAACGAGATTTAGCAGGAGGTAAGGTTCACTCCTACAATTTGACTCTAGAAGCTAAGCAATACCTTCAAGCCACCGTAGAGCAAAAAGGCATTGATGTTGTTGTAGCTATTTATTCTCCTGATGGAAAAAAAGTATATGAAATGGATAGCCCTAATGGTGAAACAGGCCCAGAGCCAGTTTACTTAATCACTGAAACTAGCGGGCAATATAGATTGGAAGTAAACTCTTTAGAGGCTCAAGCAAAACCTGGAAAGTATCAAGTAAAGCTTCAAGAAACAAGAATAGCAAATGAAAAAGACAAACCTAGAGTAGTAGCATACAAAGCTTATAGTGAAGCCATATTATTAGAAGCAGAAGGAAAGCCTGAAAGTGTAGACCAAGCTATAGCAAAGTATGAAGAAGCAATATCGCTATTTCAATCTGCTGATGAGCCTATAGGTGAGGCTAATTCTCTCAATAATCTGGCTATGCTTTATCACACCAAAGGAGATTACGCCAAAGCAGAACCATTCTATAAACGTACATTAATAATGCGAATTAAGAGTTAAAATTTAAAACCAAAAGCATCAAAGCCGCAGCAATA
>CAZHXL010000270.1:7920-8181 GCA_964536575.1 uncultured Clostridia bacterium | reverse complement strand
TGCGTGTACCAGCAGCAGAAGTGCTAATTTCTACACCATATATTCGCGACTGTATTTGTAATCAAGAAAAGACAGGCTTGGTACGTGATGCAATTGCTCAAGGTACTTCGCAATATGGTATGCAGACCTTTGATCAATCCCTGCATGAGCTTTATACCAAAGGCTATATTGGGTTTGAAGAAGCTTTAGCTGGAGCATCAAACCGTGATGAATTTATTTTGCGCATACAAAGATTGCCTAAAGATTTTTAATCTCATATAT
>CAZHXL010000270.1:0-7910 GCA_964536575.1 uncultured Clostridia bacterium | reverse complement strand
AAACCTCAGCTAATCAAGTTCGTGAAGAATTATCTAGAGCTGCTTTTCGGCCAGATGATCCATTAAGTAGATTTTAGTCAGTATTGAAAACTTTGTTGTAGTTGCTGGCGTAAATAGGCTATTTTATCAGGGTTAGCGATAGTATAGATGTTTTGAATTTGCTCGTCACTGATTTCAAAACTAGTAATAGTAAGTAGTTTTTCTCTTGACCAAGTTAAAATAGCTGGTAGACCATTAATTTCTTCACAAGTTACATAAAAATTTTCTTTAGAAAAAATAGCTTTTTTTACTAATCCAAGGTAAAAACGCATCACAAAATCACGTCCTAAAATAGGACGACGAGCCGCAGTAGCTTTACCACCACTGTCTGCCCAAATTACTACATCTTCTTTTAGGAGCGATGTTAGCATTTCTAAATCACCCTCTTGGCAAGCGGCCAAAAATCCCACCATTAAACGCTCTTGGGTTTCTCTAGAAGGCTCAAATCGTGGACGATGCTCATCAATACGAGCTTTAGCACGATGAAATAATTGACGACAGCTAGCTTCATTTTTATCTAAGATCTCAGATATTTCCTTGTAGTCATAGTCAAAAACTTCATGGAGTAGAAAAACTGCTCGTTCTTGTGGAGTAAGTCGCTCAAGCAGGGCTAGGAAGGCTACAGAAAGCGACTCTCGCTCTTCTAGAGAGTTTCCTACAATAGATGAAAGGTTATTTGTTGAAGTTAATAATGGTTCTGGTAGCCAAAGACCAACATAGTTTTCACGCTCTACTTGTGCTGATTTAAGGTGATCAAGGCATAGGTGGGTTACAATAGTGCTTAAATAGGATTTAACAGAGCGTACTTCTTCTAGAGACGCGCTAGAGTAGCGTAAATAGGCATCTTGTACAATGTCTTCTGCTTCACTAGCGCGACCTAGCATCCGGTAAGCTATTGAGAAAAGTAGTGGACGGTAGCTTTGAAAATCTTCCATTAAAAGAATACCTAAAAATACTTAGAAATACTTAAGTCGCACTATGTTGATTGACTGAAGAAATAGCCGCTTTCTTTTGAGTAAATGGTTTTGGCCAACGATAAGCAAACCAACCTAGACGTTCTAAGTTTAATGACCAAATAGTGTAACGACAAATAAATTCTTTGATAAAAACTCCTAAACGCCCGGTGATAATACTTTCTTTAGGTGTATCGTCATATTGAGCCATTTGAATTAAGCTGTCGCTACGGCCTAAGCTAATACAACAACCATTAGAACCAAAACGAAAAGCCTCTGGTTGAGAGTTTTGTAACTCGGCCAAAACATTATCTGCTGCATGTGCGCCCATAGGCAGTGCTGAGGCACAGGACATTCGCAAGTGTATTTCTGCCGTAGGTTCAATAGTAGCAGCATCTCCAACCCCGTAAATTTCTGGATGTGAGATTGAGCGTAGAGTTTTATCAACTATCATTTGCCCAATTTTATTGACTTCTAACCCTGCTTCACAGGCGATTTTTGGAACTGTAAAGCTTGCAGTCCAAAGACAAAGATCAAAATCTACTTTGCTGCCATCAGCAAGTAAAACCTGTTGTGCTTTTACTTCGGTTACCTTACTTTTATCTTTGATTAAAATATTGCGTTTTTGAAAAGCGTTTTCTAAGTACTTTTGACCTAGGTGCGAAAGCTGACTACCAAAGCTATCGCTAGTTAACAGAGTAATTTTAAGTTTTGGGTAAGCCTCTGCCATTTCTGTTGCTGTTTCAATACCTGATAAACCACCACCACAAATTAACAAATGACTGTTAGGGTTCTTAGCTAAGCGTTGTTGAAGCGCGATAGCCATTTCATAAGAGCCTACGTTGTAGCTATGTTTTGCTACTCCTGATACAGAATGAATGTCAACAGAACTACCTAGGGCATAAATTAATCTGTCATAGCTTAGTTCTTTAGCAGTTTGATTTTCTTTGATAATTATTCTTTTTTGGTTAGGTTTAATAGCTGTCACGTGGCCTTGTAAAAACTGTACTGAGGTATTTTTAAGTAACTTTTGATAAGGTATTTTATTGCTTTGTTGTCCTGTAGCTAATTGATGTAAGCGAATTCGCTCGACCAGTCCATCACTAGCATCAACTAGGGTAATTCTAATAGGTAGTTTTATAGGTAGCTTTTGTGTTTGACGTGCCAAACGCACTGCTGCTAGCACTCCTGCATAACCACCGCCTAAAATTACGATTTGTTGTAAACTCTGTTTTTGAGCCATAAATAAAAACGCCTCCCTAATGAAATATTTGTTTTCATTAAAGGAGACGAATGAGAGCAAGAAAATGTGACAGGAGGAAAAGTTTTTCCGAAATTTGGGTTAACTTTGTTAGAGGTTAGATAAAAGCCCAACAGTTATTATGATTGTTATGATTGCCAGGCTTTTATCCATTAATCCTCTGGGGCAAAACCTTTTTCCTAATACAAAGTAATTTGTACTAAGTGATTACAGAGTAAAAATGTTTATTATTAAAAATACTCGCTAACACGATGGATTATTAAGGAAAAATCATTATTAGAAAATGAAAATCTTTTAAGTAGTCTTATAAGTAGATAAGAGGTTTATTTAGTCGCTAAATGGTAAGCAACAAATGATAAGCAAGAAAAAATTAAATACATAAAGAAACTTTTTTAACTAAAAAGGCTTTCGCAATTAATAAATAAATAAGTTACTATATATTGTTGTCTTGAAGTTGATTGGAAAAGGTATTATTCTTAACATCTTCGTTTTTCATGTTTGTGTGTTTATCGTTGTATTTTCTAGTAGTCAAAATACGTATTTATCATATTTTAAGCTTAAAATGATTGAAAATTACTGAGCTTATGAGGAGTGTTCGAGGATGAAGTATTGTGGGCAATGCAGAAGTTTTTTTGCTGGGGATATAAAAAATTGTCCTAGGGATAGTTCCGTTATGGAAGAAATGGACATTAAAAGTTTGGTAGGCAAAGAACTAGATGGAAAATATAGTATAGAAAAGTTACTTGGTGTTGGTGGTATGGGAGCAGTATTTAAAGCCCGACATGCTTTTATTGGTAATGAAGTTGCTATTAAGGTGATTCATCCTGAAATGGCTATGGATAAAAGCGTAACAGAACGCTTTTTAAGAGAAGCACGGGCTGCTGCTGCAATTGATCATGCTAATGCTATTAGAGTAAGTGACTTTGGTAAAGTAGGGGATATGCTCTACTTGGTAATGGAATTTATTTATGGCGAATCAATGAAAGATTATTTAGAGAGAAAACCTCGTCTAGATTTAAATGAAACAGTTCATATTATGAACCAAGTTGCAGCAGCTTTAGATATAGCTCATAGCTTGCAAATTGTTCATAGAGATCTAAAACCAGATAATATAATGTTTAAGGCTGGGCTACGTGGTGAAAGAATTGTTAAAGTAGTAGATTTTGGTATTGCTAAGGTTAAATCTGCATCAGATAACTCTAAAGAGGCTCTAACAAGCGTAGGTACAATTATTGGTACTGCTAAATATATGTCTCCTGAGCAATGCCAAGCTTCAGCAATAGATCATCGCTCAGATATTTATAGTTTAGGAATAATGGTTTATGAGGCTTTAACAGGGCAATGTCCTTATGGTGATGCAAATGGGATGCAGGTAATTGTAAAACATATTATTGAAGCCCCACCAAAACCTCGGTCTTTAAATCCAAGTATTCCTGAGCCTGTAGAGGCAGTGATCTTAAAAGCTCTAGCAAAACAACCTACTAGTCGTTATAGTAGTGCTGGGGAATTTACTACAGAATTAACAACGGCTGCTGGGGGATATTGTGATTTAACACAAGGAAATCAAACTACTTTATTGAAACCTTCTTCAAGTGGACCAATAAATCAACAAACACAACCATCTAATAACCAAACAATAGCATCGCCAATTCAAGCACCATCTGCACAGAGTGGAAATCAAACAATAGCGTCGCCAATTCAAGCCCCAAAGTCTTTTTCCCAAGCAGTACATACTATGATTGCTTCTGCACCAGTACTGCCTAATACTGGTGGTAAACGACCTAAGGCTTTAATTGTGTTAGAGGGAAAAGGAATTATTGCTTTACTAAAACTTCAAGTACAACAAGCTGGTTTTGAGGTTTTAATTCAAATGAGTAGTATGGATGCAGTTACTGCTATACCTACAGAGCGACCAGACTTAATTATTGTAGGGGTAGAGCTTTCACAACTTAGTGGGCCAGATCTTTGCATGATGATTAAAACCAGACCCGCAATGGCACAAGTTGCCAAGACTCCAGTGCTACTTTATTCTGGAATGTCAGAAGAAGATTTGAGTGCTAAAGTAAAAGAATGTAAAGCAGATGGCTATGTTCATAAAAATTGGAATGGGGCGAAACTAGTAGAAGCACTTTCCCCATACTTAAATCGCTAAATCGCTAAATCAATAAATCGCTAGTTAAAATTTATGAAAGAATTATTTGAAGACCCAGAATTACAAAAAAAGCTTCTTGAGCTAGCTAAACAAGTAGGGTTAATTAATACTAGTTTAGTCCCTGCTCAAGAGCGATTGCCCCAACAAGTCTTGCAACTTCCTGGTGAAGAAATAGATTTAGTTTGCACACAGCTTGGAGACCAGCAACTTGCTTTTTATTTACCTATAGTAGTAGAAGCTATTCGTATGGTTAAACTTACACCACTGCCTGGGGTATCTCAAGCAGTAGTGGGACTGCTAAATCTACGACGACAGATTGTTCCTGTTTTAGACCTAAGAACTCTTCTAGGTATGCCTCAAAAGCCATATGATGAAAATACTATTATTGTTTTAGTAGAGTATGAAAATAGAAAAAGAGGGTTAATTGTAGATACTATTACGGAAGTTATTAAAGTTTCTAGTTCTGCTGTAGAGCCTCCAAACCGATTTGTTCCTTACAGTGAGTTTATCTTTGCTATTGCTCGTAGCCAAGCCGGCCTAATAATGATACTAAATCACATGAACTTATTAAATTTTGCTCAAGAACAATCCCTAGATTTATTAGCAAAATTATAGGGTAATAGTATGTAATTCTATGCCTAAGTTTTCGTTTGAAGAAATTTTATCTTTTTGTAAATTGTTAGAAACCCGCATAGGTATTGTTGTTAAAGAAGATCGTCTTCAACAAATACAAACCACTTTTGAAGATTTTTTTGAAATACTTAATATTACTAGTTTTCATGCTGGGTACAATTTGTTATCAACAATTGCTATTAGTGATAGTAAATTTCAAGTTTTAGCAGAAAAAATTACTATTGGCGAAACTTTCTTTTTTCGGGATCAAATGCAGTTTCAAGCTTTACAAGAAGTGGTTTTGCCACAGATAATCGAGTATCATAAAACTACTAATAAACCTATTTCCATTCTAAGTGCTGCTTGTTCAACAGGCGAAGAAATTTATTCTATCTCAATAATCTTACAAGAACTCTTAGCAGTAGTAAAACCTGGGCAATTAAAATTAATAGGTGGTGATATAAATGGAACTTCATTAGCCAAAGCACGAAAGGCTAGTTATAGTAAGTGGTCTTTTCGTGGAGTTGCTCCATCAGTAATAAATAAGTATTTTTCTCATCACGATGACCAGTATCATCTTTCTGAGAAAGTAAAAAACATGGTACAGTTTCAATACTTAAACCTAGCAGAACCCTTTCCTTTTGTAGATCTGGATTTAATACTATTACGTAATGTACTTATTTATTTTAATAATAGTTTTATTGAAAAGCTTGCTACACGCTGTTTTAGTACCTTACGTGACGGAGGATGGTTACTAGTAGGGACTAGTGAGCTTAATCGACAGAATTTTCGATTATTTGAAGAGCAATATGCTAAAGACGCAGTTTTTTACCGTAAAAAAACGACAGATCTTACTTTATCAGAACAAAAACCAAAACCTGTAATAAACTTTGAACCAAAATACCAATATAAGCCCATCAGTAATACTTTTACTTCTCCTCTTACCACTAGTAGTAGTAAAATAAACATAGAAGAGAAATCAAGTAAGGAAACTTACAAAGTAGCTCTACAACATTTTGAAAAGCACGAATTTGCTCAAGCCGAAAATTTATTAAATAAAATTTTAGATAAAGAGACACTTGCACTTTTATTAATGGCAAAAATAGCAGCTAATCGAGGCAATATTAATGAAAGTGAGCGGTTTTGCCGACTTTATCTTAATAAAGAACCAAATAACTTAGAAGGTCATTACCTAATAGGTCTTATTTACCAAACAGACAATAAATTTAATAAAGCAGCCGAAGAATTACGCTATACTGTTCTTTTAGACAATAATTTTGTAATGGGGCATTGGAACTTGGCTTTAATTTATCAAAAAAATGATGAGAAACAAGCTGCAAAACGCCATTTGTTACAAGCTAAAAGAATCTTAAATAATCATCCTAGAGAAGCAATAATACCTTTTTCTGAAGGTCAGCAGGCAGCTAGGATCTTACAAATAGTTGAGGAGATGTTAAGTAGGCTACGATGAGAGTAAAAAAAATAAAAAGAGATTTGTCAAAAACTTTTAGCTGGGATGACTTACATAAAAAAATGTCTGAGTTATCAATAGCTTTAAGTCATAAGCTAGATGAAAATAAATTATCTGCTATATTAAATGAACGGGCAGAACTTCTAGCCAACCTAGTTGATACTGAACAAGAAACCGAAAATAATGCTCTAGATGTTTTAGTTTTTGAGTTTGGTGAAGAACAGTATGCAATTGATGCTGTTTATATTTCAGAAGTAATTCCTCTTAAGCTTCTAACTCGCGTTCCAGGCGCGCCTGATTTTATCTTAGGTGTAGTAAGTAGACGAGGGGAAATAATTTCAGTTATTGATTTTGGGCGGTTTGCTGGACTTTCTGAAACACAAACCTGTCAACATTTGATATTTGTTGAGAACCAAGGAACACAAATAGGTATAGCCGTCCATAGATTAAAAGAAATCACTCAAATCCCGCATAACTCCATTCAAGCAGTACAAACCCAATGGTCAGGTGAACAAGCACAGCACTTAAAAGGTGTAACAGAATTGGGAATAGCTCTTTTAGATGTTAAAGAAATACTTTCTTGTGAAAAACTAAATTTCGATGTGTAATAGTTTCGATATGTAATAGTTTCGATGTGTAGTAGTTAGAAACTTAAGTCTTCTCTTAACTTTACAGATAGTGAAAAGAGTATTGATATGTCAAATGGCAATAATAAAGATGATTTTTCCTACGATAACCAAACCTCAATGTTAGGTGGTGGTGATTTGCAAGGAGAACTACTAGCAGCCTTTAAGAGCGAACTTGATGAGTATTTACAAATGTTGAATATGGGTTTGCTAAAGATAGAGCAAGGGGAAAGTAGTGATCAATTAATACAAGAAATCTTTCGTACTGCTCATAGTATGAAAGGAACATCAGGAGCATTTGGGCTAACTAAAATTCAAAAAATCTCCCATGCTCTGGAAAATCTTTTTGGTGCTGTTCGTAGTAAACGCTTTATTATGGATAAATTAGCCTTTGATGTTTGCTACGAAGGCTTAGATATGATTAGTAAGTTAATGGAAATGGAGTTAGCAGGAACAGAAACCCCTGCACAGATAGAGGTTAATTTTGCTCAGAGTGTAGAGATTTTACTTAATTCTGGAACCATAGGCACTACTGATCCTAACCTACAACAAAAAACAGTAACGGATAGATATGCTCCTAGTGCAGAAGATTTATCATTTGCTAGTGATAATGGTAATGCCCCTTTTATTGTAGGGGGAGGTTTGTCTGATTCAGAACTTGAAATGGATACGGCGGCTGGTAGTAAATTAAAAAATAATCAGCCTGTTAATAATCAGCCTTTTATGGTTGGAGATGGTTTATCTGATTCAGAACTTGAAATGGATACGGCGGCTGGTAGTAAATTAAAAAATAATC
>CAZHXL010000269.1:0-8360 GCA_964536575.1 uncultured Clostridia bacterium | reverse complement strand
CTGCCTCAGCAGAAATAGTATTAGAAGGTTATGTTGATCCTGCTGATATGCGTACTGAAGGGCCTTTTGGGGATCATACAGGTTTTTATACACCACAAGAACCTTATCCAGCTTTTCATGTTACAGCAATAACACGACGTAAAGACGCTATTTACTCGACAATTGTTGTTGGTCGTCCACCTATGGAAGATTGCTATATGGGTGAAGCAATTGAACATATCTTTTTACCACTTTTTCAACGGCAATTTCCTGAAGTTGTAGATATGCACATGCCTTTTGAAGGGATTTTCCATAATTTAATGATTATTTCCATACGCAAATCTTACCCAGGTCATGCTCGCAAGATAATGAATGCAGTTTGGAGCCTAGGCCAAGCAATGTTTACTAAGTGTATTGTAGTAGTAGATGAACATGTTCCTGTTCGTGATCCTGGTTATGTAGTTTGGTACGCGCTTAATAACATTGATCCAGAACGAGACATTCAGTTTACTATGGGGCCAATAGATGTTCTAGATCATGCTTCTAGACTTTTTGCCTATGGGTCAAAAATGGGCATAGATGCTACGCGCAAAACGGCTTCAGAGGGCTTTACCAGGGATTGGCCTGACCAAATAGAAATGAGCGAGGAAATTAAAAAACTAGTTGATTCTAAATGGGCAGATTTGAGGTTATAAACCTTGGCGGATAAAATTCTAATTGTCGATGATAATGAGGCGGTACGTAAAATCATAGTATCTGCACTTGATAAATACTATGAAGTAATAGAAGCCTCTTCTGGCGAACAAGCTTTGGCTTTAGCTAATCAAGGCGATATACGTTTAATTCTCTTAGATGTTATGATGCCAGGAATGGACGGATTAGAAACTTGCTTAAAACTACGACGTAACCCTCATAGCTGTCATACAATTATCGTAATGTTAACTGCACGTACTAAAGAAAATGACATTGTTACTGGCCTTAAAATGGGTGCAGATGATTATGTTACAAAACCTTTTAATTTTTCAGAGCTAAAAGCTAGGATTGATAGCCACTTACGTCGACAATGGCGAGAATTACAAGCTAGCCCACTTACTGGACTACCAGGAAATCGACAAATCCAACAAATTCTTACTACAAATCTAAAAGCAGAAGTTTCTTTTGCTGTTATTTATGCCGATCTAAATAGCTTTAAGGCTTATAATGATCGCTATGGGTTTACTGCTGGGGATGAAATCTTAAACTATACTGCTAATGTATTAACTAATATTGTTTTGGATGTAGGTAATAATGAAACAGATTTTGTTGGGCATATTGGTGGTGATGATTTTATTATTGTTACTTCTCCAGAACGTAGCGAAGCTATTTGTAAGCTGGCTATTGAACGCTTTGACGGAGAAATAAAAGATTTTTACGAAGCAGAAGAAGTCGCAACAGGGGGTATTGAATCAGTTGATCGACATGGAAACCGTGTGATTGCGCCAATACTTTCTATTAGCCTATCAGTGGTTATTCACGAAAATAATAGATTCTCTCACCCAGGAGAAATTTCTCAAATAGCCGCAGATGTTAAAAAATTTGTTAAGAAACAAGAAAAAAGTGCTTACTTGATAGATCGCCGAAGAAACAATAGTGAGGAATTAAAGCCATGAGCAAGGCTCTACTCCGGCAAATAAAGTCTGTTGACTATTTATTAGAACTTCCTTTAAGCCAAAGTTTAAGCCTAAAAAGTAGTCGCGATTTTGTTAGAGAATGTTTACGAGATTTGTTAAATGATTTAAGAGAACGTATTTTAGCTGGCCAACTAAGCGAAAATACTAGCTTAGCTACCTTAGTTGAAGAAGAATTACCTACTTACTGGCAAAAAGCTTTACATAGTAATTTACAGCCTGTTATTAATGCTACTGGTACATTACTACATACCAATTTAGGCAGAGCACCGTTAGCTACCAAAGCACTAGAGGCGATAAATAAATTAGCTAAAGGCTACTCTAACCTAGAATATAACCTAGCAAAAGGTACTCGTGGAAGTCGTGATGAACATTGTGAGGAATTATTAAAAGTTCTGCTTGGATGCGAAGCAGCAATAATTGTCAATAATAATGCTGCGGCTGTAATGCTAGTGCTAGATGAACTTGCACAAGGTGGAGAAGCAATAATATCTCGTGGAGAAATGATTGAAATTGGCGGTGCTTTTCGCATTCCTGATGTAATGAAAAAAAGTGGTGCCACTTTACGCGAAGTAGGAACAACAAACCGTACTAGGCTTTCAGATTATGAATCTGCAATTAATGAAAATACTAAAGTTATTCTTAGGGTTCACCCTAGTAATTACAGAATTGTTGGCTTTACAGAAAAACCAGAGCTTTCAGGACTAGTTAAATTGGCAGAAAAATATAACGTAATTCTAGTGGAAGACCTAGGTAGTGGTTGCTTAGTTGATATTAGCAGTTGTGGAATTAAAGATGAACCAACTGCACAAGCCTCAATTGCCACAGGAGTGCATGTAGTGACTTTTAGTGGTGATAAAATGCTAGGAGGGCCACAAGCTGGTATTATTGCAGGTCAGAAAGGTTATTTAGCTCGTATACGTCGCAACCCTTTAATGAGGGCATTACGGGTAGATAAACTTAGTTATGCTGCTCTTAGTGAGACATTAAAACTTTATAGAATTGGAAGGGCTTGGCAAGAAATTCCTATTTTAAGGGCATTACAAGCTACGGAAAAAGACTTGCTTACACGGTCACAAAACTTCTTAAAACGGCTAAAACGCCGATTGCCAACAGACCACAGCTTAAAATTCTCTTTACGTTCAGGTTGTTCAGTAATGGGTGGTGGTTCTGCTCCTGAAACGCCTTTGCCTACTACTTTAATTGTAATAAAAAGTGTTGAATTATCTGCTAATCAAATGGAAAATAAATTACGTAATAATTCTCTGCCTATAATTGCTCGTATTGAGCAAGATGATTTGCTAATAGATTTGCGTAGTGTGCTACCTGACGATGAAGAGCCTTTACTAAAGGCTTTTGTGGATTTAGCAAAGAATTAGTTTTATACTTTACAAACATTTTAACTTTGGAGAAGAAGTTATGACTTCTGAGGAAATGCAAAAAATCGTAGACTTTTTTTTTGAAAGACAAGCTGAGTTTGAAGCTAGAGTAAATAGTAAGGTTGAATTTCTTCTTGATAGCCAAGCTAAATTTGAAGTTCGACAAGCTATATTTTTAGAAAACCAACAAAAATTTGATGAAAATCAACGAAAACTTGATGAAAATCAACGAAAACTTGATGATAGCCAAGCAAAGTTTCAAATTAAGTTGGAAAACTTAGGAAATAAAATTCAAAGTATTGCAGAACTTCTAGAACATAGCGTCAAATTTTCTATTGGGTTTAGTGAACGAGTAGAAAAAATAGAGGATCACTTAAAGCTAAATGATAGCGATAATAACCCAAAGCAACAATAGCTTTAATAAATGCTTTTAATAAACATAACAAGCTAGCAGTTTACTAAAACTAGTGGTTAAAATAAACCAAGCAATTTAGGGAGTTTACAGCCCTAATACTTCTTGATATTCACCAAAAATCTTTCTTAATCGATTAGCTATTTCTCCTACAGTTGCATAACACCCTACTGCACTAATAATATAAGGCATAAGGTTTTCTGATGTTTGTGCAATGCGTTCTATGTCTGCTAATGCGGCTTCGGTAGCGATGTTATCACGCTCGGCACGAAGCTTTTGCAAGGATCTTACTTGGGATGGCTCAATTTCTGGATCTATTCTTAAGGTAGGAATATGGCTCTCTTCTTTGAGTGTGAATTTATTTACTCCTACTACGATTTCTTCACCTTTTTCTACTTGTTTTTGGTATTGGTAAGCTGCGTTTTGGATTTCTCGTTGCACCCAACCTTTTTCAATCGCAATTAGTACCCCTCCCATGTCGTCAATTTTAGCGATATATTCCTTAGCTTTTACTTCTAGCTGGTTAGTTAAATATTCAATTGCATAAGAGCCTGCTAGAGGGTCTGCCATGTCTGCAACCCCAGATTCATAAGCTACTACTTGTTGGGTACGTAGTGCAACACGTGCTGCTTCTTCAGTAGGTAGACTTAAGGCTTCATCTCGCGAGTTGGTATGGAGTGATTGTGTTCCACCTAGTACAGCAGCAAGTGCTTGAATTGTGACACGGACAACATTAACGTCAGGTTGTTGGGCTGTGAGCGTGCTACCAGCAGTTTGTGTATGAAATCGTAACATCATGGATTTTTCATCTTTTGCACCAAAACGCTCTCGCATAATTTCTGCCCAAAGTCGGCGTGCAGCACGAAATTTAGCCACTTCTTCTAATAGGTTGTTATGAGCATTAAAGAAAAAGCTTAACCGGGGAGCAAATTTGTCTATTTCTAGCCCAACATCTATTGCTGCTTGCACATAACAAATAGCATTAGCCAAAGTAAAAGCTATTTCTTGAGCAGCCGTGGAACCTGCTTCACGAATATGATAGCCAGAAATCGAAATTGTGTTCCAATTAGGTACTTCTTTGGCGCAAAAAGCAAAAATATCAGTGATAATTCTTAATGATGCTTTGGGTGGATAAATATAAGTACCACGAGCGATATATTCTTTTAAGATGTCATTTTGGATTGTGCCACTAATTTTACTTAGTGGAATACCTTGTTTTTTTGCTACTGCAATGTAGAGGGCTAGTAAAATGGAAGCCGTTGAATTAATTGTCATCGAGGTCGAAACTTTGTCTAGCGGAATACCCTCAAAAAGTATCTCCATATCTTTTAGAGAGTCAATTGCAACACCTACTTTACCAACTTCTCCTAGTGATAAAGGGTCGTCAGAATCCAGCCCAATTTGTGTTGGTAGGTCAAATGCAACAGATAACCCAGTAGTACCATTTTCTAGCAAATACTTATAGCGTTGATTAGATTCATATGCTGTCCCAAAACCGGCATATTGTCGCATTGTCCAAAACCGGCTACGGTACATATTAGCGTGAATCCCACGAGTAAACGGAAACTGACCTGGTTCGGAGAGGTCAAGAAATCCATTTTCATCAATAGCATCTTCTGGTAAAAATGCTCGGTTTATTTCTATGCTAGAAGAAGTTTCAAATTTATTTTTACGTTCTTTGACCTGTTTTTCTGATGTTGTCATAAAGTTTCTGTCCATGAAAGTTTTTTAGTTTGCAATCTTAGCAGATCATAGCTAAGTAAAGCAAAAAATGGTACATATTCAATTAATCGGATTGCTGCTGAATCTTGCCATAAATTTTGCTCTTGGTAATTAATTAAAACATAGTAGGAAAATTGACAAGCCATTATTAACCAAAAAAAGGCTTTACTAGGAATAAATACTAGCAGTGGCACAATCCAAGTCAAATACCAAGGATGCACAATAGGCGAAAAAATATAGAGTCCTGTTAACGTCCAAAAAATCCCCATCATAAAGTCATGACACTTAAATGTTATTATTACTATCCAAACCCCTAAGGCTAAATAACAGCTTATAGTGGCTATTTTGTTTGTTCCTGTTAATATGTGGATTAGAGAAAAAACAGAACTATTAAAATAAAAGTCTTTAATAAAAGTATTAAATGAACCAAATACTTTTTCATTTATATTTAATAAATATGGTAGATAAAATAATAATAATGTAATAATAAAAGTAACTAGAAATAATCCTATTTTTCTTTTATTAATTTTATATAAAATAATAGGTAAAAAGATAATAGGCATTATTTTAATTAAAACTGCACTAGCCAAACTAAAACTAGCTAGGTTAATTTTTGTTGATAAAATAGAGTAAATAAATAAAACTAAAAAAAATATTCCTACTGAATCAATATGTCCGCTAATAAAAAATTCTAAAATAGGTAGTGGGCATAAAAAATAAATAGCTACATTTGTTAAAGGTAATTGTAGTTTATATAAAATTTTAACTATTAATAAAGCAGTAACAATATCAAAAATTAAAATAGTTATCTTTATGCTAATAAAAGAATTCTTGCTTATTAAATATGCTAATAAAAAAATTATTTGAGATAATGGTGGATAAATTGTTGGTAAATGAGGGTGATTAATAAAAGGAAAAATATTGTTATTTCTAAATAATATTAGCTCTAAACTATCTGGTGAATATAGATAAGGATTAATTCCATTTGCTTGTATATAACCATCCCAAATATAGCGATATATATCATCAGATAAAAAAGGAGTTAATGGGGTTAAAGTAATTCTAAATACTATGCCAAAAGATAAAATAATAATTAATAAATACCTAATATTATAACTATTAAGAGCCTTTAATAAGTTAATATTAATAAAATAAAAGACAAAACAAACTATGCTAGTCAGTATATATTTATTATATAATAAGTATGATGAACAAGGAAAAAAGTGTAGTGAAATATATAAAACTTCTGTTAAACATAAAAGAATTATGAAGGCAAGAAATGATTTTTTTGCTGATTCGCCTAAGGCTAGAGCCTTGAGCGGTTTAATACAAAACATTAGTTTAAAAACCGACTTAATAAGAGAAAAGCACTAAAAACCAGAGCAATAATAGAAATAACTTTAGCTGCCATAGCTTTACCACGATTTTGTTGGATACCATATTGATCCAAAATTTTTAAGGCATTTTGGGCTTTAATTAAACCAACAACAGAAAGCGGAAACAAACAAGTACACACAAGTCCCACAATAGAAAGAATTAAAGCAGTATTAGCTTCTTGAGAAGCTTTTTCCACTTCATTTGAGATATTTGGATTACTATATTGTCCTAGAGGTGATGCTACAGGAAATTGACCTGGCATTGGTGCAAAGCCTGGTGGTTGATAGACTGATGGAGGTTGTCCAGGCATTGGTGGTGCATATGGGAACTGTTGGTTTTGTGCCATTTGTGGAGGAGCATAAGGCCGATTTTGTGGAGGAGCGTAAGGATTTGATTGTTGCCCAAACCCTGGTGCTGGCGGTGGATAAGCTTGATTAGGTTGTTGTTGTAAATATGGTGATGCATATGGCTGAGGTGGTGTTTGTTGAGGTGGCACATTAGGTGAACGAACTGGGGGTGCCATTTGAGTAGGGTTTTGAGGGAGTCCTGACACTGTGTTAGGTGGTCTAACTGGTCGTGTATTGTAAGCATCAGGGGGCATTACCTGTCCAGGAGGCAAATACCCTTGTTGGGGAGGCGTACCAGGCATTCCTGGTGCTGGAGTAAACATTGTTGGTGGTACTTGTTGTTGCCCAGGAAATGGAAATGCTGGTGGGGGTGGCGCGCTACCCCAAGGATCACTGGTATTTAATAACTCATTGGCTTGTTGACAGGAAACAATATTTGAATTTACTTCTGGGGTAAGTCCTTTTTCTACTTCTATTTGTAATTTACCACAGTATTTTTCTATCTCTCTCTCTGCTGCAACTATTTTTACCTTAGATTTATCTTTAAGCAATTTATAAGTAGCTAAATCAATGACTACATAATAATTACGATCAATTAAAGCTGTTACCGCTGCCGCTAAGCGTTCTGCTGGGTTGTCTGGACGACTAAGACTAAAAGAAGCAAAGTTCATTAAATCTAAATCTAGTCGAATTGGCCTAGGTGTTGAGGCAATAAAAATATCTACATATAGTCTTGGATTTGTTCCTGTACCTATTTGGCAAGCAGAAATCATTTGTATATCACCAAAAGGAATACGTTCAATCATAGGATGAGCAATACTAACCCCAACTTCATTAGCAGAAATACGACCACCAGTAATTGGGGTAACTGACTTAGCTGATTCATCATATGGTGGGTTAAGTACTTGAACAGTTTGCCACCATTCCCCGCTTATATTAGTTGTTCTAGCTGCGCTAGTTGCAGGTTGTTGGACAGTAGCAGCTTCTTGATGCGAGTCATTAACTTGAGCCGCTTGTACATTAGTTTTGTAAGGGTCAACAGTTGATGCAGCGTTTTTAACTGGTTCTGGCGGCTCAGTAGCACTTTCTCCGTAAAACACAGGATAGTCTGATTCTAAAGGGTTAGGTTTTGGTGGAGGAACACTTTTTTCTTCCAGAAAAAGAGGTGATAGCGGTTTACTTTCACTAATTTTTATTTCTGGTGGTTGCTCAACTACCGGGCTAGTTGGTGGTTGAGGCTGAGCAGTCTTAGCTGGAATAGGTGCTTGATTAATAGGAGTAGGGGTTTGTTCTGGAGGCAAGTCTGTTTCATCTGGTATAAGTCTAACCGTAGCAATTGCTCCAATTGAGTCTAAAGCAGCTTTGTACTTATTAGCCTGATCTTGAGTCAGCCCTTTTTTTACTACAATTGGGGCAGAACTCATCATTCGTTCAGCTTTTTCAGGGGGTAGTTTGAATTTCTCTATTAACTTACCCT
>CAZHXL010000268.1:888-8403 GCA_964536575.1 uncultured Clostridia bacterium | reverse complement strand
CTCCTCTTGCTTTCTCTCTATCATCTACATGGTTTAGCTCGCCGGGAATTGCTGTATGTGTAATGGAAGTTTTGTTTGTTAGGAAAAAAGTTGATATAATGGCAAGCAAATAAATCAAAAGTTATTTATAAGTCAAAATAATTTCCTACAAACTGGAGACCAAAATGCTGAGCAGACAGCAAAAAAAAGTTCTTACCAATATTGGAAAATTTGTTTTGCCCGTAGTTGCTGCTTTTATGGTACTAATGATATCCCTAACAGTATATACTATACAGTCCCTTACTCATCCCTCTCGTACTAAATATGCTGTTTCTTTAGACGACTATGCATTAATTGGAAAAATCATTACTAAACAAGACGTAAGTTGGTCATTAAAAGGTGGTGGGCAAGGTTCTGGCTGGTTGCTCCAAGGCCCAAAAGGCGCGCCACTAATTATTCTTAGTCATAGCTATGGACAAAATATGGTTGACCAAATTAGCCTTGCGGTATTGCTTTATGATGCGGGCTATCATGTTTTAC
Source organism: uncultured Clostridia bacterium (assembly GCA_964536575.1). Lineage (GTDB taxonomy): Bacteria > Acidobacteriota > Blastocatellia > Chloracidobacteriales > JADJPF01 > JADJPF01. Next base: position 7,884 of record CAZHXL010000268.1, on the reverse strand, counting down.
TTTATGATTTACGAGGACATTCAGAAAGCAAAGTAGAAAAAACCTCTCTTGGAGACGATGAAGTCGATGATTTACTCTCAGCAATAGAACATGTAAAAACCCTAAAAGATTCTACTGGCGAACTATTAATAAATAAAGATCAGATTGGGCTATTTGGAGTGTCAGTTGGTGCCTATGCTTCTTTAGTGGCAGCTAGTAAAGACCCTTCTGTTAAAGCTGTTGCAGTAGATGCCCTTTATCCTGATGTTAAGCGATATACAGAAATAAAAGTCAAAGAATTTTCCAGTTTTAGCAACCCATTACTATTTTACTTTACAGATTTAGGAATGAAATTTAATTTTTCCAAATATAACACCACTTCTATAACAAAGGCTTTAAGCGGTTTAACAGAAGTAAAGCAACTCTATATACTTGGTAAAGATACTAAAGACTTACAAATCACTACTAATGATATTTATAATCAAGCTATTGGAACAAAACAAAATGTAGAAGTACCAAAATCACGAATAAATATTCTTTATAAAGCCGATCAAGATGTTTATGATCCAGTAGTACAAACTTTTTTCTTAGATGCATTACCACCAAAAGTAGATCTGCCTGTTCTTGGCTCATCAGCTAGTACAACAACTCAAGCACCTAAAGAAGAAAAGAAATAAGTAGCCTGTTTTCTAAAGCTACTTAATTAAATTTAAGGAAGCAAATTGTCACTATGTTAGCAAGATTGTTTTTATTTGTTGCTTTGTTAATTACTGTATTAATTACTGCCTGCCAAGATACATCTCAAACTAATAATCAACCAACCTATGAACCTAATAGAGCTACTTCTGGAGCTTTACCAAATCCAAGTAATTCACCAAACCCTGTTTCTTCACCACAAACTAGTACACTGCGAACAAGCCCTGAAACCATTCTAAAACAAGAAGAAATCAAAATAGGGGCGGTTATCCCAGAAATTACTACTTCAGATATTACTGGTAAAACTACAATAATAGCAGCAAGGACAGATAAAACGGGTCAATTAGTAATGGTTTATGGCCCAAGTTGCCCAGTCTGTCACGAAACCATGCCTAATGTAGTTAATTTATATAATAGCTTTTTCCGAGACAATAGAATTCCAGTAATAGCTCTATCTGTTCAACCAAAAGCTGTTACAGAACTTAGTATTAAAGAATTAAACATTCCTTTTAAGGTTGTGGTAATGCCAGAAGTAGATCAAAAATTTGGCTATAAAACTCCTAGTATTCCAACTCTTATGGCTATTGGGCCTGATGGGAGTATTAGAGGAATTTGGGTAGGGCAATTAGGTGCTGAACAAATGACTCAAATAATAAAAACTTTTTGCCCAGATTGTAATATCGAGGTTAGTCGTACACAAAATTAACTTATGAGTAACTTAAACAATAACCCCCGCAGCCGCTTAATAACTTGGGAAGATCCATCTGAAATCGCTAAAACTGCTGATAGCTTACCAGGCATAGAATACCTAAAATTAATGATCAGCGATAAATATAGCCCGCCTATTAGTAAACTGCTAAATTTTAGTCTAGTTGAAGCAGGTGAAGGTAAAGCAGTTTTTACAATTGAACCTGCTGAATATCACTATAACCCTGGAAATGTAGTACACGGTGGAGTGGCAGCAACAGTACTAGATGCTGCTATGGCTTGTGCGATTCATTCTCTTTTACCACCAAAAAAATTCTGTACTACTATAGAACTTAAAATAAATTACCTACGACCTATTATTATTAGCACAGGTTTGCTACGTGGTGAAGGCGAAGTTATTCACTTTGGCGGGCGCACCGCCGTAGTACAAGGCAAATTATTAGATAATGACAATAAACTTTATGCTTACACCACCGCCACATTTATGATTTTACAGACATCTAATTAACAATAATTAACTTAATCTAAAGAAGGTGTTATGAAAAACTTTCTCTTTCTTTTAGTAATCTTCTTAGTAATTTTGGGGAGCTTTAGCTTAACTATGGCACAGAATAAACCTCCTATAGCAATAAAAAAACCTAAAATTGACAAACTTCATGGAGAGACTAGAGTAGACGACTATTATTGGTTAAAAGAAAAAACTAATCCTGAAGTTATTTCTTATCTAGAAGCAGAAAACACTTATACTGATTCAGTAATGAAACCTTATGAAGTATTCCAAGAAAATATTTATAAGGAAATTGTTGGAAGGATCAAGGAAACAGACCTTTCCGTCCCTTACCGTAACGGTAATTATTTTTATTACAACCGCACGGAACAAGGAAAACAATATGGGATTTTTTGCCGTAAACAGGCTAGTCCTAATGCTCAAGAAGAGGTTCTATTAGACCTAAATGAAATGGCTAAAGGCCAACAATTTATGTCTTTAGGTGGTTCTGATATCAGTCCTGATGGAAAAAAACTAGCCTATTCTACTGATACTACTGGTTTTAGACAGTACAAGCTATATATTAAAGACTTAGAAACAGGCAAGATTTCTCCTGAAACTAGAGAACGTGTTACCTCTATTCAATGGGCAGCAGATAATAAAACCTTGTTTTATGTAACCGAAGACGCACAAACAAAACGCTCTAATCAACTCTATCGCCATCAGCTAGGCCAGGAAAAAGATGACCTAATTTATGAAGAAAAAGACGAGCTTTATAGATTAGGAGTCTATCAATCCAGTAGTAAAGCATATATTTTTGCTACCTCTAGTAGTTCAACCACCTCAGAATGCCGCTATTTACCAAGTAATCAACCTAATGGAGAATGGAAGTTATTAATAGCTCGTCAAGAAGGACATGAATATTATCCCGATCATCATAGCGGAGACAATTTCTATATTAGAACAAACCTAGAAGCAAAAAACTTTCGATTAATCAACGCTGCTATTAACGATTCTGATAAAAGGAATTGGCGTGAAATAATCCCCCACCGAGACTCTGTTACTTTAGAAAGTGTTCGGTTTTTTGCTAATCATTACTTTGTTTATGAACGTGAAGATGGTTTGCAAAAAATGCGTATCACAGACTTGCGTACAGGCAATTTTCATCAAATACAATTCCCTGATCCAATTTATGGTGCTTTCCCTAATGCAAATGTTGAGTTTAATACTAATATCTTTAGGTTTTCTTACCAGTCTTTTATCACTCCAAATTCAGTATTTGACTACAACATGGATACCCGTGAACGTCAGTTGTTAAAACAAGATGAGGTTGTTGGTGGCTATGACAGTTCTCAGTACAATTCCGAAAGAATTCATGTGATAGCAACAGATGGAACACGCATTCCAATTTCAATAGTTTACAAAAAGAATTTAGTAAAAGATGGCTCTAGACCGCTATATTTAACAGGATATGGAGCTTATGGTGCCGCAACTCCTACTACTTTTTCCTATTCACTCTTGAGTTTACTTGATCGTGGAGTAATTTTTGCCCGTGCTCATATTCGTGGAGGTGGCGATTTAGGCCAAACTTGGCATGATCAAGGCAAAATGATGCTTAAACGTAACACTTTTACTGACTTTATTAATGCAGCAGAATACTTAATTTCTGAAAAATACACTGGTAAAAACCGACTTATAATCCAAGGCGGTAGCGCAGGCGGTTTACTTATTGGTGCAGTAGTTAATATGCGCCCAGAGCTTTTTAAGGCAGCAATTACTGAAGTACCTTTTGTAGACGTAATTAACACCATGCTAGATGAGTCATTACCTTTAACTGTAGGTGAATTTCTAGAATGGGGTAATCCAAAAGTAAAAAATGAATATGATTATATGAAATCATACTGTCCCTACACTAATATTGCAGCAAAGGCTTATCCTAACATTTTGGTAAAAACCTCTATAAATGATAGCCAAGTAATGTATTGGGAGCCAGCTAAATATATTGCTAAGCTAAGGGCAACAAAAACCGACAACAACTTATTATTACTTAAGATTAATCTAGCAGGCGGGCATGGTGGGTCTTCTGGCCGTTATGACCGTTTTCGTGAAGTAGCTTTTAACTATGTTTTTATATTAACTCAGGTTGGAATTACCCAATAATCAAAATTTTAGCCTAGTGCTAATACTAAAGGGCAACATAGTTTTTTATTATGTCGCCCTTTAACATTTTTAATTGTGCTCTAACAACACTGTTGTACTAGTACCTATCACTACAATAATATCAATAGTTTAACTAGTTAGAACAAAAGCCAGAACTGGCAGAATTACTATTAGCGGCTAGAAGCCCCTCCATATGTTGTTTAGCTTTCCAAGCACCTGTTTGATTTGCAACCTCAATCCCTTGTCGCCAAATATCACAAGCCTCTTTGGCTAAACCTTGGCTCATTAGGGCAGAACCAAGCATTTGATAAGCAGCCGTATAACTAGGATTTATCTTTATTACACTCTGCAATGCTTCAGTTGCTGCATGCCAATCTCCTAGCTTGGTATATTCACCAGCTAGTCCATACCAAATCATTGCGTCTTCGGGTTGGGACTCTAACATTTCACGAAAAATTTCGATTCTAGATTGTGTCATTTTTTTACCTCTAAGTAGGGGCAAACCTATGTGTTTGCCCTTTAATCTCTGGTTGTTTAACCTTTAGTCTCTGGTTAGTTGACGATATTTAATGCGATGTGGTTGATCAGCAGCTGTGCCTAGTCTAGCCTTGCGATCTGCTTCATAGTCAGAGTAATTTCCTTCATACCAAACTACTTTGCTATCACCCTCAAAAGCCAAAATATGTGTAGCAATACGATCTAAAAACCAGCGATCGTGGCTAATTACTACAGCACAGCCTGCAAAATTTTCTAGTGCTTCTTCCAATGCTCGCATAGTATTTACATCTAGGTCGTTAGTTGGTTCGTCTAAAAGCAAAACATTAGCAGACTCGGTTAACATCTTTGCTAAATGGACTCGATTTCTTTCACCACCAGAAAGTGTACCAACTTTTTTCTGCTGGTCTGTACCAGAAAAGTTAAAGCGTGCAACATAAGCACGAGAGTTAACAGCACGACTACCTAAGTTAATTGAGTCCATTCCTAGAGAAATTTCTTCCCAAATACTTTTTTCTGGATTTAATGAATCGCGGCTTTGATCTACATAGCCCAATTTCACGGTTTCACCAACACGAATTGCACCTTTGTCTGGTTGTTCTTGTCCTGTTACCATACGAAAAAGAGTGGTTTTTCCTGCTCCATTTGCTCCAATAATTCCTACAATTCCACCAGGAGGCAAAGCAAAAGACAAGTTATCAATTAATAAGTTCTCACCATAAGCCTTGCTAATATTTTCAGCTTCAATAACTATTTTTCCTAATCTTGGGCCAGCAGGAATATAGATTTCTAGTTCTTGAGCGCGTTTTTCTGTTTCTTGGCTTAGTAGGTTTTCATAAGCGTTGATTCGAGCTTTACCTTTAGCTTGACGTGCTTTTGGTGCCATTCTGATCCATTCTAACTCGCGTTCCAAAGTCTTTTGACGTTGGGATTCGGCTTTTTCCTCTTGTTTTAACCTATTTTGTTTTTGTTCTAACCAAGAAGAATAGTTACCTTTCCAAGGAATACCTTGCCCACGATCTAGCTCTAAAATCCAACCTGCAACATTATCTAGAAAATAGCGATCGTGAGTAACCGCAATAACTGTCCCAGCATATTGTTGCAAGTGTTGTTCTAGCCAAGCCACTGATTCAGCATCTAGGTGGTTAGTTGGTTCGTCTAAAAGTAAAATATCAGGTTTTTGTAGCAACAATCGACAAAGTGCCACACGACGACGCTCACCACCTGAAAGTACTTTGACTAGAGTATCTCCAGCAGGACAGCGCAGTGCATCCATTGCCATTTCTAAACGGCTATCTAGCTCCCAAGCATCCAAGGCTTCAAGGCGTTCTTGTACTTTACCTTGACGCTCTAAAAGCGCGTCCATTTGGCTATCAGACATCTCTTCGCCAAATTTCTCATTAATCTCATCATATTCTTTAAGTAAACCCACTGTTTCTTTAACAGCTTCTTCGACAATTTCACGAACAGTTTTACTATCATCAAGCTTGGGTTCTTGCTCTAGAAAACCTACTGTATAGCCTGCTGAAAGAACGACTTCACCTAAAAAGTTAGTGTCTATCCCAGCCATAATTCTTAACAAAGAGCTTTTACCTGACCCATTTAAGCCAATTACTCCTATTTTTGCTCCATAAAAATAAGACAGGTAAATATCTTTTAACACAGCCTTTTTGTCATAGTATTTACTTAATCCGACCATTGAATAAATTACTTTATTTGGTACAGTACTCATAACTAGAAATTTTGCCTCCAGACAAATAGATAAAATTTACAAATTTTTTGCCCCATAAGGGCATTTGATAATAGGCCGCCGATTTATCAGTGTCCCGTTAAAATATTAGTAGACAATATATTGTTGTGCTAAACGAGTTCCTAGAGCCAAGGTAGACTCAATTTCACCAAGCATAATAACAGTACCTATTTCTGGAACTTCTTGAACATTAAGCACTTCTCTAGCCATAGCTTGGGCTAACCACCAAATATTACCTGGTTCTTGCTTATTTTTCCAAGCATCATCATAGATAGCAAACAAATCTTTTAAGTATTGCGCTAGTTCCTCTTTGTTACATTCTCCAGAGGTTACCTCCTCAATATGCTTAAGAAACTCTCTTTGTAAAGCCTCTTGACAACGTTCGCGAACCTCTACACGAAAGATGCTTTTTTGTGCAACATGAATTGCTAACCATAACCCTGAAGCAAGTAACCCTAGGGTAGCATCTACAATATTTTGTTTATATTCGTCTAAACTCGCGGGTTTAGAAAGTTCTTCTTGGGCTTTAGCCGCAGCACCTAGGGCAAGTTGATAAAGTGCTTTGCTATAATCTGCAACAGAGATATTATTTTTATTAGCTTTTTTGGATATCATAACGGCCTCTATTTTTATTAAATTTACATCTCGGGAATAATTGTTTAGGATAAATTTTTTTGTTGGGATGACTATTATAAATGACTATAACAAATAAGCAACTCTT
>CAZHXL010000268.1:0-878 GCA_964536575.1 uncultured Clostridia bacterium | reverse complement strand
AACTAGCCTTAGATTTCCTTACTCAAGCCAATGTTGATCACATAATGTCCGTAGGTGATCTTGTCGATGGGCAAACCCCTAAAGAAGTAGAAGAATGTTTAGAGCTTTTGCAAAACTACCAGGTTTTAACTGTCGAAGGTAATCATGAACGCTGGATTTTAAGGGGAGACAACCTAGGCTTGCCTCAAGCCACTAACCGAAACGATTTGAGCAAAAAATCTATTATGTTTCTTGCCCAATTACCAAAAACTATAGAGTTTCAAACCGTTGCAGGGCAATTACTCCTTTGTCATGGCTTAGGTACAAATGACATGGCAGGGGTTTGGCCTGGTGATTATGGTATAGCACTTGAAAATAACCTAGATTTATTTCGTCTAACGAAAGAAGGCTTGTATAGCTTTGTGATCAATGGACATACCCATCATCGAATGGTTAGGTCATTTGAGGCTGTCACAATTATTAATGCTGGTACACTTATACCTAAACCATATCCTTGTTTTTTGATTGTAGATTTTCAAGAAAAATTTGTTCAGTTTTATGATATTAAAAACTCTCAAGTAATAGCTACCGATAAATTCCCATTAACTGGGAAAGAACTGCACTAAAAAAACAAATAATTTAGTAAACTGCTTAATACTAAACCCTGGGTTTCTAACACTAATAATAATTCGAGGAGAACTCCGCCATGCCCCATGTCCAAAAAACTTTGAGCCTACCGCGTTCCAAATATACAAGCTTGTTGTTAATAAGCGTAATTTTGTCAATAACAATTACTACAATTACCGTTTACCCTAATCCTAAATCTGTAACTAACCCAATAACCACTAGCCAAAATTCCGTAGCTAACAATAGCAGCGACAAAGGCGAACTCCTTTTAG
>CAZHXL010000267.1:0-8424 GCA_964536575.1 uncultured Clostridia bacterium | reverse complement strand
ACATTTTTCAATCAACTGTTATCTGGTTTTTGAAACTTGCCTATTTTTCTTTATAAAATCTTTTTCTAACCTAGTTAATTTACTGCGGAAGTATTGTCTAACACAAAGTAGTCTTTCTTATAAAAACAGGAGGGGTACGTCTATTCCTACAAAATTGGTTAACTAGGGGTAGGGGATACCAAAAATTTTTATATATTTTTTCTTAGGGCAATATCCTTTCAATTGGAAACTTATGTTTTCTAGACCAATACTTACAAACATCATAAAGATGAAGAAAAGTATAAGGATAAGTAGTTAAGGCTTTAATGTAGCCCCTTTTAAGCCATCTATAGACCGTCATCCTAGAAACCTTACATTCCCTAGCAAATTCTGCCATTGTTAGAGCAAAAGAAGCTTCTTTCATAAGCTCAACATACTCTAGATTGTATTTGCTACAAAGTATGGTCAAACTAGCTACTGCTGGCCCCGTTAATCTTCCTTTAGCTAATATAGGATCTATTCTTCCTGAAAGATAACCTATCTCAAAAGCTAACTCTTTGGAAGTAAACCCTAGTTTGGCACATACAAACCGCCATGTCTTTCCGTTTATCTTAAATATCCAATGCTCTTTTATTGCCTTATCTATCATGTTACAAACTCCAGGATTATTGTAAAACTATCTCAAAATCCCTTTTATTTGCACTCTCCCCAATTATTGCCAATCTTAGCTTCTACTTTCATTGGCACACTAAAACCCTTTGGAACAGTTTGCATGACTTCTACCACTAAGCTACAAACATCTTCTGCTTGCGATTCGCTACACTCAATAACTAGTTCATCATGAACTTGTGCGATCATGTAAGCTTCTTTGGGTAAGAGAGAATTTAAACGGATCATTGCATCTTTAGTCATATCTGCGGCTGTTGCTTGTATTATAAAGTTTTGAGCTTGTCGTATTTCTCTTGTGGTTTTTCCTGCTAGTCTACGTCTACGGCCATAAAAGTTTTTTACATAACCACGCTGGCGAACAACATTAGCCACGTTTGCCAGAAATTCCCCTATTTTAGGGTAAGAGGAAAAGTAATTTTTTATAAAATCTTCACAATCCTTTTCACTAACGTTTATTCCTGATGGTCTAAGGCTGTTAAATAGTCCGTTTGGAGTAATTCCATAGGCAATCCCAAAATTAATCTTCTTAGCAATAGTTCTTTCTTGCTTTGATACTTCTACCTCTGGTTTTCTAAACATTTTACTAGCAGTAAGAGTATGCAAGTCTTTTTCCTGTTCTGAACAGTAAGCCTCAAGTAGCAATGGATCTTGGGAGTAGTGCGCTAAAACTCTTAGTTCCATTTGGCTATAGTCAGCTACTACTAGCTTTCTTCCTTGACCGGCAATAAAGGCTGTGCGCAGCTTTTTGCCTAATTCAGAACTTGCTGGTAGTTGTTGAACATTCGGATCCGCACAAGAAAAACGCCCTGTTTTTGCGCCTAGGGGTTTAAAACTAGGGTGAATTCTACGTTGCTCATCTGCAAAAGTTGGCAAAACATTGATAAAAGTATTAGCTAGCTTATCAATTTCACGGTAGCGCAGTATCGCATCAATAGAGGGATGATACCCACGTATTAGATCTAATGCTTCCTTGCTTGTTGACCGTTGGCCTTTATTTGTAGCTTTGTTAGAAGGGACATTCAGCTTGTCATAAAGAATGGTTGCTACTTTTGCTGGTGAATTAAGATCAAATTTACACCCTGCATGTTCATAGATTTCAGCTTGTATGAGCTTAATTTCTTTATTAATCATATCAGCCAAAGATGTTAGCATCGGTGTATCAAGCAACATCCCTACGTTTTCCATCTTAATAACAATAGGAACTAATGCTTTTTCCATTTTATATACTTGGTCTAGGTTCTGTTGTTTAAGTTCTGGTTCAAATTTCTGCCACAATTTGAAAGTAAAGCGGGCATCATTGCGAGCATATTCGGAGAAAACTTCTGGATCAAGAAAACGCATTTTATCGGCTTCCTCAAAGGTTAGAGGCTGATCTATACCTAAAAGGTTCTTAGCTAGAGACTTTAGACCATGTTCGCTATTCTCATCAAGCAAATGAGCAGCAATAAGAGTATCTTCAAAATATTTAGGGATTGGAAGATTAGCACGGTTAAGCACTCCTAGATCAAATTTAGCATTATGAAAAATAACTGTTTGCTCTGGCTCTGGCACTAATAGCGGCCAAGCTTTAGGATCTGTTTCATAATCTGCTTGCTCTCCATCATAGCTTAAACTTAACCCTACCATCTTTGCTGTTTTCTCAGTAACACCGCCTTTAGGGTTAAATCTCTCTGTTTCAGTGTCAAGCGCAACCAATTTACTTGCTTTAATACTGCTTGCTTTGGCTTTAGAGCGAATTTCCTTGCTTTCTTGCAGGTCTATTCTGTTTTCTTGTTCGCAATGCTCGCGGTCTTGCAAGGTTGTTTCTTTACAATCATTTAGCTTGCGAACATCAAGGTTTTGCAACTCAGACTTTAGATTTTCTTGTTCGCAGCCTAAAGTATTTATTTCATTGCTACTTAGATCATTGCGAACATTGCGAACATCAAAACCTATTGGCATCTCTAAAGAGAATAAATTGAAAAGTCTGCTAAGAGTAGCGCGGTTATAGATAATTGCTCGCTTCTTGTAAAAGTTAGATTTCCGACTTTGAATTTTATCGGTTAGTAGTCCTAACTTGCGAATTTGTTTACCAATCCATTTGTCATCATGTTTTTTCTTTTCTGGAAGATCTTGATTAACAATCTCGACAATTTTAGAAACTAGTAGCAATTCGCAAACTTTGCCATCTTCCACTAGTGGCGTACCTTCAACACTATTTATTACTAAACTTCCGTCTACATTAGTAAATAAAAGACTGTGAATAGCTATTGTTAGTTGACCATCAAAAGATTCTTGGCGTTCGCTTGCGTCTGCTGCATCACGTCCCTTAAGTACTTCAACAAATTCCTGTCTAAGCTTAAGATCATCAATCATTGCATAAAGTGGTGTAGCTACTTGAACATACCTAGGTTCAATTTTATAAGTTTTAAGCTCACCTTCTGCTTGATTTAGTAACTCTTCAAAGTTTTTCCCCCAATTCCTCAGCCGCCAAAGGGTTAATTTCCCTTTTAGTATTGCTTGCTCTTGTAGGATTTGTTCTGCAAGCCGCCATGTAATATCTGTGCGACTAGTAACAGACATTGCTATTTGTATACATCTGCTTTCAAAAGCCTGTGATTCAGTGGTTTTTAAAGAAGCAATAATTTTACATCCAAAAGGATCGAAAAAACGCGGCTCAAATTCTCCTGATTTAGTTTTCTCTAGTCGAGATACTTTACTTATGCGTTGATAGCCAGCATTTAGAATTTGCATTAGCGCGGCTGTATCTTCAGAGTTTTGTTGGTAGTTAGCTTCATCAATGACTAGTGTTGGATGACAGCAATCTACTATTCTAAAAAGGGTAGCGGCTGTTGGTAAGACAAGGCTCACAGACCGATAGCAAACACCACCAACCGCCATAATAAAGCGGCTTTTACCATTACCACGCGGCCCCATTGGGCGCAAATAAGGAACTTCTAAGGTCTTGTCAAAAATGTAACTAAAGCGAATATACCGTGCAGAAAGCTTTAAGTCTCTTGAGTTAAGATCAACATGCTTATAGATGTAAGCTTCAATCTCATCATCAAGTTTACTATCGCTGTAATATTCAATTAATTCTGTGGGTAGACTTAAACCGCCCTCTCTAAAAAGACTAGAGTTTATTGGCTGATAAGTAACACCCTCAGATTCAATGTTTTGACAGTAGTCTACTTCTTTAGTGTTTGGATCATAAACTGCAAAACCACTCGCTATTTGCTCAACAATACGGCCATCTATTAAGACTTTAAAAGAAACCTGCTCACCCTCAGTTTGTTCTGTTTCATTATCTACAGCAGTTTTAACTTTATCTAATCTATCAATTAGGTTTATAAGTGATTGACTAGCTTCTTTGTTTTGCTTTTCATCTAATTCTAGATTCGTTAGGAAACTAGCCCTATGATCTGCACGATAAATATTTAGTTCATCACAATGCAAAACTGAATCACAGTTGTGAGCAATAAGCTTTACTTTACCCCTACTAGCAGGGTAACAGTCAAAAGTTAATTTTCCATCAAGTAAAGTCTCAGCAATAAACCCAGAACTAGGTTTATTGCTTAATCCAAGCGTTTCTCGAATGGGTTTGCAATGATCGCGGTTAGCAGTTCCACCAGCACTAGCAAACCTTACACAAGAAATAGTTCCATTAGCATAAAGTTTTGCTCGTTTTCCTTTATGTCCATCTACATCACAAACTGGACAAACAAAACTAATGGCACCGTTTGACTCTTGCCGGGTATCTTCTAGTTTATTTTTTATCGTTGAAAGCTCTAAACTTGCCATAGTAAATCTCCGCAATTAGTTCTTTCTTCAGGGGTTAATCGAAAATCGTAACACGACCTATGAAATTCTCCGTTAGTAAAACCCATCTGGTGAACTTCTTCCGCTAAAGTCCCCCCACATTTGGAGCAAAGCATATTTCTGTTATTTTCATTAGTTAATTTTTCGTTGGTCATTATTACTAAGTCCTTTCCCGCCATTTTTAATCCACGCCTCAAACACGTCCACATCGATCCTGAGTTGTTTACCAAGTCTTACTACAGGAATTACACCAGATCTTATTAGTTCATATGCCCTGTATTTTGTGATATTTAACACTTTCGCAACGTAATTTATTGTTTCAAGTTTTTGCATAATTAAAGTAACCTCCTGCGACCAGTAAACCACACAGAAATACACAAAAAAATTGTCAAGCTATTAAAAACTTGTTAATAGCTTGACAATTTTTTTGCTTATACAGAAAATGTGTGAAGGTTAGTTACCTAGTATGTTTTCGCGGTTTGTTTTTGCGGTTTTTTGGGTGTCCTCTTTGGATATCTTCTCGTTTTGGTAACCCAATAAGAGTTAGTATCTCATTAACACGGCGGGATACATTTGCTGCATCTGTGTTAAAGTTTTCTGCTATTTCTAAAAAAGTTCGCTTTTTAACTTGAGACAAAACAGCCCATTTAATATGTTTTTCTTCTTCCTGTTTAGTGGTTGCTTCTATTGCATAATTACTTTTGTAGTGTTTTTTTACCTGATCACAATAAACTTTAACTTTTGCTAGAATTGAATCAACAAGTGGTTTAGTGTGCGATTTATCAGCTAAAGATAATAATGGATCATTGCTTATTCTTTTTGAGATTTCTTCCCTAATTTTATTTATGTAGGGTTTGCGTTTCACAAAAAACGGATTCCACTCCCATTTAATAAAATCTTTTGAAGGTAAATATTCTAGTGTTTTTTCCTCATGTAAGTGCATCCATAAAGTAACATTGCCACAGAAATCTAGCTTATTGCCTTGTAACTTAGAAAGTTCTGTTTGGGGTTCTGTAACCTGAAAGTTATTTTTTGCCCAAATACTTACTGTTTCAATAGCACGGTGTCGGCACCAATCAGCATTTAGCTGATAATCAATAGACCATTTAAGAACTACATCACGAATAGGAACTAACTCTGGAAAGTGGTCTTTATTTGCCTCTATAAGTCCATACCAAAGACAATGGTCTTCTTCATGACATGCTCTCCAATAATCGATAGCAGCCATTTTCTTATGTTCTCCGGCTAAAATGCTTTTAGGATTATCTTGCTCCCATTTCCTTAAACAAACTTCCATCTCCAAAGCTTCAATTTTTCTAATAGCTCCATCAACAAAAACATTGCGAAAAGGCTCAAGTATATCTCTGTACATAGACTCTAATACTTGAATATGTTCTTGAGTAACCTTTTTTAGAAAAAGTTCGCGTCTGTATGACTGGTTAGGATCAACCTTATTTTTTTTCTCAAGTTCTCCTGTCAATATAAAATATCCCCAAATCTATAGGTTAAAATTAGTGTGCCGTTTGTGTGCCAACTCATCCAAACTAGGCAAAACTCAGCACAACACAAAAATAATAGCTGAGTTGTTAAGTCTAAACAAGAGCATACTTTACATAACTCTTACAAACTCAAACAACCTCAGCTATACAGTATTTTTTCTAACTGAAAATCCGCGTGTCGGCGGTTCAATTCCGTCCCTGGCCATCAATTAAACCAAATACTTACAGCCGCTAACAAGCGGCTGTTTTAGTTTATAAACACATTTAAGAACACATAGAGTAATATTAATAAAAATTTTCTTTGTAGGAACACAACGGCTTTAACGAAACTAATCAAAATATACACCAACAAAAATTATTAGTAAAAAAAGCATGCTTTAGCGGTTTAAGCTATGCTCAAAACCTCTCAATAACTATAATGCCATACTATATTTTACAAGATCTAAAAAAGTATTTTTACTATCTTGAAATACAGGTACGCCTAATAAAAACGTCATATGGATCCTATACTTACAAACTATATTACTAATTTACGAGATATACATTCTTCTGGTGCTGGGGTCAAAGAAACTTCCTATTATGGTGCTTTAGAGCAGCTATTCAATGAAATTGGTAAACTGTTAAAACCAAAAGTTCGTTTTATTTCTCAACTTCAAAACCAAGGTGCTGGATCTCCTGATGGAGGATTTTATACATCTGAACAGTTTCAAAAATACTCTGAAAAACAGCCTATTGCAGGACAATTGCCATTGCGTGGTGTTATTGAAGTTAAACCAACAACTGATGAGACATTAGTAATAGCAGAAAGTAGCCAAGTTTCTCGTTATTGGCAAAAATACCGCCAAGTACTTGTAACTAATTACCGTGATTTTGTTCTTATAGGACAAGATAATAATGGTAACGCTATCAAGCTAGAAACTTATCAACTAGCTGAAAATGAAAAAAGTTTTTGGGCAAATGCAAATAACCCCTATAAAGTAGCTCAAACACATAGCAGTCGATTTGTTGAGTACCTAAAACGAGTTATGTTACATGCTGCCCCCATAGCTTCACCAGTTGACGTAGCTTGGTTTTTAGCTTCTTATGCACGAGATGCAAAAGATCGAATAGATCAACAAAGTAATTTACCAGCTCTAGCAAATTTACGCACAGCTCTGGAGCAAGCACTAGGTATTCATTTTGAAGGAGAAAAAGGAGAGAGGTTTTTCCGCTCAACATTAGTTCAAACACTTTTCTATGGTATTTTTTCAGCTTGGGTTTTATGGAGCAAAGAACATAGCCTAACAGATAGACAAGCTAAGTTTGACTGGCATACAGCAGCTTGGAAGCTACGTGTACCTATGATTCGTGCCTTGTTTGAACAAATTGCTACACCATCAAAATTAAAACCATTAGGACTAATTGAAGTACTTAACTGGACTGGGGCGGTACTTAATCGCGTAGTTCGTGAAGATTTTTTTGCCAAATTTGAAGAAGAAAATGCTGTTCAATATTTCTATGAACCCTTCCTGCAAGCTTTTGACCCTGAATTGCGTAAAGACCTTGGCGTTTGGTACACACCAAAGGAAATTGTTAAATATATGGTTTCACGCGTAGACACTGTACTGCGTGAAGAATTAGATATAGAAGATGGATTAGCAGATGAACGAGTTTTTGTACTTGATCCTTCTTGTGGTACAGGGGCTTATCTAGTTGAAGTTTTGCGTTGTATAAATAACACTTTGCAAGCAAAAGGGACAGATGCACTTGGTAGTTATGATTTAAAGAAAGCAGCTATAAACCGTATTTTTGGCTTTGAAATATTACCGGCTCCATTTGTTGTAGCGCATTTACAACTAGGTTTATTACTACAGCAGCTAGGGGTATCCTTAAGTGATGAACAAGACGAAAGAGTAGGAGTGTATCTAACTAATGCACTAACGGGGTGGGAGCCAGCCAAAGAACCTAAAACACAGCTATTATTTCCTGAAATGGAAGAAGAGCGAGATCGAGCAGAAGACGTTAAGCGTGACAAACCTATTTTAGTAATTCTTGGTAACCCTCCGTATAATGC
Source organism: uncultured Clostridia bacterium (assembly GCA_964536575.1). Taxonomy (GTDB): domain Bacteria; phylum Acidobacteriota; class Blastocatellia; order Chloracidobacteriales; family JADJPF01; genus JADJPF01. Next base: position 426 of record CAZHXL010000267.1, on the reverse strand, counting down.
TTTTGCTGGTATTAGCCCTATAGAAGAACAAGGATTAGTTGAGCCTTATAAAAAAGGGTTAATTACGGAATGGGGGATTAAAAAATTTAACCTTGATGACCTATACGTAAGGTTTTTCCGTTTAGCTGAACGCCGAATAGCGGAAAAGTCTGGTAAAGGAATTGTTTGTTATATCTCAAACTTTTCTTTTCTTAGCGATCCTTCATTTGTTGTTATGCGACAAAGATTTACTAATGAATTTGATAAACTGTGGTTTGATTGTATGAACGGAGATAGTAGAGAAACAGGAAAACTTACCCCTGAAGGTAAGCCAGATCCAAGTATTTTCTCCACAGAATATAACCGCGAAGGTATTAAGCTTGGTACTGTAGTTACTCTTATGGTACGTAAAGATAAACGAGCTTTACAGCCATCTATTCTTTTTCG
>CAZHXL010000266.1:7339-8429 GCA_964536575.1 uncultured Clostridia bacterium | reverse complement strand
AAAAGATTTTTGCCTTTAGGTTTACCGATTAACAATCTTTTAATTCTTTCCATTAATATGCCTCCATTTGCAGCCAATACCACTTGTTGTGGTTGGCGGATTTCTTCTAAATTAACCAATGCTTTAGCATAGGTGAGTGGATCTCCATTAAACTCTACAGCAATATCATCACAGCAATTTTCTCTCTCTATACGAATTTGATTTGATACCCACCAAACTGCTGGATGATAAAAAAGTAGTGTTTCAATTAAGGTTTGAAGTATATTGACTAGGTAATCATAGCGACGAATATGAGCAAGTTCATGAATAACTATGGCTTCTAGTTGTGTCGTTGGTAAGCCTGTTAGAGAGCTAACAGGAATTAAAACTATTGGTTTTAGCCATCCTATAACCATAGGGACTTCTACATTAGCTGATTGATAGAACTGTACTGTTTGAGTAATACATAGTTTGTGAGCTAAAGTGTTAAACTTTGCTTCTAGTTCTAAGCAAAAGGGTTGAATGCTTTTTTGGACAAGACGTTTGGCTAAAAAATATCCAATAGAAAAACGGGTTGCAATAAGACCAACCCCTATTGCCCATAAACAGACAAGCCAAGGCATAGTGGTTGACACTTTATCTTTAAAAATGAGCGGTTGATTTATCTCATTAAACTGTTGAGACTTGATTTTTGGCTTAGGCTTTTCTACTAGACTTGCATTAGAAAAATAAGCTTCTTGCTCAGCATGTTCGTTATCATTCCAAGGTAAATTAAGTTTGATTAGATTAGGATTATAAGAAGCAAATTTTGAGCTATGCAAAAAAGAGCCTACTACTATTAGTAGCATTAAACTAAGTGTGATACAAGATACTGTATAGCGTAAATTAGCTGAATAGGAACGAAGTAATATTTTAGCTAAAGCTAGTATTACTGCTAGTAAAGCTCCTTGCCAAATAAAATGAGCTAATGCCCAACCTAAAGCTTGAATATTAGGATGATTAAGCAGTAAATCTAAAAACATCATTTTTTCCCTCGCTCAAATTCATCTAATAAGTTACGAATCTCAGAGATTTCTTCTGGAGAAGCTTTTTTATTACTTAATGCCCGCAT
>CAZHXL010000266.1:0-7329 GCA_964536575.1 uncultured Clostridia bacterium | reverse complement strand
AAGACTTTTTCTAGCAAATCTCCTACTAGTTGTTGTTGAGTTTGTGACTCGGCCACATTGGCTTCATAAAGATGGGCACGTTGCAACAGATCTCTTTTTACCAAACCTTTTTCTGTCATTATTTGCATTAGCTTTAATACAGTTGTGTAAAGCATTGGTTTAGATTGACTTAAGACCTCGTTTACTTCTCGGACTGTACTAGCTCCTCTTTTCCAAAGTACTTTGAGAATCTGTAGCTCTGACTCTGTAGGGCGAAGCGTTTCTCCTCTTGACATAGGCTTTTTGGTTTCCTTAGGTTTTAGTTTTAATGTACGAAGAGTTTAGTACGAAGACTTTCGTCGTGTCAACGAAAACTTTCGTAGTTAGCGGAAAAGCAATTTAAAGTAGGGACAGACCTATGTGCCTGCCCTCTATATCTTAGGTTTATTGGACGGGGTTATTGTTGTTTTTGGCTTTTTGCCCAGGCTAAGTTGTTTTTAGCAAGCTGAAAACCTGGTGCAATTTTAAGTGCTGTTTCTGCTGCATTAATAGCCTTATCTAACTGATTTGATTGTATATAAGCTACACATAAGTTGTTGTAGGCTATTACGTTATTAGGGTCGAGTGCTAAGACTTTATTGGAAAACTCAATGTTTTTTTCTTGATTACCAATATAGTAAAAAGCAAAACTAAGGTTAAGGTAATTCTGTATTTTTATTTTAGGATCAACTATCTCATCTTTCTTTGATACAGCATATTGGTAATTATTTTTAGCAAGCTGGAAATCTGGCGCAAGTTCAATAGCTTTTTTTCCTGCTTCTATTGCTTCAGTAAATAAAAGTAAGTTATTGAATGAAGTACAGATATTATTGTAAGCAACTATGCTGTTTTTGTCTAAAGTTAAAGCTCTTTCTGCTGCAACAATGGCATTAGGGTAATCTTTTGCTTGGAAAAACCCTAAGCTTAGGTCAAGAAAGAAGTTAGCTGTTAAGTCTTTACTATTTGATTTTAGTTTTGCCAATAAATCATTAGTGTTTTGAGGAGGATTGTTATTTTTTACTACTGCCACTATTGGCACACCATCAGCCTTAATTTGGTATACAGTACTTGCGGGCGGCCAGTTAAGTAGTAAATCGTGGTTATGTTTAGCCTGAGATGGCAAAATTAATGAATAATCAGATGGATCTGAAGAATTCACGTAAACTAATTGTGGGTATTTATCAATATAGTGTTTAGGTACTTGATATTCTCCATATAAAGCACTTACTCGAATCTTACTTGTAGATTTGTTAATTTCTGGATCTTTAGCAATCCATTCTATTGCTCCTCTAAAAGAAGTCCCATAATAATCCATTTCATATTTTTTGAAAGCTCCACTGATTCCTCCAACTAATGGAGAAAAATAGAATTGCTCATTAGGATGGTTTCTTATCATAAAGAAAAAAGGCTCTAAGGTTAAAACTAACAAACCAAAACTTAAAAGTACTTGAACTTGTTTTTTGTTTATAGAAAGTAAACCGTCCCAAATCAAAGCGCAAACCACCACTAATGGAGGGTAAACAAAATACATATGTCGCCAGCCATCATATAAGTTAGACTGTTTTATAATTACAAAAACTATTGGGAATATTGATGCAAAAAGTAGCATTGCTGAGAAAAGTAAAGGCTGTTTAGGTAGCTTGCCTTTTAATAATATTACTAGTGCTAATAAAACTAAAGGTGCTAAAGAAATAAAAAGAGGGGTGGAAACAATAATCCACTTAGGAATATAATACCAAGGTATTTCCCATCGGTGAATCCATTTCCCGTCAAATAGGCCATATGAATCAAAGAAATAAATATTAGAAAGAAGTTTTAGTGCTTTTATAGGGACTGTTATTGGATTTAACAAAGCATATGGCCAAAACAGCAAACTTCCTATATAACCACCTAAAACAGTTAATCCTAGAGGCAGAACTCCTCTCTTAATTTGCTCAAAAAGTTCTTTTTTACTTGTATATTCACCTTCTAAATAGGAGTAAAGGTTTTTGATCAAGAAAAATAAACCTATATATGGAATTAGTAATATACCTCCAGCACGTACACCAATTGCTACAGATATTGCTATGGCTAAACCAATGCAGGCTTTGCGGTTAACTTTAGGCCATTCTTTAAGAAAAACTATCATAAAATATAGGGCTGCTATATTTCCAACCGCAAAAGGTATGTCTTTAGAGTTGTGCATTGAATTAGCAAAATATACTGGAGTAACAAACAAAAAGCAGGATGAAATAATTGCTGCTCGCCAACCAGATATTTGCTTTGCTGTTAAACCACAAAATATAACACCAATAAAACCAAAAATTGCTGTAACAAAGTGGTGATTATCAAAAGGATCTCGATTAGAGAAATATCTGTTGATTATTGCAACAATAAGCTCTACTAATCCACCATAATATGCAACTGTTTCATAGGTAGCACTACGAGCTTTTGTTTCCAGGGTTCGATCTTGACCAAGACTTAAATAAAAGTTTAGAACGTCTTCCCCATAATCCTTAAACCAGTATTCATCCCAGTTCATACCATAATTACGGCTTTGATAGACCATAATAATTAACATTAAAACTGAGATAATCCAAAAAACTTTTTTGTATAACTCTTCATTTACTTTTTCAAAATCAAACATAAAATTTTCCTAAAATTAAGCCTTGTAGAATAACTGGTTGGGTTTAGATAAAGTCGAATATAACAAAAGCTATTTGTAGAAACAACTTGTCCTATCAAACCTTAATAAAATAATAAGTTCGGAATTTACACAACTAAATATTTCTTGAGAAGTATTATTGATAGTAGTAAAATCCCCTCTTTAGTTAAAAACTACAGCAAGATTGATAAATCAAAAAATAATTAACAGTTTGAAGTAAAATCAAATCTTAAGAGTTAAAAATTTTGTAGAATCTCTTACAAACTCTTAATTGGTGTGTAAAACTTGCCAAAGCTATTAATTAATGATTTATTACTCTGTAACTTAAGAAATCAAGTATTAATCTTAAGCCCCGCTATGGGCTACTGATAATAGCCCAGCGGGTGTAAGTAAGAATTCAAAATACCATTTTATTTAGGTTACAATGTATTTAGTTACAGCTATTGTTTCTTAGTGTTTGGTTTATTTTTACTTAAAAACTGAAAATTTATGTGTTTAATATATAATATATAATGAAAAAACATTTAGGTAAACACTCTACTATAAATTCTACTAAACCTACAAATAAACCTGTTAATAATCCTAATATTTCTAAGTTAGATTCAAAAATTTCTTTTAGTGAAACTCTTAGTCTAGAGAATCTTAAGAAAATAACACTTCTAAAATTACAAAGAAACTCATTGACTCTTGTCATAATAGCAGCAATAACAGCATTTATAATTAAAGTGTTACTTGCTAGTCAAACCATGGGTACAAACGATATTTTTTATTGGAAAATGTTTTTAGATGTAGCAAACAACTATGGAGGAATTGTACTTTATCAGCAGTTATCTTGGTGGAATCATCCTCCAATGATGATTCATATACTTTATATAATAGGTTTATTAGAATCAACTTTTGGCATAAGTTTTAATTTTTTGCTGCGCTTTTTTCCAATACTAGCTGATATTGGAAGTTTGGTTATAGTTTATAAAATTCTTAAATCAACTAATAATTTTTCACTACCTAAACTACTTTTACTAGCTCTTGCTCCTACTTCAATTATGATATCAGGTTTTCATGGTAATACTGATCCAATAATGATATTTTTTGTCTTACTTTCAGTTTATTTAATAGATATAGATAATGAAACTTTATCTAAGTTATTGCCTGGGTCAGTATATGAAATTCTTTTAAGTAATGATATTGGTAATTATCATTTAGCTGGAATAGCAATGGCTTTAGCTGTAAATGTTAAAATTGTTCCAGTGATTTTAGCTCCTTGCATTTTCTTTTATTTACCAACTAATAAACGACGCCTAGAGTACATCTTAAGTGCTACAATAATTTGGTTTTTTACTTCTCTACCTTATATTTTTCAAGAGCCAGTACAAATACTTAGAAGTATTTTTGGTTACGGTAGTTTTTATGGTAATTGGGGAATTTCTAGAATCCTACTTTGGTGCTTTCCTTTCAATCATTGGCTTAATGATTTTTTTTATAACAAAGGAAAATTTTTAGTTATAGCAATAGTTATTATTGCTTCAATTTGGATGAATTTAGGGAACAAAAAACCACACCTTTTCTTGCAAGTAAGTTTTATCTTTTTCCTGTTTATGAGTTTATCTCCAGGTTTTGGTGTGCAGTATTTGGTTTGGCTAACACCTTGGATAGTAAGTTTGGGTTTAGGAGCAACAGGTATATTCTTTTTAACCTCAGGGTTATTTCTATTTTTGGTTTATAACTGGTGGGCAGCAGGATTGCCTTGGGATGTGGCTAGTGCTGATGTTGGGGTATGGGGAGGAGTTGTTGTGCATTATGAACTACTGTGTTGGTTTTCTATAATAGCCCTAACGTTTATTTTTTTTAGTTATTTAGTATCAGAAAAAAACTCAGCAATAAATGCTTATTTAGCAGTTTTGCGACAAAAAAATATTTTTGTTGTGCCAGTAATAATATTTGTACTATTTATAGGGGCTAAAGCCTTTAGTGATTTAGTTGTTAAATATGGCTCACATCTTTATGGAGTACAAGGAGAAAATCACCAAGTTAGACAGAAAAAAGTTCTGGAAATTACTTACGTAGGTATGAGTTCTATTTATTTTAGAAATGGTTTTTATAAAGAATGTATCGAGTCTTGCAACCAAACCCTGGCACTAAACCCCCATAGTGCAGATGCTTATAATAATATTTGTGTTTCTTACATTAAGCTAAAAGAATGGGATAAAGCTATTGAGGCAGGCAATAAAGCCTTACAAATTAAACCAGATTATCCTCTTATCAAAAATAATATTGCTTGGGCCCAAAATCAGAAGAGTGCAAACCCATGATAGGATTAAAAGTAAATCTAGCTGATACTCTTTAAGCTTTCTTTATAACTTCTTACTATTAATCCAAATTTATTAAGATCTTTTGTTACGTCTACAGCTTTAAGGGTTTTTAGCCCAAGTAGGTTCTCTTTTGTAATTGGAAGCCTTATCTTAAGTAAACTAAAAAATGTTACCCCTAAATCTACTAAAAAATATGGTACTGAAACAAACCTGGCGTCTATTTTAAGCTTTTCACAAAGGGCTTGGTAAAACTCATGGTAGCTAACAGCAGTAGGCTCGGCCACAGTGTAATTACCAAATATGTTTTCTTGTATTGCTCTATCAATGGCTAAAACTAAATCATCAATAAACACTGTTTGTAGAGGTTGTTTGCCACCACTAATTAGAGGGATCAACTTATTTTTTTTGATAAAATCACTCATTTGGTAAAAAAGACCACCGCTACCCAGTACTAACCCAGGGCGAATTACTAGATTGTTTTCTCCAACAAAAAATTTTTCTAAAGCAAATTTTTGTTTTCCATAATTAGACTCAGCTTCAGGTTGTGCTGACATACTGGAAAGAAATATATTATGCTTTAATCTATATTTCTTACTTAAGGAAATGAGTTGTTTAGTTCCATTAATATTTATTTGGTTTGAATCAATACTAGCCTTACTGTCATATTTAATATAAGCGCAATCGATTAAGTAATCAGCTTTGTCAAAAATAGTTTCATCTATTGAAGTGCTTAAATCATACTTATGATATTCTACCCCTGTTAATTTTAAGGTAGGGAGATTATGAACTAATGCTAACACTCGCCAGCCTTTTTCATAGAAATGTTTGACTAAGTTTGAACCAATAAAACCATTAGCTCCAGTAATGATTACAATAGGGTTTTCCATAATTTTTACTCTGTTAAAGCTGACTCGGCCACTAAATGAGCATTAGCCATTAAAGAAAAAGTAAGACCTTTTGCTGGTAAATACTTAAAGCCAGAACCATCCGCTACATAAACTGAATGTGTCCCATTTAATCTACCTGTTGGTGCTAAAGTATAAGCAGTGTTTTGCTCATTAAATGGTAAGGTTCCTGCGTAATGAATACTTGAACCATATCCAGGATTAACCCGCTTAAGTGCGTAACATCCTAATGTTTGCATTGCCCAGATATAATCATTTTCTTTTTGAGTAATAGTTTGTTTTTCTAGATCTGATAATTGATAGTTTATTTTAAGTTTGTCGCCAGTTATTGCTGTTTCACTACGGTTTAGATGTAAGTATTTGCCATTAGAGCTAGTTTCAGGGTGATGAATTCCCATAACTACAATGCCTGATAAAAAATACTTCATAAATATTCTTCCATCTACAAAATTTAGAGGAGATTCTTTAATTAGCCGAAATAGCATTAGAGAACGGTAACTATAAATAGAAGCCATTGCTATATCAAAGTTTTGTTGATTGGGATCATGAAACAATGAAAGTTGAGCAAAACCCATTTTATGGCGTTCAATTTCTCGCCCTAGCATAGTTGGTTGTAGACAAGGAATATAACCATAAGGGTTACATAGTAATGGTAATTGCTTGTCTTCACTCTGAAAAGACCTTAAGACAATTCTTGCTGTACCTAAAACACCTGATGCCAGTAGGAGTTTTTTGCTTGTATAAGAGACTTTTTCATTAGTATTTGTGTTAATTGCCTTTACCCTTACCCGATCGCTATTTTCAGTAAACTCTGTTACCAAACTATCGCTAATATAAGTAAAGTTAGGGTGTTTTTTTAACTCTTCAACAGTAATCCAAGGTCGATAAGCACTTTGGTCACGATCGCTATAAAACTCCATATCATTGTAAGCTATTTTTTTTCTCTCACCTAAGTCTTTTGTAAGAATAGCTAAAGCTGGTTTGCCTAAGAAAAAATCTTTTTTGTTTAAGGTTTGCTTTTTCTTTAAGTAACGTTTATAAATGGATTTAGCATTTGCATCAATTTCAAATTCAGCTTGGTAATTATCTAATTCGCCAATTGTATAAGGGCTAGCATCGTCTTTTGCTCCTGATATTCCAATACGCGCAGATACAGTTTTGTATGCACTCATCATTTTTATTTTATCTAGGCCAATTTTTTCTAATTCTGGTTTAGAAAAAACATAACAACCAACGCCCCAACCATTGCCCAACCCCCCATAAGCCAAACTTTCTAGCGGAGAAAAATTTTCTGAATCAACTTGGAGGTAACGATCTACTAAATCCAACATAAATTGTCGTGGCGGGGTTAGGTGAGTACCTGTTTTAATGTTTCCCCAAGGGATTGCTTCAAAATTTTCACCTAGCAAATAACGGTATTATTGTTGCTGGTCTGTTTCTCGAATAGTCAGAA
>CAZHXL010000265.1:7465-8450 GCA_964536575.1 uncultured Clostridia bacterium | reverse complement strand
ATCTATAGGCTCAAGGCTAGCTCAAGGCTCTGTATCACCAACCTTTATTTGGCCATGCAGCCAAGCTTTTGCCACTCTTAATTCACGATTAACAGTAGCAAGAGAGATCTGCATAACCTCAGCTATCTTGGAACCATCTTTGAAGGTCATATGAGAACTTTATGGGTTGGTACCTCATGCGCATCAACTTAAGAGAGTCAAGTAATTGTTAATAAAATAGTTATCGGAATTTTGTCCATTGTTCAAATTTTGAGATTTTGGTATCTAGTTTTTAAAGCCTAACTGTTTGAATACAGTATTGTTGTTTAATTCTTAAAATTCGAGCGAAATCAAAAAAGGCTTATTTTGCTATATTTTACGTCCTTAAGTTGATGCGCATGAGGGGTTACCCCAGCAAAAGCAATTAGAGCACGTTCTCTGTTGGTAAGTTTTGTTGGAATAGCAACTAACCAACCAATAAAAAAATGTGTAATTGGACTCATAAGCAGTCTAGAAGAAACTTTCTGAGTCTTCTTGGTCTTCTAAGTCACCGTCCTCATCATCTTCATCATCTTCATCTTCATCTTCTGCTTCTAGTACAATTAATGCTTGTCCTTTTACAGTAGCATCAGGTTTTAAGCGTAGTAGGGCAGAATCTAGAGAACTAAAAATACAGGTATATGATTTTGTAGAATCTGGATTTTCTGCTACTTCTTGTCTAGTGTAGCGTGGCCCTTTAAGGTTTGGACTAGAGTTTTCAAGTTCTACCCAAATTTCATCATCTTCCCCAAACATCTCTAAAAAACCTGTTTCATCATAAATCATTGAATAACTTGTATTTTCTTCATCATTCCAATAAACATATAAACATCTACTAAACTCTTGGCATAATTCTTTAGCAATATTTTCAACAATTTCTGGGTCTAGAATTTCTGGGGTATAAATATAAACAACACTCATATCTTCTTCTACTTCAAAGTGGCTACGCTCAAAATTAAATAGCTCA
>CAZHXL010000265.1:4649-7455 GCA_964536575.1 uncultured Clostridia bacterium | reverse complement strand
ATTTGCTGCTTCTTCAAAGTCACCACAAAAAACAAAAGCTTCAAAAACTGTACCCATAAATTAAGCTCCTATAAGTTATTCTACGATTTAGGAAGGAAAAAGCGTTAGAGCAGTGTTTTTATTAATAAATTTTAGACTTCTAAAATCACTGGAATAATCGTTGGGCGATAACCTGTTCTTCTTTGAATAAAACGTTTTAGCTCCAACCGAATTTTCTCTTTAATTACAGCTTCATCTCTACGCTCATCTTGCCCAGAAGAAGTAATAGTTTCAGTAACGAGGTTTGATAGTTTAGCTAAATAACCGCCTTCATCATCATTAGGAATATTAAAACCCCTAGTAATAATCTCTGGTTCAATTTCTATCTTTCCAGTACTTTTATTAATAGCAACAATAGGTACGACAATTCCATCATAAGCAAGATGCTTACGATCTCGTACTACCAAGTCTTCTATTTTACCAACACCAGTAGAATCAATATAGGTGCGTCCAACAGGAACTTTTCCTGTTACAGAAACTGAGTCCTTTTCGAGTTCAATAGTATCCCCTGATTCAACCAATATTATTTGTTCTGATTTATAACCTAAAGTGCAAGCAAATTTCTTATGTTGATAAAGTTGGCGGTATTCGCCATGAATAGGAATAAAGAACTTAGGTCTGGTTGCCTCCAACATCATTTTCAGGTCTTCTTGTGAACCATGCCCAGAAACATGAATACGTGAGCTAGTAGAGTCATAAACTTGTGCATGACGTTTATAAAGATGATTAATTAAACGTGAAATAGATTTTTCATTCCCAGGAATTTGACGAGCAGAGAGTACTACAGAATCTCCTGTTTGAATTTTTACTTGTTTATGATTATCAACTGCCATTCGTGAGAGTGCTGACATTGGTTCGCCTTGACAACCTGTTACTAGCATTACTATTTGGTGTGGAGCAAAGCGTTGTGTATCAGCAGGAGTAATTAATAGCCCATCAGGAATATCTAAGTAACGTGTACTCTCAGCAGTATCAATATTACGGATCATGCTACGACCAATAACAGTAACTCTACGACGGAAAGTTTCGGCTAAATCTAAAATAATTTGGATTCGATGAATACTAGAAGTAAAACAACTAACAATTATTCGCCCTGTAGCGTTATCAAAAATATTTTCCAGTGCTGGAATCACATCACGTTCTGAATACATACGCCCAGGACGCTCAATATTAGTAGAATCTGAGAGTAAAGCCAAGACTCCTTCATCACCGTAACGACGTAGGGAGTCAACATCTATTGGACTACCACAAACTGGGGTTTCATCAAACTTAAAATCACCAGTATGAATAATTACACCTACAGGAGTACGAATGGCTAAAGCAGCACAATCTGTTGTGGAATGGGAAACCCGGATAAACTCAATCTTAAAAGGGTCAAGATCAATAGTTTCTTTGGGTCTTATAGTATGTACTAATACTTCATCTAAAAGATCATGCTCATCTAATTTAGAGGCTAAAACTGCGGCGGTATAAGGGGTAGCATAAACAGGAATATTAATAGCTTTTAATAAAAATGGGACTGATCCAATATGATCTTCGTGGCTATGGGTCAAAATCAACGCACGAACTTTATCACGATTATCTTTTAAGTATTGGAAATCTGGAACGATAATGTCTACACCCCAGAAATGGGGATCAGGAAACATTAGTCCTGCATCAACAACAATAATTTCATCCTCATAACGGATTGCTAGGCAATTCATCCCAAATTCGCCTAACCCCCCGATTGGGAGAATCTCTACACGATTAGCCACAGTTATTTCTTTCTATTCTCAGATTTATTAATCAAGCTGCAATATAGCATAGCCAAATATTGAGTGCCAAATTTATCTCACTCAATGTTTAGCAGTAATTAACTAGGCTAATCTTAAAAATTTCATTTTTTCAGTAAGTTTTTAACTAGCTTCTTATAGAAAGATTAGAAATTCTTTCTTGATAATAATTTTTTGCAACTCTTTGTCCGCTTTCAATCAACACTTTTATTTTAGCTTCATTAGCACTAAGTTCTGATAAGGGACAATTTATTGGATTCAAACAACAAACTTTTTCTCCTAAACTAACCAAGTACTTCTCTAGTGCTTTACGGCCACCCTCAATCAGTGCGTTCATTTTTGCTTCATTAGTATTGGACTCCATTTTAGTTTACCCTCATATACTTGCTTATTTATAAAACTGTCTTTTCTGGCTCAAAGGTAAAAACCTAACAGTTTGGCCTCTAATATAAAGTCGTTTTTTTTTTGAAATTTCTTACAAAATCCCGGAAGTTTACAGGAACTTTTCTTCCCTAGGGAATTTTTATTAATAGCTTGCTCTTAACTTCTAGATATTTGTAAACCTCTTTTGTTAGTTGAGCAAATTCTTGACAACTTAATGTTTCGGCTCGTCTTTGCGGAGTGATATCAGCTAAACGGAGCAGGTCAATTATATGTTCGGTTAATAATTGTGGATGGACTTGATTAGCAGTAGATTTTAAGCTATTTAGAATGGTTTTACGTCTTTGGGAAAAAGCTCCTTGTAAGATTTTTACTAGCAAATCATCATCTATTACTTCAGCCAAGGGTTTAGTATAGACCTCTAGCTGTAAAATAGCAGAATCTACTTTAGGAATAGGACGGAATGAACCTGATTTTACTGGGAAAAGTATTTTTGTTTGAGAGTAGATTTGTGCCAACACAGATAATATTCCATAGTCTTTATTTGATGGTGGGCTAGCAATACGCTCAGCAACTTCTTTTTGGATAGTAAAAACAATCAGCGACGGTTTATG
>CAZHXL010000265.1:0-4639 GCA_964536575.1 uncultured Clostridia bacterium | reverse complement strand
AGCAACTTCTTTTTGTAACATTAATGTCATATCTCTAATTGCTATACGCGAAGCTATTAGCTTAGTTAGTATTGCAGTAGAAATATAGTAGGGTAGGTTTGCAACTACACGTATTTTTTTCTTTAGATGTGGATGCAAACCCAATTCTTTATTAATTAGCTCACTAATATCTATAGCCAGAATATCAGCTAGTATAATTGTTAAGTTTGACTTAGAAAATTTGTTTTGTAACTCGGTTGCTAATTCATCATCTAGCTCTACAGCAACAACCCAGCCAGCCCTTTCCATCAGCATTTCAGTAAGTGCGCCGTGGCCTGGGCCAATTTCTAGCACAAGTTCATCTTTTGTTGGAGAGACAGAATTAACAATACGAAAAACTATATTCTGATCAACAAGAAAATTTTGTCCTAAACTCTTTTTAGCTTTCAAAATATGACTCTAATTTATTTAGATTAAGTTATTTTGCTAGTGTTGCTAGCTTTTGCTAACTTTAGGATACCCAGTGATTTCAATATCCTGCTCATGTCGAGTAATTTCAATATCTTCTAGCTCTACCGCTTGATCCAGAGTAGAAAACCCAGTTCCACCAATGGCAGCAATAGCCTCGCGGCCACCCACCAATTTAGGAGCAATAAAAAATGTTACTTTGTCAAATAGATGTGAAGTAAGAAATTGTCCTGTGACATTTGCGCCACCTTCAACAATCAAGCTAGTAACCTTTCTATGTGCTAATTCTGTAAGCATTGCTGGTAGCGATACTTGCCTATCAATCCCAGCCTCAAAAATCACTTGCGCTCCTTTAGCCTCGTACTCTTTTACTCTAGCTTGCAGAGCTAGTATTCCTCCATGTGCTATTGATGCAGCTATTTCATCAGCAAAAATTAACACAGGATAAACATCTGCTGTAGTAAGCATTTTTGCTGTTAATGGAGTATTAAGCTTGCCATCAATTATTACCCTCATTAAAGCACGATGTCTTTTATTTTCAACACGTAAGGTTAATTCTGGATCGTCAGCAATAACTGTCTGAGCACCAACCAAAATTGCGTCATATTCGGCGCGTAGCAGTTGCGAAGCCTGACGTGACGCTTCGTTAGTAACCCAGCGTGAATGACCTGTATGGGTAGCAATTTTTCCATCTAATGTCATTGCAGTTTTTAACAAAACAAAAGGACGATTATAAGTAACAAATGTAACAAACTTTTCATTAAGTAAGCGGGCTTCTTTTTCACATATCCCTATATCTACTTCTATACCATTTACTTGCAAGATATGAAAACCTTTGCCTCCAACTAGTGGGTTAGGGTCTGTCATCGCGGCTACCACTCTATGTATACCACTACGCAAAATTGCGTCAGTACAGGGTGGAGTTCGCCCCTGATGACAACATGGCTCAAGATTAACATAAAGAGTCGCACCTGTAGCTAAAGTGCCAGCTTCTTTTAGAGCGTTTATCTCACCATGATCAAAAGCTTCATAACGATGATAACCTCTCCCAAGCACTACATCGCTTTTGACTACCAACGCCCCAACCATTGGATTAGGACTTACTTGCCCTCTACCCTTGGCAGCAAGTTTTAAGACCTGTTGCATATACTTAAGATCATTCATAAATTATGCCTTATGTTAATTGTTTTTTTACCGTTGCTGGAATACCTACTGCAAGTGAATTTTCTGGGACATCTTTTGTAACAACTGTCCCAGCACCAGTCATAGAACCTTGTCCAATACGCACAGGAGCTACTAGCATTGTGTCACTGCCAATTTTGACATTATCTTCTATAACTGTAGTATGCTTATTTTTACCATCATAATTACAAGTAATAGTACCAGCACCAATATTTACACTAGAGCCTATTATGGCATCACCTAAATAGCTTAAGTGCATAGCTTTAGTACGTTGCCCTAGTTTAGATTTTTTTACCTCTACAAAATTACCTACTGTGGCACCAGCTTCTAAATGGGCACCCATACGTAAATGAGCAAAAGGGCCAACAGTAGTTTGGTCAGCTAAAAATGAATCTACTATTAAAGAATAGTCCCGAATAAATACATTATTGGCCAAGTGTGAGTTTATTAAGTGGGCACCAGGATTAATAGTACAGTTTTCTCCAATAATTGTTTCTCCCTCGATAATTGTATTAGGATAAATCGTAGTGTCTGCACCAATTTTTACATCAAGGTCAACAAAAGTGCTGTTAGGGTCAATAATTGTAACTCCATCTAACATCAGGCTTTCTAGTTTAGCCATTCTCATTCTATGCTCTGCATTAGCCAGTTCAATACGATTATTGATACCTAATACTTCTTCAGGGGTTTTGTGTTGATAAATCGCCACTTTATCATTTTGATTTCTTAGTATGGACAATATATCTGTCAAATAATATTCCCCTTGAGCATTATTAGGAGAAAGCTTATCTAAGGCATCAAACAAGGCTTGAGACTCAAAACAATAAACCCCTGAATTAATTTCATTAATTTCTAACTCTGTTAAACTCGCGTCACGGTGTTCAACAATATGACTAAAATTGCCCTGTCGCGTTCGTATAATACGGCCATAGCCTGTTGGGTTGGCAACTTTTGTAGTAAGCACAGTAGCGGTAGCATTAAGTATCTGATGTTGGGTAAATACTGATTCTAAAGTATTAGTGGTAATTAATGGCACATCTCCTGATAAAACTAAAATAGGTGTATTGTCTCTAGCTAAAAGTTTTTTAGCCATCATTACAGCGTGTCCTGTTCCTTTTTGCTCTGTTTGTAAAACAAATTCAGGAGCAACAGGAGTATTATTTTGTTCTGCTTTTTTTAATAATCTTGAGTGAAAGTTTTTTAATACTTGTTCAACATCGCTTGCTTGATGACCAACAATCATAACAACCCGTTTGGGAGCTAAGCCTAAGGCCGCATGATAAACATGATTAATCAAAGGTTGACCAACAAGCCTATGCAACACTTTGGCCTTTTGCGATTTCATTCGCGTTCCTAGCCCTGCGGCCATTACCAAAATATTTAAATCCATAATTATTTCCTAACAGAGTTTTTGGTGGGAAAAATTGTAGGGGCGAACCTATGGGTTCGCCCTTTTTTATGTGTTCGCCTTTTAGAATCAATGGTTTAGCGTAGTAAATGCCATGACTATTAAATAAAGAACAGTTACTCGTCTTTGGGAAGATCTTTACTTCCAACTATAGTTAAATTCATTCCTATCTGTACGCTTACTTGTTTTCCATCAACCTCTATCACAGATTTTCCACCTAAATACCAGCCAAAAGACCCTGTAGAAAATTCCTTGACCTGAGCCACCATAGGAACGCCATTAACTTCAACCTTTACAGGTTGAGCATGTTCACGAAAATCAACTCTAGTTATAGGGCAAGACTTAGCCATAACATATCTCCTTCAGTAATAATATTTATGAATGTGTAATTAATACTCTGTTGTGTTACTTAGTAAAGTGCCTATTATACACACAATTAGAGAAAAGATAATAGCTTTATTAGCAATAGAAGAAAATATCCAGCTTTTTTAAATATATTTATTTTTTTGCTACAACGGGTAAAACACTCTCTGGAGTCAAAACATCATTTGTAAAATTAATCTTTGCTAATATTTTTACTTTTTCTGTTTCATTTGCTCGACGGGGAGTGCTGTAATTTTCAATTACCACAGGGATAAGCTCTATTTTAGCAAGTTTAGTAGGAGGTTTATTAGCAACTAAAACATCTTTAGTTTCTCCTACTACATGATGGCCTTCAAGAAAAATTTTTAATACTAGCCCTTCTTTAGTATCTTGGCTCCAGGCTTGATCAAAAATAAAGTTCCCTAGAGAATAAAAAATATATTTATCTTTATATTTTTCAACTGTTTGTATCCAATGAGGATGCGCGCCTATTACAATATCTGCTCCATGATCAATTGCCGTGTGAGCAAAGTCTATTTGTCCTTGATGTGGCGTTCTAACATACTCAACCCCAGCATGCATAGTAACTAGAACAAAATCAGCTATTTTCTTTAGTTCAGTAAGCGAGTTTTTCAAGTACTCAGTGTCTTCAATCCTAGCAACAAGGTCATTTCTACTTATTCCACCATCGTTTACTGAAGCATAGGAAGCACCCAAAAACCCAATTTTTAATCCATTAAAAGTAACAATTTTAGGTTGCCAGGCTTCGTTTAAATTCTCACCTACACCAAGATAAGTAATATTATTTTCTGTCAAAACCTTTCTGGTATTGTGAAGCCCTGCCACTCTTTGATCTAAAGCATGGTTATTAGCTAGGTTTAAGACCTTAAAATTATACTTCCTTAATCCTTCAACATTTTTTATTGGAGTATTAAACACTAAGCTATGTGCGGGGCCTGGCTTATCACTACCAGAAATAGGAGATTCTAGGTTACCAAAATTAAAATCTGTACTATCAAGTAATTCTGCTAGAGAGCTAAAAGGGCGCAATGGGTCATTAGTGCGCGCAATAACGCTATTAACACCTCGTGACATCATAATATCGCCTACAGCTATAAATATTACAGATGTTTTCTTAAATTTAATGTCAGTAGGGGTTGGTTTGTCTTGTTTAGAAATAGGTGGAGGTTTGTCTTTACCTAGAAATTTATGAAAAAATTCACTTTGTTCATGATATGC
>CAZHXL010000264.1:0-8477 GCA_964536575.1 uncultured Clostridia bacterium | reverse complement strand
TTGCCAGTTTTCCAAGATATTCAACATCAGAAGTTTTTGATTGCAGTTCTCTAAGAGTTGATAGTTTAATTGGTCTGTTTTACTTATTTTCACTTAATGTTAGCTAGTTTTAGTTAAAGCCATAAACAAGTAATACTTGCTCCTCTTACTCGTAATCCTTGAATTGCTTTTCCGTCTTTAACCAAGATAGGAAAGCCATCTGAGCCTAACCCCCAAAGCTGGCCACGTAAAAACACATTCATCCCTACTCTAGCTTTGGTGGTTTTAATTCGCTCAGCTAGGCTATATTTTAACCAAGCTTGTTCTTGGGTGAGAGTTCCTATATCTGCTTTATCTACATCATTTGGCGTACTATAATCACTATACCCTTGCCAGACCTGTGACCAAGAATTTTCCTTTGAACAATATGAAGGAACAATTATTACCTCTGTGTTTTCTAAATGCTGATAGGTTTCAGGAAACCAAGAATCTGTACAAATTAATATAGCAGTATTTCCTATTGGTAAGGGAAAAATAGGGGGTTCTGTTAACTTGCCAACAGAGGTAAAAGGCTGCTCATCAGAGGTTAGAAAGACTTTTTTAATTATTTGAGGATAAGGGGTTCCTTTTGGCTGATAAATTACTGTTACATTATATAAATCTCCTGATCCAGTGATTAATTGATTATTCTTGATTTGTGGATTAGGTAAGACTATTGAACCTGCAACAATCGTTACTTGATACTTATTAGCTAGTCTAGAAAAAGTACGGTGGTAAATAGCTGCCATTTGTTCTGATTTCATCATAAAGAGGCTATAAGCAGTTTTATCCTTTACCTTTGGAGCAGCAGCATAGGAGATAAGAAAGTTTCCTAGGTTGCTATTAACCATTATTTTCATAGCTTCTTGAAGGTTAGGGGCAGTATAAACAGCTTGTTTTTCATCTACTGCTACTAACCAAGTACCGATGTATTCAGGAAAAACTACTACACTGCGATCTGTAAAAAAGCTTGCTTGCTGGGCTTCTTTTAAGTAACTATCTATTTTATTAAAAAAATTTATTTCGCTAGCAAAATCCGTAGGTGAAAGTTTAGGTTGAATACCAATCAAATTTCCTAGTCCTGAATTAGTGCCAAAAACCTCTTGTTCCGTTGAACAAGTTTCTTGAGTAATACTTGGTGGAGACTTACGACCACTTGCACTCCAAATGTTATAGCCAATTAGACAAACTATTATAAGGATGATTGGGTAGCGTAGAAATTTTTTCATTAAATTTTATTAAAATCAAAACCGGAAAAACTTTTAGCTAGAAGTGAAACTTTTTTCTGCTATTTGTCATTAACCTACAAAACTTAAAATTAAGCAAATAACAATGGACATTATGGGATTAACAGGCCAGTCTAAAACTAAGACTGGAATTTTATCAAACAGTTCTGAAGAACTTGTAGAACGCGTCCAATCTGGCGATAAGGAGGCTTTTCATCAAGTCTTTGAACGTTATGGTCGTCCAATTATTAGCTTTATTTATGATATGGTAGGTCATCAAGACTTAGCAGAAGATTTAACTCAAGAAACTTTTGTTAGAGCTTTTAAGGGTTTTGATAAAAGCTTTTGGGCAGAAACAAAATTCTCTACTTGGCTCTTTAGCATAGCTAAAAACGTTACTAGAGAATCCTTAAGGACAAGACGAAGTAAGCAAAACCTAACCCTAGAAGATGCTGGAGCAGATAATTTTAAGGACAAAGAAGTCTTGCCTGAAGGAGCACTCTTAAATAAGGAGCTTAATGTATTGATTAAGCAAACATTAGCCAACTTAGATGAAGATAAAAGATTGGTATTTACCCTACAGGTTTTTAATCATCATAGCTATGAAGAGATTGCGGAAATCACAGGTTTTTCTTTGGGCAAAGTTAAAACAGATTTACGTCGTGCTAGAGCAGAAATGAGAGAAAAAATTCGCCCTTATATGGAGTCTGGTTTATGAAATGTAATGATTGCTTACTAGTAATAGAAGAATATTTTGATGGTGAGCTAGATGAGCATCAAACTCAGACTATAGACACACATTTATTTATTTGTATGGCTTGCTCTAAAACCTACAAAAGGCTTCAAAGCGAACAGAATGTTTATAATAACTATCAGCGCAATATAGTTATTAGTCCATCTCTACGTTCTGCTATAGAAGCTAGGCTAGGGGAACAAATACGAAAGCCTCAAACACGTATGTCTTGGCTAGAAGGCTTGATCAAGAGTTTATTCAATACTCCTAACCTTGTTCCTATATTTGTAGCAGTATCACTTATTTTAGTGACAGTAGTAACAACCATTATGGTGATGAAAAACTTTTCTAAACTAGAAGTTAATAAAGATCCTGTTGCTAGTGCTACACCAACGGCTACACCAGCAACTATGCCAACAATTACAAAAATAGATGGTATAACAGAAGAGACCTCTCCAGTTATTCTAGAACCTTTGCCTGCACCTAAAATAACTATCACTAAACCTAACAAATTAAGTAGATCTAATAATCAAGCGCAACAATTAATAAAAGAGGCTGAAGGAAAATACTTGGCTGCAATTACAATTTTGTCTAACGATGCTCAAAAGAATTATGGGCAAATGTCACCAGAGTTAAAAGCTAGCTTTGATAAGTCTTTGCGGGTGATAGATGAGAATATAACTCAAACTCGGCGTGCTATACGTCAAAGCCCCAAAGATCCAGTAATTGCACAGTATATGTTGGCCGCTTATGCCAAAAAAGTAGAAGTGTTGCAAGAAATTGTTACCATAAATGAAAACTTTGGTAACTAATAGAAGGATAAAGGTTTATGACTAAAAATATTTCTAACCACACTAAATATTCATTTGCCAAATTAATAATATTGGCACTCTTAGTGATGGGATGCTTTTCTCAAACTGTATTAGCACAACACACCAATAGAAATAATCAAGATACTAATAGAAATAACCTAGGGGTTATAGAAAAGAAAATCGCACAAGGAAGTAAAGTAGTTATTGATAGTCGGTTTGGGGATTTAAGCGTTATTGGCTGGGATCGTGAAGAACTGCAAGCAGTAGCAGATGAAATTCCATTAACTATTAAAGAAGAAGGTAACAAGTTTATTGTTTCTGCCCCATATTCGCAACGACATAGTGGTTTTGATATGTCTGTAAAAGTGCCTAAAGGTGTAGACATAGAAATTATTGATAAAAGGTCTGGAGATCTAAGAATTGAAAATATAACAGGTACTACTACACTGACAATGACTTCAGGTGATGTAGATATTATTAACGTAGGGGTGTTGGATCTTAATCTATCCTCAGGAGATATTCATATAACGCAAGCAGGTAGAACAAATATTAAAACTAGGCGTGGAAATATATCTCTAGAAAGTGCTGGCGGGGCAGTTAATATAACAAGTTTTAGTGGGGATGTGTCTGTAAAAAATGTACAAGGAGAATTAACTTGTAAATCTGTATCAGGAGATATTGATATTGAAACCGTTACAGGACTAGTTAACCTCTCTCTTTCTAGTGGAGACGCCCGGATATCAAACTTGGAGAACGATTTACTTATATCTGCAATCAGTGGCGAAATTAAGGCACAATGTATTAAAGGACGTGTAGACATAAATAGTGCTAGTGGTTCAATAGCACTAGAAGATGTTACTGATGATATTCAAGTCGTTACAGTTAATGGAGATATAACGGTTGAAAGTGCGATTCGTCCTAAAGGCCGCTATTCTCTTAAGACTACTTCAGGAGATATTTCATTTGTTATGCAAGATAATCCTCCAGGTTTTAGTGCCGATATGTTTTGTTATAAAGGCGAAATAGAAACAGACCTTGAGTTAAAAATTGAGCCTAATTCTAAAAATGTTGTAAAGCATGGTCAAGAAAGCATTATTGGTCGTTATGGTGATGGACAGACACAAATAAAGCTTTCTACCTTTACTGGTGCAGTAACTTTGTTTAAGGGTTACAAAAAATCTTCCTCAGAATGTAAATAATTATTCTTGGAATTTGCTACGCTAACTCATTGGTTCTAAAGAAAAAATAAATCCTTAGTTGCGTTAGCAATATCTAGTAATAACCCAGTCCTTTAGGGACATAATTAAATATAACTTAACAGGAGAAAAACAATGAAAAGCTTAATACTAGTAATTCTAATGAGCCTAACTTTTCCTTTCGGCTATATTTCTTTTGGAGATATATTTGATCTCCAAGAAGAAAAAAGCCAGAAGAGCCATAAAACCCGTAAATACGATGATTTGCCAGAAAAAGAAGAATTTCGACAAAGCTATAGTCTTGAGCCTGGAACGCAAGTAGATATTTCAGACATAAGTGGGCTTTTGGAAATAGAAACTATAGCAGGAGATACAACAGAGGTTTATGTAGTACATTCTGCTCGTGATCGCAGAGACTTAGAGTTTAACAAAATCAAAGTAGAACAAAGTGGTAAAGTCTTTCGTGTCTTTACTGAAAGCCATTTCGGTATACACAATAACAATAGAGAAACTAGACAAAGAATCCAAATAAAACTACCTAAACAAGTTGATTTACACTTGAGTGATATTAGTGGGTTTGCAGGAGTTGATAGCATTCAAGGAGCATTAAAAGTAAACGATATTAGCGGATCTGTACAGGTTGGCCAAGCAACTAGTTGTAAGCAGATTTATGATATTAGTGGTAGTGTGAGAGTTGGCGAAGTAATTAATTGTGAGCACATTTATGATATTAGTGGCCATGTTGAAATAGGGGTTGAGCAAATTTCTAATGGCTTAAAAATCAATGATATTAGTGGTAATGTGAACTTAAAGTTTACTAATAGCGTAAATGCCAATTTAAAAGTCAAAGATGTTAGTGGCAATGTTTCAGTCAATCTACCTAACTGGACTATTACGAAAAAATATGATCGCAGCAATTTTGAAGGACAAATAGGTTCGGGTGGAACCTCTGTAAATATCTTTGATATTAGTGGTGCAGTTAGACTAACTCAATAGTCACCTAGTTAAAATATCTCATTTCTATGTAATTTTCCTTGTAATTTATTGATTGTAAAAGAAAAACCTCTAAGTTATTAATGCCCTTACAAGGCATTTGAGAATAGCCCATAGATAAATCGATAAATCAATGGGCACTTAAGACTTAATATTTATGCTGGAAGCTAGGAAGAAATTTTATGAAACTGGTACTAGGATCAAGATTTAGTAGGCTATGGCTTACTTTTTTATGTATTTGTTTTTTGTTTTTAATGCCAACTTTGGCAAAAGCAGATGGTGATGCTACTAAGATATCTAAAACTATAGTGTTACCACCAGAAAAAGCTCAACCTGCGAAAATAGTATGGTTTGAGAGTGCACCTGTTATTGATGGTAAATTTGATGATGTTTGGAAGTCTGGTGCTACTTTCAAAGATTTCTATCAACGTAGACCTGCGGAGAATATTGCACCCTCTAAACCTACAGAAGTCTTTATGGGTTATGATGCTAAACACCTCTATATAGCCTTTTATGCTTATGATGAACCAGATAAAGTTCGCTCTACCATTGCTAAACGTGATAATGTATTTAGCGATGATTACGTAGGTGTGATTTTAGATACCTTTAATGATGAGAGAAAAGCCTATGAGTTTTTCTTTAACCCTGTAGGAGTACAAGCTGATGCTATTCTTACAGAAGGAGCAGGCGAAGATTTTAGTGTTGATGTTGTAATGGAGTCCAAAGGCGGTTTAGTAGACAACGGTTATTTAGTAGAGGTGTCCATTCCTTTTAAGTCTTTGCGCTATCATGCAGGAAAAGATAAGCCTTGGGGCATACAATTACTTCGTGGAATCCAAAGGTTTAACGAAGAACAAGACTCTTGGACACCTATTTCTCGCGACCGTTCAGACTTTTTAGCCCAGTCTGGTAAAGTTGTAGGTTTTGAAAATATCTCAACAGAAAAAACTCTAGAAATTATTCCTACTATGACTTTTTCTGAAACAGGTAAAAGAGTTCCTACAGTCAATGGAGTGGGGCGGTTTGTTAATTCTGCCCCAGAATTTGAGCCTGGTATAAACTTAAAACTTAGTCTTTCTTCAAACCTGACTTTTGACGCTACAATCAAACCAGATTTTGCCCAAGTAGAGGCTGATTCTACTGTCATTAGGGCTAATCAGCGTTTTCCAATCTTTTTTCCTGAAAAACGGCCTTTCTTTTTAGAAGGAATTGATATTTTTCAAACCCCAATCAGAATTATTAACACACGAACCATTGTTGAACCTGATTACGCAGCAAAACTTACTGGTAAACAAGGTAAAAACACTTTTGGTATACTGTTAGCCTCAGATAATGCTCCAGGAAATTTTAGTAAAGAGGAAAGAGATGACCTTGAGCTACGCCCTCAAATTACTAAGTTTTTAGATAAAAATGCTTATGTAGGAATTTTAAGATTAAAACGTGACATTGGTCAGGGTTCAAGCTTTGGTTTTTTGGGCACTACACGTAGTTTTATAGAGAGACATAATAGTACTTTTGGGTTTGATGGAAAGGCTAGACTTAATCCTAAAACGATTATTAGTTTTCAACTTACAGGTACAACCTCACGTGGTTTCTTCTTTGACCCAGAGCAAAATACAAGCTTCTACCGTACAGGCAACGGTTTAGCCTATTTTATTAACCTTGACTATACTGGTCGTAATTTTGGTTATTTTGTTGAGAGTTTTGGGCGTACAAAAGATTTTCGCGCTGACGTAGGTTTTACACGTCGCATTAATACTAATGAAACTAATGGGTTTATCCGTTTTAGTAGCAGCCCTAAAGCTAAAGGTCTTATTCTTAGTAAAAGGTTTGTAAACTTTTCTCAAATAACTTACGATTTCCAAGGCCGCTCACAAGGCGTGTTTAACAGTATGGAGCTTAGATTAAACCTTGCACGTAGTTCATTTTTTGGTGCTGACTTTCAAATGGGTTATGAACGCTTGTTAGAAGAGGAATTTGGTGCTAAACGCACAGCAACTCAAGCAGGAGCATTTTTAAGAGGCCCTGAACGCTCAACAGGGTTTCGTCAGTTCAATACATTTTTTGAAACAACTCCATCTAAAAAATATTTTTTATTTGGAGAAATAAATTATTCTAATGCAGCATTTGACCTAGATTTTGGTGCTGGGCCAAGGTTTCCTAGAGTAAGCAAAAATGCTCTAATTGATCCTTCAGTTGCTCTAGATCCTGGGACAGGACGCGCATTAACTATTAATGCTTCGGCTAGTTATCAACCTACTGATGCCCTGCGACTATCTTTAAATTATACAAAGAGCCGTTTAACTCGCAAAGATACAAATAGAGTGGCTTTTGATGACAATATTTTTTCTTTTAGAAGTACCTATCAATTTACTAGATTTATCTCTTTTAGAAGCCGTATTGACTATGACACTTTAGCTACAAATGTTCGTGGTCAATTATTATTAGGCTGGACACCTAATCCAGGAACTTCTCTATTTGTTGGCTATAATGATGATCTTAACTATAAAGGGTTTAGCCCATTTACAGGCCAGTCAGAACCAGGCTTCCGTCGTAATGGCCGCACTTTCTTTATTAAAATGTCTTACTTAATTCGTGTAGGGTTTTAATCTTAACTTAAGCTCTCTTGTTAACGTAGTTCTCTATAGACTTAATTATAGTCACTTGTGTTTATCGGTTCCACCCAACTTACCCAACGCTTAAGGTTACTGCTGGCGAAGTCTGTAAGTTGTTGAAAATAACTTTTTCGCCATGCTTAAAATCAAGAAAAACTACTATATGTTGTGGTTAGTCTTTTAAACTAGTGGTTAACCTATAGTTCGCCAGCAGTAACCTGAAGAAGCCGAGATTGCGCTCGCAAAAGAGGGTTCAAGTTCATCAGTTCAACATCTCTTTTGAAAATGCGTCAGGGTATAGCAGTTGAATTTGCTGTTTTTTCTCCTTTCTTATCAGAAATTTTCTTGATAGGAACTCTCAGTCTAGAAAGTTCTGTAATAAGATCAGAAGCCCAACGATATACATTTCGTTCTCTAACAATCTCACGTAATCTTTGCATACGTTTAGTTTTTTCCTCTGATTCCATAACTAGTGCCACATAAATTGCGTCTGCCATTTCTTCAATGTCATATGGATTAACAATTAGTGCATCTGCTAGTTCCTGGGCTGCTCCTGTGAACTGACTAAGTACTAATACAGCTTCTCCATTTGTACATGCTGCTATAAACTCTTTAGCAACTAGGTTCATACCATCATGTAAAGAAGTGACCATACAAATATCTGCTACTTTATAATAACAATTAATTTTTTCATGGTTGTGATGCGCCTTAAGAAAAATTATTGGTTTCCATCCCTCTGTTTGAAAACGCCAATTAATTTTACCAACCGTTTCTTCTATCTCTGCTATCAAATCATGATAGCGTTTTATGTGGGTTCGGCTTGGAGCACCAAGCTCTGAAGTTTGGACAAATTTCGTCATAAAGTAGCCGAATCAAATAAAGAT
>CAZHXL010000263.1:2359-8487 GCA_964536575.1 uncultured Clostridia bacterium | reverse complement strand
ATTTACTACTGGTGCAGTATTATTTGCTTGTGCTGGATTTACTATAATTGTCACTTCATCTGTACTTGCTAATAATGTATCTGAAGCACTTAATCTTAGAACATAAGTTCCTGCTTGGCTAAATGTAGCTGATGTGACAGCAGTACTAGGACTACTAAATGTTACTGTACTGCCCGTTGGTGATGAGACTTTACTCCAATTAATTGTAAGATTAGCTCCTTGTGGTAACCCATCATCCGTAACTGTACCACTTAACGTCATATTGTTTATTGGTAGTGTTACTTGTTTATCTTGTCCAGCATTTACACTTGGAGGCTGATTATCAGTAGCGTTTCTAGTCACATTTACACTTGCTGTTGCAACATTACCAAAAATATCTGTAGCTGTAGCTGTGATTGTGTTACTACCATTGGTAAGTGGTATTGTGGCTGTGTAATTACTGCCATTAATAGTTGCAGTAACGTTATTAGCTTTTACTGATGTTATTACTGATTCATCAGAAAAAGTTCCTGTAACTGTTGTAGTAGCTGTATTTATAACTTGATTTGGTGTAGGCTGAGCTATTGTTACTATTGCTGCGGTTGTATCAACTGTTAATCCTCTAAGTAAACTATTAGCATTTAGACTTACTCTATCACAAACTAGTAACCCTATTAACTTACTGTTAGAGTTGAGGTTAACTGTTCCTGATGCTGCTCTTACTACTCCATATAATTCTACATTGGAGTTAAGATTCATTCCTCCATTAGCAATGTTTATTGCCAATGAGATTGGGCTAGCTGCGTTTCCTACCTTCACATTACTACTTAGATTAACTGTGTTTTGTATATTGATTGTGACATTACCTTTAATCTGTAATTCACTGTTAGAATTAAGTGTCAGCCCTTGTAGATTATAGACTGTGCTTTGGTTATCTACCCCTAGGATAAACCCTGAACTGCTATTTGCTGTAAATTGCCCATAAGTACCTGCTGGTACAGTTAATAGCCCATAATTTGAATTTAGAGTTAGGTTTCTGATTGTTGCAAAATCACCTGGGGTTTGTTTGATATTTAGTGCAACATCTCTATTTCCTTGGGGTTGTGCTACGCTAGGAACATTGCTAGTTTGGATGGCATCTGTCCTAGTCGCTATATGGTTTACTGTGGTACTGCTATTGAGATTAATACTATAACCTGAAGGTATTGTACTACCTGTCCCTGTGATTGTTCCTCTATAAACGCTATTTCCACCACTGTTTATGTTTATATTTGGTGTTCCTGGCACATAAATATTTCCTGTAACTACTGTGTTTGAGTTGAGACTAAACGATTCTCCTAGTAGCACTCGTGCTGAGCCTTCTATCCTTGCTCCATTCAAATTAGGTGAATGACGTGTTACCAAAGCATCGCCAGCTAATTGCAAAACAGAGTTAACTACTAGGCCATTTTTTATAGCCTCTTTCACAGTTTTATTATCACCTATCTTGCTTGCTGCTAACACAAACGGCGACACACCTACCATTTGAATTATCAACATTATTGCTAGCATTGGTTTTAGCCAAACAGAATTAATCATCTGTCTATCCGCCTTATTTTTCTTGAGTTTGTTATTTATATCGTTTATATATTTCATAAGTAATACCTAGGAATCTTGTTAAGGTGATTTATTGAATATAATATTTTATTTTTAACTTAGTCAATTTTATGTGGATAAACTAACGAGTGATTATAACTAATTACAATATCCTTGCAAGTTTAAATTTAAGCAAAATATAATAAACTATTTATCTTAGATTAAACCTTTTGCAAAAATATTCTCTTAAAAATTGCGTAGCGATGAAGGATTTGTAGCTCAGATAGCTCGCCCACCAATGTGCGGTACAATGAGGATAACGCATTGTGTTTCGACATATTAGCTCTGTTGCGTAGCGACAACATACCTACGAGATGCTTAACAAAATCACTTTATTGTTTAAGAATACTTACTAGCTATCAAATATAATTAATAGAAACACTAAGCCACTTAAAATAAATGAAAAAATACTCAATATCTGTCCTATGATAGCCCATGACTTATAGTTAGCCCCAATATTATGAGTGTGAATAAGGCGCAACGCTTTACGAGAAAGGATAAAAGAGACTGGCCCAAGAAATACTCCTAAACAAAATAAACTTAATACAGAAAGAGCAAAAGACAGCATAGCATGGGTTTTGATTTGTTGAATTAAACTATCTTCTCTATCTTGTTGAGCAAATCTATCATATCTATCTTGCTCAGGATACAATGGATAGGATGATGGGTTTTGTATCTGCATATTTTGCTGAGGATAATATGTAGGGCTATTATAGGGCGATTGGCTAGCCTCTTGGCTAGGATCTCCATATAAATCCATATAGGGTTGTGAGGGTTGGTTATAAGGGTTATAAGAATAATTGCCTTGGTAATCAGGCTTAGGAGGAGGTTGATAGTCTGCTACAGGAGAGCAAGTATTATTAGTATTATTGTCTAGCTTTACGCGAATATATAAATTACCGCGATCTGTTTGTCCTACTAAAGGCATACCTTGACCAATGATGGGAATAACAGTCTCGTCACTGGCTGTAACAGGAATATCAACATTAATAGTTTGACCATCTAGCATTAATACTTCGATAGTTTGACCAGACTGGTTATTAGTAATATTAGCTGTGTAATAAAGATCGTTTTCTTGTCTTTGAAAAAGCGGGTGTTGTCTAACTAGGACATTGACATAAAGATCTCCTGCTGGGCCACCTTCAAATCCTGCTTCACCTTCATCTACCATACAAAGCCGCTCACCATCCTTAATTCCAGGAGGGATATTAATATTAAAAGCTTTTTCGCTTATGATCTTAGCTTGGCCTTTACAAGTGCGACATTTAGTAGATTCATTTAATACCCCTTGCCCATAACAAGTAGGACAAGTTTCTAGCTTAGGTATTTTGATAGAAACTGTAGTTCCTCTAAATGCTTCTTCTAAAGCTATTTGACTGTTGAAATTAAGATCGCTACCTTTTTTCCCTATCATAGGCATTTATTTTTGTTTAATTATTTTGGGTTATACTACAAAATAGCTAATTGTTAGAATATTTTAATTACTTAACTGTTGCAAGCAATAAAGTTTTCTTTTTTATCTTAAATTTTTGCTATAATGGTAAACAATCAATTGTTAAATAAAAATATATTGTAACTAGGGCATTTTACAGGGCTTATGACATCTTCAAATTATGCTTTCGACCCACGGCTTGCTTATGCTAGCACAATACCTTCTGATTGGTATCGCGATGATAAAATTTTGGCAATGGAAAAAGAAAAAATATTTTCCCATACTTGGCAACTAGTAGGTAGAGTTGAACAAGTTGCCACAATAGGTAGTTATTTTACTGCAATGGTTGGTAATGAGCCTATCGTAGTTGTATGTGGTAAAGATAATAATTTGCAAGCATTTTCTAATGTTTGTCGTCACAGGGCTGGCCCAGTGGCCAAAGGGTCAGGCAAAAGAAATGTTTTCCAATGTGGTTATCATGGTTGGACTTATAGCTTAGCTGGAAAAGTACTACATACTCCAGAATTTGATGGGGTTGAATGTTTTGATAAAGCTAACTATTGTTTACCGCAATTTAAGGTAGAAACTTGGGGGCAGCTAGTTTTTGTCAATCTTGATAATAATGCTCCAAGTTTAGCCTCTTATCTAGAAGATTTACCTAGTCGTGTTGGTTATCATAATATGTCAGATTTAAGAATAGCAGCACGTAAAGATTGGTATGTAGGTTGTAATTGGAAAGTTTATGTTGATAATTATTTAGAAGGCTACCATATTCCTCTAGTACATCCAGGGCTAAATCGTGAATTAGATTACAATAAGTATCAAGTTGAGACTAAGCGTTATTACTCAATCCAACATTCTCCTATTAGACAAAATACGACTCGTTTAGTACAGGGGCAAGAAGCGGGTAATCCAGCGCAATATTTTTGGATTTTTCCTAACCTAATGATTAATGTTTACCCTGATAATTACTCTACTAACATAATTATTCCTATTAGTCCAACTAAGACACTAACAGTTTTTGAGTGGTATTTTCGTAATCCACAAAATGAACAAGTTCAAAAGGAAGTAGAGCGTGTAGTTAAATTTAGTGATGAAATCCAGATTGAGGACATAGAAATTTGCGAAACTGTTCAACGAGGCTTACAGTCTCACACTTACCATCAAGGGCGTTATTCGGTAAAACGGGAAAATGGAGTGCATCATTTTCATTCTTTGATGATGGAGTATTTTGCACAGTAGGGGCTAGATACACAGGTCTGCCCCTACAGGGTTTTATTTAAATCCGTCTTGACTAATTTGTTTATTATCTAATTGAGCAGCATATTTTTTTATTACTTTAGCGACTTCTTTGCTTTTACCAATTAACACAAAAACCAGATTTTCTTTAGGGAAATATTGCTTAATGATCCTTTGAGCATCAGTTAGAGTAAAAGTATCTATTTTGGCAAAAAACTCATTAATCTCTCGCTCGTCTAAACCAGAAAACTCTATATTTGTTAATACGGCTGCTAATTGAAAACTGCTTTCGAGTGTGTCAGGAGCAAATTGGCCTTTAATATAAGCTTTAGTTGATTTTAGCTGTTCTTCAGTAATACCTTTTTCATGTAAACGATTAAGTATTTCTAGTGCTAAATCAATAGCTTGTTCTGTAGTAGCATTCTGGGTGTAAGTAGAAATTGCAAAAGGCCCAGGGACTTGATTTTCACTAAAAGAAGATCTTGCTCCATAGGTTAAACCTGTTTTAATTCTTAGTTCAGAATTTAGTAGCGAAGTAAAACGTACTCCAAACAAAGTATTAACAACCTCTATTCCAACACGATCAGGATTACTTTGAGAAATACCTACATTACCAATCATAAAGAAAGTCTGTGTAGTATCAGGTTTGTCAACTAGGAGTAGCTTTTTGCCTTTAAATGTTACAGGCTCGGCTAGTTTTGTTGGAGCAGTGGTTTTTTTCTCCCATTGACCAAAACGACTAGTTAGGGTTTTTTCCATTTCTGTACTAGAAAAATCTCCTACTACAGACAAAATTATGTTAGCAGGGCCATAGTAAGAGTTATAAAACTTAACTATGTCATCGCGAGTAATACCAGCCAAAGACCTTTCATCACCACTAACAGGTCTACTATAGGGGTGATCCCCAAAGAGATAGGCATTATAATAACGCCTAATTGCTGATTGAGCATCATCTTTGGCTTCCTTAATACTGCTAATACTAAGTTTTTGTAGTTTTTCTACTTCTGCTTGAGGGAAAGTGGAATTAGTAAGTACATCAAAAAAAACATCTAGCATTAAGTCTAGGTCTTTTTTTAACAACTCTGATTGAGCCGAAGTGTAATCTTGACTAGCATTAAAGGAAAGCCCTACGCCAACACCTTCTAATTGATTTGCAATCTCTGTAGCAGTACGGGTTTTAGTGCCTTTACGCATTAAATCTGCGGTCATTGCGGCTAGACCTTCTTTACCAAGTGGGTCTGAAGTGCTGCCAGCACGAATACGCATATTAAAACTAACAAAAGGAACTTCATGTTGTTCCATTAATAAAACAGTCATGCCATTACTAAGCTTAATTTTTTTATAAGGAGGTAATTTCAAAGCATTTGACGTAGGGGTTTGTGCTAGAGCAATTCCTACAGAGAGCAACATAGTTAATAGTAGTGAAACAAAATATTTCATTTTTCCTCCTTATTGTTTATTTTCAGAGCTTTGGGCTTGTTGGGGGGGTTGTTCTTGAGTTGGTACTAAAGTAACAACAGTACGATTACGAGTTATAAAGTATTTTTGTGAAATTCGACGAACATCTTCAAGTGTTACTTTAGCAAAATCATCAGGAGCAGAAAGTAGCTTTTTGTAGTCGCCAAAATAAACTTCATAAGTCCCAATAGTGTTAGCTTTACCAGCAATTGTTCTTAGCTGAGAGTAGAAGCCAACTAGCAAAATATTTTTAGCTTTTTTTAGTTCTTCTTCAGTAATACCTTGAGTTTTAACCTTTTCTAATTCCTCATAAAGGGCTTTTTCCACTACTTCAGAGCCTGTTCCTGGTTGAATTTGGGCAAAAAAAGTAAAAAGTGTTGGGTCA
>CAZHXL010000263.1:454-2349 GCA_964536575.1 uncultured Clostridia bacterium | reverse complement strand
CCACCAATAGAAAGCACTAGCTGATCTTGGTCTACTAAGCGTTTGTAGAGCCGTGAACTTTCACCAGAAAAAAGAATCGTTTCTAATACTTTAATAGGATAATATTCTGGATTATTAGTAGCTGACATATGATAACCAATAGCAATAGCAGGTACTTGAGCAATTTTCTCTACCTTAACACGGCGTTCACCTAATTGTTCTGGTTCAATTGTAGTAATAATAGCAGGAGGTTCATGAGATTTAATTGGTTCAATATATTTTTCTGCTAGCTTAATTACTTCAGTAAACTGGACGTTTCCAGTTACTACCATTGTTGCGTTAGAAGGAGAGTAACCAGCCTCAAAATGTTTGCGTAAATCTTGAAGTGTCCACTTTTCAATATCAGAAGGCCAACCAACTACAGGCCATTGATAAGGATGAGCAACATAAGAGCTTGCCCAAAGTTGCTCGTCCAAAATACCTAAGTTATTACTTTCGACTGAGTTACGTCGTTCAGAGTAAACCACACCGCGTTCAGACTCAACAATTTTAGGATCAATACTTAGGTTTTCTATACGATCCGATTCTAAATCAAAAATTAGTTCTAATTGTGAAGTAGGAAACCAATCCTGATAAACTGTGAGGTTACGGTTAGTATAAGCGTTATTTGTTCCGCCATTGGCTTCCATAACACGGTCAAAATCTCCTGGGCCATATTTTTTTGCCCCATTAAACATCATATGTTCAAAGAAATGTGACAGTCCTGTTGTTCCAGGACGTTCATTACGCGAGCCAATACGATAAAAAATATACATTGCTGCATTAGGAATAGAATTGTCTTCATGCACAAGAATTTTCATCCCGTTTTTTAAGGTATGTGTTTTAATATCAATATTTTGTCCATAAGCCAAAGTAGCAAGGCTAAGAGCTAAGATTAGTGCAAGAAAAGTTTTTTTCATGCTTTACCTCTAGAATTAGAATTTAATGGTGGAATGTAAAAGAGTTTATTTTATAGAAAATCAATGGTGTGAGTAAATGACTAAGTTCCTGCTAAATCCACACTTGCTCACTAATAGGCAACACTGCATCAGCCCAAAGTGGGCGGTGATCAGAACAATTACTATCTTGCTCAACATTAGCTCTAGTTACCACTAGATTACGAGTGTAAATCCAGTCTAATTGAGGTCGCCAAAATAGAAATTTTGCTGTGTAATGCGAACCAGACAAAAAAGGTGAACGAAAGCCTGAGTCAGATAACATTTCATCTAAATAGGACGTATGATGGCGACGAAATGTATTAAAGTCTCCTGCAATAATTGTTGGCAGTTCGGGATGTTCGTTAGCTATGGCAATAACTGGGTAGAGTTGATATCTACGTTTCAACGCGTTGATATTGGTGTCTAAATGAACGTTATAAACTCGAATAGTTTCTAGTCCTATACGAATGGTGGCACCCATAGCAACACGATTTCTAGTATTAATTAAGCGTTCATTTCGTGGTAAAGATAGTATTTCAATATCTGAGAGTGGATATCTACTTAAAATAGCTAACCCATGTGTGCCTCTACGTGTTAGGCGGGCAGGCAAATAGCTAACATCATAACCTAAGCGATTAGCCAATAGTTCTGCTTGATTTAGGCGAAACTTTTCTTCAATTTCTTGTAATAGGATTATGTCGCATAGAGCTAGTTGTGGGCTTTGGAAAGCATCTATAATACGTTCCAACTTCTTACCACGATGGGCGTTGAGGCTAGCAATGCGAATTTGTTGAGTATCAGAAAACTGATTACTCATAAGCTCACGTAGGGACGGGTTTATCCCTAAACTATCTATTAATTTGGGGGTTTTCTTTATCCAGTTTATCAATTAAGTGTTGACACCTGTATTGGGGCTAGGTTTAATTTGGTTAGGTAAAT
>CAZHXL010000263.1:0-444 GCA_964536575.1 uncultured Clostridia bacterium | reverse complement strand
AAATGTTAGAATTTAACTTTACCCAACCAAACTTTCCTCACTATATTAACATTACTTGTTTTTTGTTCAATAGGTAATCCAGCCAAAGGTTGGATAATTTTTCTTGCAAAGAGTTAGCACGCAAGCGATCATTCAGGCTAGTAAAATCCACTAGGTCTAGAGGTTGATCTTGATTAAAGCAGGAAAATACAAAAGATTCTTTTCCTGTTGTGGGGTCAATATGTTTTTGTAAACATTGGGCGCAAACCTCTTTCATCATACATTGCATTGGTGAATTAATACTACCAATAGCAACATGGTCAGGTCGAAGTTGACTAACTAGGGTTGTTTTACGAGCATTTTTAACTGCTGCCATCATTCGATCACTGCCTATAACAATCATATGGTCAATTTCACAAAGCGGAACAGTAGTTTCACCTAATTGACCTTGTGAGTAAGCTTGCA
>CAZHXL010000262.1:0-8536 GCA_964536575.1 uncultured Clostridia bacterium | reverse complement strand
GATCAAGAAATCCTTCACCATTTTGAAATCTTACTCTAAGCTGTGTACTACCAGTAACACTCATAAAAGCTATCATTGGTCCAAACCCCTGATTCTGGTAGCCATCTAGACCAAAAACAGTATATTCACTTTCACCTGTTAGCCCAGTAGTTAACTCTGTGGAAGAATCTACTTCTCCGTTACCATCTGGCTTAACTCTTATTACTTTGCCTGCTTGTCCAATAGCTTGAACAACTATGTTTGGGAAACTTGAGAATGAAGTTAATGAAAATAATGGTGTTCCTGATTTAATTGCACCAAAGGGTACTTGGAAAGCATTGCTAAGGGTGAAATTACCAATTTCGTCACAAAGGTAGAGACCACCCTGTCTATCAGGAAAACCTATGAAAATATCTTGAGAAGGAACACTATTGAATTCACCTATTTGAGCCAGTACAGGTTGGGTAGGTAAATTGATAGTTGTGTTTTGAGAAATAACAACTGTACCTAAGTCAGTAGTCCCTCCACGAACTACATCTACTAGTTTAGAGCTACCTTCTCTTCCAGTATTATCCCTAGCAGTAACTGAGATTTTTACGCTTATTGGTACAGTTGGAACACCAGGCAAAGTAAACCGTCCCTCACTATTAGTTGTAGTAGCTATATTAGCGTTTCCACTTAATGTAATATTAATCCCTGATAAAGCATTACCATCTATATCAGTAACTAAACCTACTGCAGTAGTACCAGCATCAACTTGAGTAACATTAACAACAATAGGTGCGGACATAGCAGAATTACCAGCAGTATCAATTGCCCTAGCTTGGAAGGTAATTGTCCCAGATATACTAGGAACTGTATAAGGTATGGCTATGGTAGAACTGTTTGCGCTTGTAACAAGCGTTCCATTAGCAAATATTTCTGTCCTAGCTACCGCAACATCATCACTAGCATTAGCTCGTAGTGGTATTGTTTCTCTAGAAAAAAGAGACAATCCTGGACTAGGAGAAGCAATGCTTACTGTAGGTGCTATTCCAGCAATATCTGCCTGGCTATAAATTGCTACACGTAATATTGTGTCTCCACTAACTCCATTTTGTATAAAGTCATCTTTAGCTGAAGTCATAAAAATTAGTGAATCTGTTACTGCTATACCTGTTGCGCGATTATAGGTGCCACTGCTACTAGGAGCAAGATCTATACCTGCAACATAAGTTGGCTGACTAGGGTTGGCAGCCGAAACAATAGGAATAAACAGGAATGGTGGGTTAAAATTATTTGCTGCTACATAACCAAACCCATTACGTATTTCTATATCAGTACTGCTAAATGGAAAAGTTGTATTACCAACTATCACTGGTGCATCTATGTTAGAAATATCAACAAGTGGAACAGTCAAACTTGGAGGTTCTGGGTTAGTAGAACCATCAGCAACATAAGCTCTATTATTAAAAATAGTAACGTCCAATGCTCCACCAGATAATGAAACAGATCCTCTCTGTTGAGGAGCAATTGGGTCACTTACATCTATAGTAATTAATCCAATACCCCTGCCTACTAACACAGCAATATTCCTAGTAGTATCAACATCCACTCCATTAGCAAAAGCTGCGGCTGGTATAGGCAATGAACTAATTAATACAGGGTTAGTTGGATCATTAACATCAACAATTTGCAACCCTGCTTCACCAGCAGCTAGGTAAACCAAGTTGTTTTTTACTACCACATCTACAGCTTCTCCATTGGAAAAGCTTACCCTTCCTGCTAATTGTGGGTTTAGTGGATTAGAAATATTTACAATTTGTAAACCAGCAGTGCCAGCAGCTACGTAAGCGTAATTGCCGACCACTTTAATATCGTCAGCATTTCCTGGCAAAGCTAGTGAAGATACTAGTCGTAAGTTATCAGGGCTACTAGCATCAACTATTTGTAAGCCCGCTACCCCACAAGCAACATAAGCAAAATTGCCCCGCACATCCACATTATTAGCAAAACCAGGCAAATTTACTGCTCCTATAGTTCGCGGGGTAAAAATAGTAGACACAACAGTAACAGTTGCTGATAAATTCCCGTTTTGTACTCTAACAGTAGTAGAACCTTGATTAACAGCTAACAAACTACCAGTGTTACTTACAATAACTATATTTGGATTTAAGGATTGGTAAGTTGTAAAAGAGTTATTGGTTAAGTCAATAGTGGTGTTATCGCTTAGTGTGCCTCTAACGCTTAATTGTACAGGTGTTGCTCCTGTTAACGTACTGAGGCTTAGACCAACAATATTCGGGGTGACCTGAATACTTGTTAAAGTTACTCCTGTGGTTGGATGACTATTAGGATCTAGTGGATTAAACCCTAAACTTACTTCTTGTCCATCGCTAAATCCATCTCCATCTGTATCTGCACGAGTTGGGTTTGTTCCTAGAGTTATCTCGTCACCATTTCTTAATCCATCTCCATCACTATCTAAATCTGCATCTGCTGAATCATTTGGGTTTAGCCCAAAACGTATTTCATCTTCATCTGATATTCCATCATGATCTGCATCTCGTTTGAGATTAATTAAGCCTACATCTATAGTTGCAAATGGAACTAAATTGACTGTTCGGCTTTTGCCGTATAAAGTGGCTAAAGGAGGATCGTCTTGAGCTTGCGCGATGACTGGGTAAAACCCTATAGATAGTATTATACCTAATATAAATAAGTAGGATAATTTATAAAAAAAATTCTTTTTCATGTTCATCGTGCCATCCTTTTCTAGTAATAATCGTTAATAAATCCCTTAATAAACCCCTGTTTTTTAGACACCCCTAACTGACATAGAATGGTAATAGGTGCAGTTTTTTAGAATATTTTCTTCTGAGGGAATTTTTTCTGGATTTTTAGAATTTTTTCTTTTACGAGAAGTTTTTCCACACAAGGCGAAAAATCGTTTTCGAGCATATCATTATAAAAACCCTGTTCCTCTTCGTTTAATGGGATCTTTAGGTCTAACAATATATACAGTGTGTTAACCCGTTCTTCTTCTTGCGTCTGCCAGTGTTTATGCAGCATGTTTACCACTACATCAGGTGAATGTGCAAAAAGCACCCGTATTTGTTCTAAAACATATTTAGTTGAAAGATCTTCTACTCTATTATTAGGGCTTCCGGCAGCTATAGTAGCAATCAAATGAAACCGAAGAAGATAATTTACTTTGTCAACGAGTTCTTTTTCTCCATTCAATTTTTCTGCGGTTACTATCAAACTTTCTACATCTATTAATTCTGCTCTCAAAGCACCATTTATTTTATTTGCTTTGTTGGATATTTTATCGACAAGCCCTTTTAATAACTCAATGTTTGATTCTGAAGCAAAAATTAAAGCCATTATGTGCAAAGACGCTCTGGATAAATGCTCTGAAGGATCATCTAATAGATCGAGTATATAAGTGGGAGATGTCTTAGTAGAGCCTAAAGACACAACTGCGTTTGCTCTTATATAATCTGGAAGTTTTTTATTTTTGATAAGTTGTTTAAGTATATCAGCATATTTGGTATCAGGGGAAAGCTCGATTAAATACAATACCATTTGAATTTTTTCTTCTATTATTTTTTTTACATAAACGATATCGTTCTTTAGTTCTCCCCTAGTTTGTTTCTCTAATGTAGAAAGTATGTTGTGCTGCTCAATGTTTTTTTTAAAATAGCTAATTATTTCATCTTGTTTAGCTACTTCTTCATGGTATTGTTTGATATTCCAGACCCACCAGTTCGTAGAGTCGATGAATCCATCTAACTCGATTTGAACTGTTTGCGAAAACACAGGTGAAACAAAAATAAATAATGTCAAAAAAAGAAAAACTAAAATATGCCTAATTTTGAACCAACACATACATCTTTTACCCTTACAGAACTTTCACTTTGACTACTAATTTTCTACGGTTGAAGACCCACACCCTTGATCCCTAAGATATTCATTTATAAACTCTTTTTCAGTCTCTTCACATACCCCTAGCTCACAAAGAACAGTAATAGGTCCTATTTTGTCAGAATCCTTTACAAAATCTTTTTTATACACAGCGTTTCCACTATACTCACGCAAAATTTTAACTACAAGTTCTGGGTTGGAATCATAGATAGAAAAAAGTTTTTCTAAGAACACTTTTCCAATAACATTGTTATCGTAATAATAATTTGTTGGCAATGATGTTGGTGCATGACCTACTAAAAAATATACTTTTTCTTCCAAAGTTTTTTTCTTATTTAATTCTTCTTGTAAACGAACTAACAAATACACATTAGAAATCTCTGTACCCATTGAAGTACCTGAATAG
Source organism: uncultured Clostridia bacterium (assembly GCA_964536575.1). Lineage (GTDB taxonomy): Bacteria > Acidobacteriota > Blastocatellia > Chloracidobacteriales > JADJPF01 > JADJPF01. The sequence continues at coordinate 4,245 of CAZHXL010000262.1, read as the reverse complement.
TCAACATTCTTATCATAATCAGAAGAAGGAAATCGTTCCATTATGTATAGAATCCTAAAAACTTTTTTATCATTTCCTACGCTATCAGCTTTCTTTTGTTTTTTGGCAGCGTTTAATGTATTTTCTAAATAACGAATAACTTCATCAGAAACAAAAAACTCTTTATTATACCCTTTAATATTATAAAAGTATTTTTCAGGAGATTTTGTAAAATCATCTAACATTTCTGATAAAGACATTTTTCTTTCACTGTTTTGTGCAAACAAACAAGTTGAAAAAATAAATAGAACTACTAAAGCCTTACATAAAAAATATTGAATTTTTCCTATATACATAAACTACCTTGATTTAGAATTAAGTAAGATGAAAAATAAAAATCCCACCCTATCAATCTAAAAATAAGTTGAAAAAGTAATTGAATATTAACTATTTACATCCACTATACTAGCTTAATCTTCTAGGTAATCTCCCTCCACACAAGGTGAAAAAATTAATTTGAGCATATCTTTATAAAAAGACTGTTCTTCTTTCTTTAAAGGGATTTTTAATTCTAATAATATGTAAATAGTCTTAAGCCGTTCTTCTATAGAAATTTGCCAATATAGGTGTACTAAATCTGTTACCACGTTTGGGGAATCTCTAAAAAGTAACTGCATTTGCTCCAATACATACTTAGTTGTCAAGCTTTGTGTTCTATAGTAAGGAGTCCCAGGAAATATAGCAGCATCTATAGGTACTTTTAGTATAAAATTTGCTTTACTAGCTAAGTCTTTTTCTTTATTTAACCCTTCCTTAAAATAGATTAGATTTTTTATCTCAGCTAATTGTTCTCCTGTAAGAGTACCTGTGTAATCAGTTTCATCTTTATACATTTCATTCAAAAGGTTTTTTAGCAATTTAATGTCTGGTTCAAAAGCAAAACCCAAAGCTAAAGCGTGTAAGGCTGTAGCTGATAGGTGATCAGAATTATTATGTAATAGATTAAAAATATAAGTGGAAGATGTTTTGGTAGAACCTAAAGATAAAACCGCTTTAGATCTAGTGTAATCTGATAAATAGGTGTCTTCAATAATAATCTTGAGTACATCAGTATATTTCGCATTAGGAGAAAGCTCCATTAAATATAAAGCCATTAGAATTCGTTGTTCTTCTCGCTCAGCCTTGAATTGCTTTTTGGTATCTCCCTTTGTTTGTTCTGAAAAAAATATACAGTATTGCCGAATCGCTTTTTCTATATATATTATTATTTCATCTGGTTCAGCTAATTCCTGATGTTTTTGCTTAATATTCCAAACCCAACCTTCGTCAGACGTAATGAAGCTATCTAATTTAGCTCCAAGTGACTGTGAGAATGCAGGCAATATAAAACTAAACAGCATAAAAAAAAGAGAACTTAAAACATGCTTAAAATTTAGCCAGTCCATATCCACTCCTTACATTTTCATGGGGTTTTCAATAAACTATCAGTTATTGATTTATTTCGTGTCTTAGAATGCTGAGTTAAAGTAATTCTTTTTGCAGCACTTATTTGGTCTAGAGGAGGTGTTATTTTGAACATTAAGTTAGTGGTTTCTTTATCATCCACATGACCAAAGTTAAAAAGAATATGCCCCGCTTCATGAGAGACTGTGAAAGGGTTATTTGTTGAGTTATCAACTGCTCTAACTGCAATAAATGCTGTATTTACCATATTTCCAACTTCTGTGTTGGTAACTAATCTATTATCTATTTTGAGGAAATTTTTTGGGTATGAATTACCAACCTGTGGTTTAGGTAAATTATCAACAATAAAGAAGTCTATTATATTTGGATCTTGATCAGCAAAATTAGCAACCAAAGAAGGTGCGACATTCTCAACATCTACTTCTCCTGCCGGAAGGCCACTTTTACTAATAATTATATTATTTGACCCTGAAACTGATATATCTTTTAGTTCCGTACTGGTACCTCTATTTATGACAACAAATGCAACTTGTTGTAAAAAGTTTGGATTAATATTAGGGTAAGCATTAAAAACATACGCACGTTGATCATTAAATTTAGTATTTATTCCTTTAACAATATCTTCTGCTGCTTGCAAAGAAGTAATTCTACCATTCATACCTATGTTAATAGGTCCTACTTGTGTCCCATCTACTTTAATCATAAAAGTAGTTTCTCCTAATAAATCCCCTTTAATTCTAATAGTATTACTTACATTATCCCTAACACCTCTTCCTACAATATCAAATTTGATTGCAGCTTGTGCCCAAGTTTCATTCAATCTTTCGAGAGCCTTATCCACATCTGCATTATCGACAACTTTCCCTGTTCCACTATCAATAGTCCAAAAATTACACCATACTTCTTTAACTGTATTTATTCCTATTCCAGTTCGCCGCCCTACACTTAACTCAGTAGATTTGATCGGCATATTATTACGAAGCAAGCTTACTCTTACTATGTCGAGTAATTTCACCTTTATTGTTCTATTTCCTCCAAAATCATCATCTATATCATTAGAAACTAAACGATAATATTGTTCTGTTTTATAGATAGTTTGATTATTTGCATTTTTATGTAACTTTACCTCAATATCAAATGCCGATTTTTCTACAACAGCATTATTACGGATAACCTCTATTCTTATTTTGTGTTTTACTGGCGTTTGATCTAGAGATTTACTGGTAAGTTGTATCCTAACACTATCTGTATCATTTCCTGCTGGTGGCTCACTAGGCATAGTAGGTTTAATATCATATTTGTCCTTCAAATCTTCATCTGTTTTGAATTTACTAACCATCAAACAAGACGAATTTGTGTCTGCTATTTCAATAACTTCATCACCAGTAAGCGAGTTTACAATCCCTTTTTGACGGACAAAATTAATATCTGGGCAATCTAAACATTGAGCTTGGAGATTGTTAGATATCCCATTAGATGGGACATTGGCTCTATATTTAGTAGTCATAATAGTAGTGTCTGCTAGAGCATTAATGTTATCTGTGTTTAGATTTGAAGGAGAAGTAAGCGACACACTAGATGAGCCTATGGGAATAGCTTGTGTACCATTAGCCCAAACCATACACATACAACCTTGTGAATCTCCTGTTAAAGTAGTTGTAGGAGAAGGTAATGGTGGTGTCGATGTTTGCCAAGCACCAACACGAATACCACTACCAGGATCACTAGTAATTTGTTTTCCATCTAAACTCACACGACCAGTTCCTACTTGAACATATCTACCAGCATCATGGTCAAAACTCATCAGTAAAACCACTGAATTTGCTGGCAATTGGTCAAGATTTGGAAAAGTAACTTCTAGCGGTGGATCAAATATAGTTCCTGATGGTTGTACTGAAATATAGAGACTAGAATAACGTCCTTCTTCTAATTCCATCGGTATTCTATCTAATGCTATACGAGTAACAGATAGCCTTTTATCTGTTACATCTGGAGCAAATACTACCCTAGTACCGACACGAGCTTTCACTTTTATTGGTAAATTGCCAATGATGGCTTGTTCTACAGTAGTATCTTGGGTAACTACATTATTAGCATCAAGTGGTAATGTTACTCCTTCATTTACTCTTGGTAAAAAGAGAGGTCGCCTTATTGTGTTGTTAATTCCTGGCAAAATATCAATATCATAGCTTATATTAGGCCACCTTCCTGGTAATGTGATTTGATCACGACCTACTAATTCTAATAATTGATGAGGGCCAGAAGGTACATTAGTAAGAGTGAATTCTCCGGTTGAATCGGTACGAGTTTGTTGACCATTTAAGCGTATTAATACATTTGGCAAAGCCCGCATATTTTGATCTAAAACCGTACCAGAAAAACTAGTAACATGCCCTATTATTGATTCTAAGACTTCAGCGACAAATTTTATTGGCGATAAAGTATTGTTAATAAAATCAGCTTGTATTAGCTGAATACCTGGTTTATTGCTAGAAATATAACGAACACTAGCGTGACCTGAAGCATCTGTTGTGGTAGTAAATGTATTAGTGTTATTTATAAACTTCCCGCCTTCTAGAACAGAAAATTTTATAGGCACTCCAGCCACAAAATTACCATCTTTATCTGTTACACCAACAATAAGAGGTCTAGGTAATTCCATGTTAACTAAACCTCTTTGAGCATCTCCTGTAGAAATATTAATTTGATAGGCTTGTCCTGATGGTGGAAGAGCTAGGCCTGGGTTACTTACTATAGAAATTTGGCTAGCAGCAGATACATTACTAGTACTATCTGTAGCTG
>CAZHXL010000261.1:5869-8574 GCA_964536575.1 uncultured Clostridia bacterium | reverse complement strand
TTATTGGAGGGGGTAGGGTAACTATTGGTAGTAATAAAGTTCCTTGTCCAGGAATTGAGAATTGCGAAACATCGCTAGATGAAACACCACCTCATGGAGTTAATTTAGGCAGCTATTTTTTAGGTAAATATGAAGTTACAAACCAAGAATATTATGAGTTTGTTTTAGCAGAAAGTTATCTAGCTCCTACACATTGGATTAAAGGAAAATATCCTCAAAATGCAGAAAATGTACCTGTAACTAATGTAAGTTGGGAAGATATTACTAAATATTGTGCTTGGCTTTCAACGCGTGATGGTGTTGAATATCGTTTACCAAGCGAAGAAGAATGGGAACATGCTGCTCGTGGTAAAGAATCAAATTTTTACCCTTGGGGAAATAAAACAGATGAGGATGTTACTTTTGCTTATGTAAGTGATAAAAAGGCTAAAACCCCCCGATCCATTAATGATGCACCAAATAACACTACTGATATTAGTTACTATGGAATATTTGCTATGGCAGGTAATGTAAGAGAATGGACTAGTTCAAATTTTAAGATTTATCCCTATAGTGAATATGAATTTAAAGAAGAAGATAGAAATTGTAAAGTTATACGAGGAAGTAGCTATTATAACTCTTATACAGTAGTAAGAAACACGGCTCGTTTTTGGGAGAAGCCTTCGGTAAAAGATGTAGATTTAGGTTTTCGTTTAGCTATTACACCAAAAAATTAAGATTGAAAGCGGTAAACATCAAACAAATGTTAAAAGCCTTGCTACTTTTAGGATTAGTTTTTGTGTTTTTTATTGTGCCTATTAATGCACAGAAAAAACCTCCTCGTGCAGAACTAAAGCCGTCTGAAAAAAGAGCCGCGCTAGTTAGTAATATATCAACTATACCAGTGTTTTCTGATCCTATCGGGGCAGAAGTTTATCTAAATAATCGGCTATTAGGAAAAACCACAGTAGAAGGTAAATTGATTTTAGGAAAAAACAAACCCAAAACTTTAACTCTTAAAGCAGGAAAATACAAATTTAGGTTTGAACACCCTGACTACCAAAGCGATTTAAGAGATGTTACAGTCAATCGAGGCGAGCCATCTGCTGTAACAGGAGCATTAAAACCAAAATTTGGATTTTTATTACTAGCTAATTTACCTAAAGGTGCTAGCGTAATCTTAAATGAAGAACCAGTAAATCCCAAAAATTTTTCTTGGCAAGACGAGGGCACATTAAAATTAAAAGCTCCACTAGGAGAACATCAACTAAAAGTTAGCTTAACTGGCTATCAACCTTTTATTAATCAATATCAAATTAAAGATGCTACTCCTATAGCAATAGGGGTAGAACTAAAAAGACTATTAGCCTCCTTAGTGGTTAAATCAAACCCTGGTGCGCGAGTTTATTTGGATAATCAAGAATTGGGAACAATTTCCAGTGAAGGTAGGCTTGTATTAACTGCCTTAGAGCCGCAAAAACCTTATCGTTTAGTAATGGAGCGGGAAGGTTATAAAAAATATGAAAAAGAACTAACCCTAGTTTCAGAAAGAGAAAATGTTGTTGAACAGCCACTTAGCTTACTTACCAATAGTAGCGAGTTTGCGGATAGTTTTGAGAGTGGTTTGATTTTTTGGGATGCTCCTAAAGAGTGGAAAGCAGAAAAAGGGTTCTTAACTATAAATAGTAAAGAAGTAGGTTTACCCAAAGAACGTAATTATTGTGATGCAGAGGTAGTTTTTAGTTTACGGTTATTAAATTCTCGTGGGGCTGCCTGGGTAGTTAGAGCGCAAGACAAAGAAAACTACTATCTTTTTTGCTTAAACGCAGAAGGTGCTTATTCTAATAAATTAGTAACCTATATTTGCCGTAACGGTAGTTATGATTTAACTAAACCAGTAATGTTTCCTTCTCCTATTCCAGTTCAACTTAAATCTAATCAAACTTACCGTATCAGAATCATAATTACAGGCAATGTAATACAACATTTTTTGACAGATAATAAAACTGGAGATGAATTTTCTATAGGGTTATGTACAGATGAGAAAAACCTTTTTCCTTGTGGTAATATTGGGTTTGTTGCCCCATCAGGAGAGAGTTTTCAAGCCTATGGGTTTGTGATTAAACCAAATAATCCAAAATAATCCAAAATAACCTTAGTCGAACCCTTAATACTTCTTAGTTAAACCTTACTAGGCTTAATCGCTTTTACTTTTACTAATTTTTCCTCAACTATATCAGCAAGCGCGCTAATAAACTTCGGCATAGTGTTAAATGCAGGTGCGCGAGTAAAATGTGTTATACCTGCTTCATCAGCAGTTTGTTTATATAAAATATCTAACTCATAAAGTGTTTCTATATGGTCAGAAACAAAACTTACAGGGACAATGAGAATTTGTTTTACGCCTTCCTTTCCTAAGTTGCGGATAACAGTATCTGTTAAGGGTTCTAACCATTTTACTGGGCCAACTTTACTTTGGAAGGATAATGTCCAAGGTCTATCTTTTCCTAGTTTTTTTAGAAGTAGTTCAACAGTTTTTTGAGTATGTTTTAGGTATGGTTCGCCTTGTTTTAAATAGCTTTCTGGCACACTATGAGCACTAAAAATTTGATGTGTTGCCTTTAGGTCTTGGTTAGGAAGGTTTTTATAAGCTATTTCTATGGTTTCTACTAAAGCCTCAATATATTTGGGATGGTCATACCAAGCAGGAATATAATGACGGCGAA
>CAZHXL010000261.1:1751-5859 GCA_964536575.1 uncultured Clostridia bacterium | reverse complement strand
GTACACTGGCGATCACCGGCGTAGCGCGACCAGACTCCGGTCTCAAAGGCGCCGTTCCGTCCTACGACCGCGCGCGCATCCCTCCTCGTGAATTAAGTACTTTAATAAAATATCGAAAACTAGACCTAGTTGTAGAGATAGAAAATTGAGGGTAGAGCGGTAAGGCTATAACTCTATTAATACCATCTTTTTCTAGAGCGTCTATTGCTGTTTCAGTAAAAGGTTTCCAACAACGCATAGCAGTATAGCTACGGGCTTCAATACCTCGACGAGATAATTCTTTAACTAAAGCTTCTCCTTGAGAATCAGTAATTCGCCGTAATGGTGAGCCTCCACCAATTTTTTTATAGTAGCCACTAGATTTTCTATGGCGAAAAGTAGAAATAAACCAAGCTAACGGTTTTCTCATCCCTTCCCAAGGCAGCTTAATGATTTCTGCATCACAAAATAGGTTATAAAGAAAAGGGCGCACATCCTCTAGGGTTTCTGGCCCGCCTAAGTTAAAAAGCACAATCCCAAGTTTTTCTTGTTTAGACATATTTTAATATTATTTAATATTATTTTGAGTTTTGACTTCAGTTTTACTTCCAAGCGTTGATTAAAGCTATTTTAGCAGCTTTAGCAAGAGCAATTAGCAGATCTTTAGTAGCTTTTTATTAAATATGTAAGTCCTATAGGCAATAAATAGAATACTTTCAATTCGTAGATTGCTGTAGGCTATTTGTGAATAATAAACAAGAGTTATATACTTATTTTTTTATCAAACTAGTAAAAGCTTTTATAGGGGGCTATGGTTAATGAGATGGATGAAACAACTAGCGAACTAGAGATAGCTGATCCAATGGTGGGGACTTACATAGAAGGGAAATATCGTGTTGATAGGCTACTTGGGCAAGGTGGTATGGGTAAAGTATTTAAGGTTACTCACTTAAAGCTTAGTAAAACTTTTGCCCTTAAATTAATGCATCCTGCACAAGTCACTGCAAATCCTGCTAACTTAGTACGCTTTGAGCGAGAGGCCGAAGCATTGGCTAGGATAACACATCCAAATGTTGTAATGGTTACAGACTTTGGGGTGTTATCAGAGAAAAACCCTTATATTGTAATGGAATATATTGAAGGGATCAGCTTACGTAAGCTATTAAAAACAGAAGGTCAACTTTCAGAACGCCAAGCGATAAATATTACAAAACAAATATGTGCTGGACTTCATGAAGCACATCGCCAAGAAATCGTTCATCGAGACTTAAAACCAGAAAATATTATGATTCAGGTCTTTGATGATGGGGAAAAAATGGCTAGGGTACTAGATTTTGGAATTGCTGTGATGAAAGAGTCCTCTAGCCCTACACTAGCAGAAGATTGGAGTATGGGCACATTAAAATATATGTCCCCAGAACAAATGTATGGTGTTCCTCTAGATGCTAGGTCTGATATTTTTACCATTTGCTTAATGGTTTATGAAATGTTAACAGGCACTGTTCCTATTGCTATGATGGGTAAAGTATTGCCACTTTGTGACTTAAGACCATCTATTACAGCTACTTTAGGAGAAATAATTCATCGAGGAATTAGCTTAGAGCCTAGTGCTAGACAACGTACAGTCCTAGAACTAAAGAGAGAACTAGAAACTGTTGAACAAGAAACAATGTTTCAAGGTGCTTCAGATCTTGCACCTGCTAAAGCACAGAACCAAAATAGGTTAACTGGGGCGCAATCTGTTGCACCACATGTTAGAAACCCTAGAGCTACAGGAGACTTAGACGCACTTTATACTAATCAACATCAAGCTGGTAGTAATATTACCAGAGCTATTTCTCCGAGAATGTCAGGTGCTAACCCTATCCCTACTGCTCTTTTGTCTATGCCTCCTCAACCTGTAATTAAAGAAGAGATACCCCTTCAACAAAAAGCAACAAGGCCACTAGAAGTACCAAAAACAATTAATCTTGAAGACTTATCAGCTTTAGGGCTGGATTTAGGAAATAATCTTGGCCAATCAACTAGTCAAAATAGCCAAACTAGTCAAAATGATGAAAATACTACTAGTGTTGTTGATGGTCGTTTAGTAGAAGCCGTTAAGGGATTAGCTTTAACATCAGATTTTGATATGTTTTTAGCAGGGATAAGAGCACCATTGATTGTTGCTCCGTCGCTAACCTCAGAAGTGTCAAAAGGCCCAACACATGTTGCTAGTTTGGTAATGCACTGGGCCGTTCAAATTAAGCAAATACCCTTGCTTGAGCTTTTAACCATTGCGCGTAATAAAGTTTTTGATATATTTTTCTACCAAATAGTTAACTTTAAAAATATTTATTCTTTTTTTCCTACCTTTGAACAAGTTTTAATACATTATTGTCCAGATGCAGAACAAGAGAGGTTAGCAGAAATATTTCAACAGTTTCGTTGGCAGGATATTAGGCCAATTGGCTTAATTCGTAACCAGAAACAAGAACAATTTATTGCAGAAAAACGCAAAGAAGTTGTTGTCCATATGGACAAATTTAACGAAGGTGTTTATAAAAATATCACCCATAATGTTTTATGTTCAGACAAACGCTATAGCTTTAAAGACCCCAAAATGGGTGAAAAAGTAACAGAGTGTCAGACAAAAGTGAAAAACCTTTTGGCAAATTTTGCTGATTTAATAAAAGATAAGAAAATTAAAAAGGAAATACTTTTATCTAATGAATCTGATCGCTACAACGAATATGAGGATAGACCAGCTTTTAAGCCTGAAAACTATTTGGCTCAATTAGGGGAATTATCAGTAGCTTTATTTAATGACAATTTTCTTTATCAAAGCGTTCAAATCTTTCAAATAATTACAGATTTAGCTGGTGATTGGAAAATAGACTTATATCAGTTAGAGCGATTTCAAGAAAAAGGCCAACTTCTTAACACTCAAAATATTGAAGCTTATGTTGCCTCTGAGCAAGATCGTACTTTGGTAAAAGATGTAATGTCTTTATTTACTTGTTGGCACCCTCAATATTTACTTAGTCATATTCAAGTAGCAGATGATAGACGAACCCGACGTACTTTACTTAGAATGCTAGAGTGTTATGGAAAAGACATTTATCGAATGTTACTTGATGAACTAGCCTCTAATGCACGTACCCAACCTTGGTTCTATGCCCGTAATATTGCTTCACTACTAGGGAAAATAGTTTGTGATGATCAAGCGATAAAAAATGAAGCTATCACGCTACTTGATAGCTACTGGCAAAAAACTACCCAACGCCAATTGATTTATCAAATCATTACTACAATAGCTTTTATTGGAGGAGACTCTGCTTGTGAAAGGTTAATAGCACGCTTTCGACAAATAGAAACAGAAAAGGATCGTCGGGCAGTAGATATGTGTCAAAAACTTATTTTAGCCTTGATTGATATAGAGCTAGATAAAAGCTTAGAAGTAGTCATTGATTTTTATCAAAAAACAGGGGAGCTAAAGCAGATTATTGAGAGGTTTAATAAAATTTTTGTAGGTAATTATTTGGTTCAGGTTATAGCCACAAAGATTTGGAAGGAAATCCAACGCCAAAAATATTCTTTTTCTTTATTAGGTGATGCAGAAACTACTATAGAATTATTGACACTAATTGCTCATATGAAGTCTGAGCCTGTAATGCAATTATGCCGGGAGATTATTGAAAAAGTTTCCCGCAAAAACCCATTGGTTGCAGAAGCAGAAAAAATATTAAATCAAGAGCAACCAACCATTTTTTATGCTACAGAAAGAATGTTGCAACGTTTTGCTATTAGTAAAAATCTGCCCAAAATGGTTTGCTATATTGTTGATGCTGGTATTAGTTGTCGGCTGCTAGTGACTACACAAGATGGGGTTAATGGGCAAATTGACTTTCATCGGGGTAATCTCTGGAAAGTAGCTGTTCCTAATTACCAATTAACAGGAGAGGATGCTTTTTACTGGTGTTTTTTACTAGAAGTAGCAGAGATAGAATATATTTATGTCCAACCAGCACAACGACCTACTTTAATGGAAAATACAGAGTTAGTTACTCCTAGATTGGTATCTAATGGGCTACTGCGACGTGGAGAAATAACACAAATTGGTAGCAATTATATTCAACCAGATTCACGT
>CAZHXL010000261.1:0-1741 GCA_964536575.1 uncultured Clostridia bacterium | reverse complement strand
CGTTTTAGACAAAGACCTGTAAATATTTTTTACACTAGTTTTGAACAACTTACTGATGAACCAAAAAAATATCGGGCTGTATGGAATGTTTTGATTCAAGACATTACACTGATGGATATACGTAGAACTACAAAACTTTCTAAACATGAACTCTACAAGATTTTACTCTATTTCTTTAAGCATAAAATGCTAATTATTGATGGGCATAAAGAAGAGCATAAGGAGCTTTATGTAGAAGATGGTTTTGTAATGTTAGAGCTAAATATTAGACGTATCCAGCGTAGAACAGTAATGTTTAATTATTACAAAACATCTGGGGAAATATGTGCTGATTTAATGAGAGAGACCCAAGATCAAGTCCTACTTTATGTTTTAGGTGTAATGCGTCAGTTTTATTTAGAGCATTATGAAAATCGCCGTGTACTAGTAGAAAACGATCTAAACGCCTGTTTGCAAGCAGTTGAACTATCAGTTAATTATATAAAACACCCTACAGCAGAAGAACAGAATATGCTAGTAAACTATATTCAAAATAATTTTGAAGTTAGGGAAGTAATTTCTAGATATGAAGAAGCTTTTGTTGACGATCCTGCTCTACGAACAGGAGCAGTAGAGAAAATAGAAAATATTGAAGCTAATAATGATCCATTAGATATAGAACCAGATAATGCAAGTGATTTGGCCACAAACGACGCTCTAGAAGCAATCAACTTATTAATAGAACAGGAAATAGAACGAGCAGATACTGAATTTAATCAGGAAGAAATACGAGACAAATTTGATGCTGTAGCAAGTGCCTGTGTTAAACCACTAAAAGATTTTGTCCGGGAATTATACCGTAATTGGAAAGCAAGTCGCCCGCTTTCTATCTCATGGATAAACCTAATAGATCCTTCACTTACATTACTTATTAATTCAGCCGTAACTCTAGGTTATCAACAGATAAAAGCTATTCTAGTAGAATTGCAATTAGTAATTAATCGTCAAAGAACCATGTCTTTAGCTAGTCGAGAGACTACTTTTAATCCAGAAATTTCTCAGCAAATCGCGCATACTTACTTAAAACTTTGTGAGTTACAACCTAAAACGTTTGCTTTAGTGGCTTCTGAAGCAGATTTAGTGGAACGTAAGGAACTGTTATTAGTAAAACTGATACTCAGACAGGTTTCAGAAATAGACGCTAAACTAATTAATAAATTCCTTTTTGCTGGTTGGAATAAATTTGATAGTTTTACTCAAGCTACTCCAGATGAAATTATTCGGCTGGCAAATATTCCTAAAAGCCTTGCTGAGCAGATTTGCTTAAAGTTTTATCAATATCGCAACATGTACTATCGAGATGATCCTGATTATGAAAACAGATTCTTAGCAATGTTTGAACTTAACCTACAACTCTTAAAGGAAATGCATACAGATGTAGAACAAGCAATATTAGAAGAGGAAGCAGAAGTTCTAGGAGCAAAAGAACGTAAAGAATACTTAAAACCAGAGCGACAAAGAATGCTTTGGTCACTATTTATTCTATTAACTATTCGCGAGGAATATGACTTAATACAAATGATACAGCAATCAGTTTTTGATATGCGTATTAAATTGCTGGAAGACTATCTAGCAAAGCTCCTTAATGCCAACAATTTATCAGCCTTAGCTGCTAGAGATTAAGATTAAGATTATTTGAGGGAAATTAGTCACTTACCCACGGCTCAAGCCGTGGGCCTGAAGTTTGGACATTTTGAATTGA
>CAZHXL010000260.1:1385-8582 GCA_964536575.1 uncultured Clostridia bacterium | reverse complement strand
TTTCTCTGTCTGTGGTTTCAATGTCAATCGCTACATAATCAGGGAGAAACTCAGCATTACCAAGCCAGCTAGCTAGTTGACAGAGCTTAAAAAGTAGTAACGTTGATGAAGGCTCAAAACCGCGCTCTGCTACAGAGAGTTCTTCAGGATTAATTACAATGGCATTTATGTTACGTAGTTGCTCACGTATTTTAGGACTATAATCTGTTCCTAAGTAAATCACGGTTTGACAGCTTTTGATTGTTTTTACTAGTAGGTCTAACTCACACCCATCTAGTGCAATTAATACAGGGTTTACTGTTTTAGCCGTTTGGGGTTTGTCTAAAGTTTTATCTAAAGTTTTATCTAAAGGCTTGTCTTGACTAGGAATTTGTTGTACTACAAAAGTATGCGCACTATAAGCCATAATACCTAATCCACGTTTAAGCATTTCCACAGCTAGAAAATTAAGCTGTGGGTTACTAGTAGACACTAGCACTGGTACAGAAAAAATACGCGCTTCAAACACCGCTCTTGCCCCATCTCGCATTCGATTATAAAAAATAGGATCTGTAAGATTATCTACTTGTTTAGCCAGTGTCATTACTTCCTGATTACCAAGTGAGTTTAATATATCAGCAAATAGGTCTGATAAGCGTTTCCCTGGGGTGTCTTTGATAGAAATCAGGTTAGAAATAATCCCAATGATTCTGTCTATTTGACGGCGTTCTTGTTCTGGAATACGGGTACTTTTACGAAAACGGTCTAAAGAAGCACGAAAATCTAAACGTTCTTCTTGTTGAAAGGCTTTAAGTCGAGTACTAGTAACTTCGTCTACTTCTTTAGAAATAAAACTCTCTAAGCTAAACTGATCTTTAGGGTTATAAAGTACTCTTAATAGGCTCATTGCTCGCATAATTTCAGGTTGATCAAAGCAAGAGCGACCTTTAACTAACTGACAAGGTAGGTCAGCTTTCATAAGCTCACGCTCTAGAAATTCTCCTACAGAATGGCGTGCATAGAGGATAGCAAAGTCTGAGTAAGATAGTTGAGGTAATCTTTCTATTTGCTCGTTAATATCACGAATAATAAACTCTGCTTCGTCATAATCACTAGCAAAATTTTCTATTCTTATAGGTGGCAAACTAAGGTCAATATCAGAGCGGCTAGCTTGGATGTTTTTTTGTGCTAAACGGGAATGATGTGCAATTAACATTTGTGCTTGAGTGATAATTTCGGAGCGTGAACGGTAATTTTCTGTTAAAACAATCACGTTTTCTTTAGCAAAATCTTTTAGAAATAAATCAATATTAGTAGGGTTAGCACCACGCCAAGAAAAAATAGATTGATCATCATCAGCTACTGCAAATAAATTGCGATGCTCGCTAACTAGTAGTCTTAGGATTTCATACTGTACTCGATCGGTATCTTGAAACTCATCTACTAGAATTGCATCAAAAGCATGTCGATAACGATTAAGAATTGTAGGGTTTTCAAAAAACAATCGTTGAGTAAAAAACAAAATATCATCAAAATCGATTAGAGAATTTTTCTTTAATTCGCCCTCATAGCGTTTATATAGTTGGTGTTCTAGATTAGTAAGAGGTTTAGTCTCGCCAGAATTAAGACGTGCTCCAGAAATACGAGAAATAAGGTGGCGCATATGCCTTTCACCTGAAAGCATTGGGGCAATGCGTGCTACAATACGAAGCTGACAATCTTCATCAGCAATTGTAAAATGTTTAGCCAGACCTATTTTTTCATGCCACTCCCTTAGTACACTTATACAAAAAGCATGAAAAGTACTAACCTGTAGGCTCATCGCGCTATCTCCTAGAACGACTTTTAGTCTTTCACGCATTTCTTCAGTAGCTTTATTTGTGTAAGTAACGGCTAGTAAGCGATCAGGTTTAATCTTGTATTGTTCAATAAGTGCGACAATACGAGCGACTAGAGTACGAGTTTTACCTGTTCCAGGGCCAGCTAGCACAAGCCAAGGCCCAGGAGGGGCAAGTGCCGCAGTTTTTTGTTTTTGGTTAAGGACATTAAATAAGTCCACACACGTAGCTCCTAAGGAAAAACTCAAGAGATTTTTTAATTAGATGTTTAAATTGGTTTTTCGCCTAAATATTCTAGGCAAAGCGTTAAGTAAATGCAATGTATTGGGTGAAAAATAGGTGGGAGTTTAGCGAGTACACAATTATTTTATTTGATTGCTGATAAATAAGATTATTTAGGGTAAAATAACGGATTATTAACTAGCTAAAAACATGTTAAATATGGTAAGTACTTTTAGTACAAGCAAAAAAATCTCCCGTCAAAAATGTTTTCTTACTTAAGAAAATTCATTGGCACAATGTGAAAAATTAACTAGTAAATTGCCCCAGTTTTAAAAATCCAAAGCACACGTAATGTCGTGTGTAATTTCAAATAACCTGTATTGAGTCCCTATATTCCGCTAAACCTATTTTAATTAAAGGAGGATTTGCCCTTGCTACAATTAAGACGACTAAGAGTAATATCATTGCTCGAATTAGCAAAGGTATGTTTTTTAATCTTATTATTGGCTAGTACTTCACTTGTGTTTGCACAAGCCTCTAGTTCTACTGCTGAACTACGTGGACAAGCCACTGATTCAACTAACGCGGTTGTACCAGGTGCTAATGTAATATTAAAAGATACCAACAAAGGTACAATACGTAACACTACAACAGATGAGGAAGGAAATTTTTTCTTTCTCGCGCTATTGCCCAGTAATTATGAAGTTACAGTTGAAGCCTCTGCCGCAGGCTTTTCTAAAAGCACACAAAATATCGCGCTTACGGTTGGCTCACAAGCTAATCTAGTTTTTAAGCTTACTACAACCAATGTCGAGGAAATAATCACGGTTGAAAGTAATAATGGCGAAGTCATAGAAACTGATCGTACACAACAATCTACAGTTATTGATGCACGCCAGATTACTAACCTCCCTATTGGTCGACGTAACTATATTGATTATGCTCAACTTACCCCAGGTGTAAGTGATTCTGACAATATTGCTGATGCTTCTGATTTTCGTGTTGCACAAACACCACAATCAGGTCTTTCATTTGGAGGTAACAACGGTCGCGGTAACTATGTTGCAGTTGATGGCTCAGAAACTAACACAATAAGTGGTGGTGTACTTCAAACAGTTAGCCAAGAAGCAGTACAAGAATTTCAAGTATTGCGTAATAGTTATAGTGCAGAATTTGGTGGTGCTGCTGGAGGTATCATCAGCATAGTATCAAAATCTGGTTCAAATAAATTTCATGGAGGTGCATTTGGATATTTTCGCGATGATAAACTAGATGCACGTAATGTCTTTGATTTTTCACCTAAAGACAAATCTCCTTTTGATCGTAAACAATATGGAGGTTCATTAGGTGGGCCTTTAATAAAAGATAATACTTTCTTTTTTGCTGCTTTTGAGCGATTTGATGAAAGTCAGACAACCTTTGTAAACCTGCTTAATGATCCAAATATTTTTAATATCACCCCATCACAAACGGCACTTTTTAATTTTCTTGACAATTCGCCGTTTGCCCTAGCTTCAGCGGGTTTGCGTGCAGCACTTACGACAACACCTCAACGTTACCCTAACACAGTTAAACGTTTTAATGATGCTAGTGGTCAATTTCCATTTGAATCAAATCAAACAAACTTTTCAAGCCGTGTTGATCGAATTTTTAGTAATACAGATAATGGCTACCTTCGCTTCAATGTAAACGATTCTGTTTTTCAAAATCAAGCAAGTGGAGCACTCACAGCAGTTTCAAGAGGTAGGGCTGTTGATAGTTTTAATGGAAGTATTGCTGTTTCAGAAAACCACATTTTTAGCCCAACAGTTGTTAATGAGCTAAAACTACAATACAGCTATTTGCGCTTTGAGGTTATACCTAATGATAAAACAGGGCCAGAAATTAATATTGAAGGCTTTGGTAATTTTGGTAGAGACATTTTTCTACCCTCTAAAACCTATGAACGCCATTATGATGTAGTTGATAATGTTTCAGTGGTGAAAGGTAATCATACATTTAAGTTTGGCGGTTCTTTCTTAGCCACAACAGTAGACGATTTTAACGAAACTTTTGTTGGTGGACGTTTTAATTTTGGCGCAAATATTCCATTAGGTAATATTATTGCTGCCAATCCATTGTTAGGGCCAGCAGCGTTAACTTCTCTAACAAACTTCCTTACAGCAAATAACCCTGCTTTACTTCCAGCCTTAGCTTCACCAATTAACGCACTTCAAGCATTTAACCTTAATTTGCCAATTGTTTACCAACAAGGCTTTGGTGATTCATCAGACTCAGGCAATCTCTATCGCTATGCTGTCTATGGCCAAGATACTTGGAAGATTAGACCAAACTTTACGCTTAATTATGGATTGCGCTATTCAGTAGATGATCAAGCTCTTAATCTACCAACTGACACAGATGACATACAACCTCGTGTAGGATTTTCTTGGGATCCATTTTCTGATGGTAAGACTGTTATACGTGGCGGTGCAGGTATTTTTAACGGAGCAGTTATTTACTCTGTAGCTAATGTAACCTCAGAACTAGCCGGTTTTGGAGATCCAACTGAAATTAATATTGTGTTAGCTACTGCAACCTCAGGTGCATTAGGGCTACCTTCTTCATTTGCTGTCTATCAAACATTGCTTGCTCGTGGTGTTATTGGAACAAGACCAATCTTAGCCTCAGATCTTGCACCATTTGGAGTAAGACCTGGGCCAGGCCGCCCACTTGAAGTACGTTTTCGCCTTGGGCCAAATTACCGCACACCAACAACTTATCAAGCAAGCCTTGGTGTTGAAAGAAACCTAGGAAAAGGTTTTTCACTTGAACTTAGCTATTTGTTTACTCGCGGTCAAAACATCACTCGTCCCCGCGATACAAACCAATTCAAAGCTACAGGCCCAGTTAACCCAATCACAGGTCAGCCTAGTTTTATTCGTTTTCCAACTGCTCTCCAAGCTGCTGCTGGTTTAACTAGTGATTTTCGCAACCCTCTACGCTTTCAAGATAATGTTTATGAATCAACAGCAAAGTCTTTTTATAATGCCTTTACCATTGCAGTACAAAGACGTTTTTCTAATAACTTTAGCCTAAATGCTCATTACACTTTCGCAAAATCAATAGATGAAGTAACAGATTTTAATAGTGATTTTGCAGCACAAAACCCACTTAATCTGGGTGCTGATCGCTCATTATCTTCTTTTGATCAACGTCATCGTGCTGTTATTAGTGGAATTTTTGTAAGTCCAGCTAAAGGTCAAACAATAATGGCAAAGTTCTTAAAAGACTTTCAGTTTTCACCAATCTTTACCGCTGGATCAGGTAGACCATTTAATTTACTACTTGGTTTTGATGCTAATGGTGATGGTCGTTCACAAAGCGATCGTCCAGGTGCCGTAGGTCGTAACAGTGGTCGTGGTGAAGAGTTCTATAGTCTTGATGCTAGACTTGCACGCCGTATAAATGTTAAAGAAAATGTTTCTTTTGAGTTTACACTTGAAGCATTTAATCTTTTTAACCGTACTAATTTTGCTGGTATTAACAACATAATTGGTACAACTAACCTGGCTACTTTTGATGCACGAGGGGATCGCACTAAGTCACCTACTCAGCCCCTTGGTTTTACTTCAGCCGCAGCAAAACGCCAGTTACAACTAGGTGTACGCTTTAGCTTCTAACCCAATCGGGAATAGTAGGGGCAGACCTATGTGTCTGCCCTTCTTTATCTTTGTCTTTAAGAGAGGGCGAACAGTTCGCCCATACAATTTAATGACAGTCAAACCAATTTTAGCTATACTTTTGCCCAATGTGGACAATTAATATCCTTTTTTTTCTAGCCATAGTTGTTGCCATTTTGCTATCACGGCATGAAATTCGCCGTTATACAGATGCTCGTATTTCTGGAACTCTAGCTAATGCTGACAGACATCGTTTTACTCGTCGCATGATAGGAACAAGCATACTAACTCTATTTTTAGTAATGACTTACTTTGGCTATGCTTATAAAGAGATTTTTATTAACCGTCCTTGGTTTTTTGGTGTTTATTGGACTATTTGTATTTTACTAGCCCCTTTACTAGTGTTTGTTGCCTTAATGGACGCCCGAGCTATATTTCGCCAAAGTATGGGTCAATACATGAGCGAAGATAAAGAAGCAGAGCGTTTACAAAAATTCCTCAATAAAGAAAAGTCAGAAAAGAATTAGCAAGTCTAAATGCCTAGTCTTAAAATGCGATTCTCTGCTAGGTAGTCTCGATTTTCCTTGCCTACTGCTCTACAATAGCCATTTCAATTTACTTTGAGGAGAAGGGAAAGTTTTATGAAAAAAGAACGTGAATTAATAATTATTGGTTCTGGCCCCGCAGGTTTAACCGCCGCAATCTACGCTGCGCGCGCTAATCTAAAGCCTTTAGTAGCCGCAGGAGAACCTGTAGGAATAAACCTTCCAGGTGGTCAACTAATGCTTACTTCAGAAGTAGAAAACTACCCTGGGTTTCCTGAAGGTATCGATGGCCAAGAAATGATGGGAAAATTCTTTGCACAAGCCGAGCGTTTTGGTACTGAAGTTATCAAAGAAAATGTTACCCAAGTAGAATTTAAGGACAAAGGCCCTTTTCATTTACTAATAGGCAAAGAATGGTATATTGCTAAATCAGTAATTTTAGCAATGGGTGCTACTGCTCAATGGTTAAATGTTCCTGGTGAATACAAGCTAAGAACTTCTGCTGGTGGCGTTTCTGCTTGTGCTACTTGTGATGGGTTTTTCTTTCGTGGTAAAGAACTAATTGTTGTTGGTGGGGGTGATACTGCGGTAGAAGAAGCAGTATTTTTAACTAAGTTTGGCACTAAAGTAACTATGGTTCATCGTCGTGATAAACTTCGTGCTAGTCAAGTAATGCAACAACGTGCTTTAACTAATCCCAAAATAGATTTTCTTTGGAACTCTGCTTTAACAGAGTACCTAGGCGAAAAAAGTATAGAAGCCGTAAAAATTAAAAATTTAGTTACTGGTGAAGAAACAACAAAACCTATTGGTGGTGTATTTGTTGCTATTGGTCATAAGCCTAGTACAGATTTTATTAAAGGTGTTATTGATTTAGATGATCAAGGCTATATCATCACTAAACACAATATAGAAACCAATATTGAAGGGGTATTTGCTGCCGGTGATGTG
>CAZHXL010000260.1:0-1375 GCA_964536575.1 uncultured Clostridia bacterium | reverse complement strand
CAAGCAATTACTGCCGCAGGCTATGGTTGTATGGCAGCTATTTCAGCCGAACGCTGGTTAGAAGCACAAAAAATAGCCTAAGAATATTAATTAAGTAGGGGCGAACCTATGTGTTCGCCCTTCTTCCTTCTTTCTTTTCTTCTCTTTTCTTCTTTTGTTTTTACACAGAAAGTAGCTTAAAAAACTCTATTGCACGATTTTCTGCCCAAAAAGGATCCTCATTAGACTGATTGACTCCTACATAGCCTACATGCCCTCCATTTTCCGTTGCTAATAATGCTACTGCTTCAGAATAAGGGGTTTTTTCAAATGGGGTAAAAGGAATAAAAGGATCGTCTTTGGCTTGGATAATGAGTGTTGGGACAGTAATATTTTTTAGAAATTGGCCAGAACTATTTTGATTATAGTAATCATTAGCATCACGAAAACCATTACAAGGCCCAGCAATTAAGTTGTCAAATTGGCGCATTGTCAAGGCTTTCCAAACAGAGGGTAGTTTATAACGGCTAGGATTTAATTTCTTACGTTGCTTATAGCTGCCATGTAGTGATAGTAAAAAATTCCACTCATAAACCCAATTTTCCACCCAATGCAACGCATCAGTACAATCAGCTAAATCTATTGGTACTGAAATAGCACAAACCCCTTTTAATGCTTTATGAGGGCTATCACCATACTCACCAGTTAATTTAAGCGATTGATTACCACCTAGCGAAAAACCTACTAGATAAACAGTTGAAATACCGTCTTTAGAGGTTACTTCATTGATGATAGTGCGTAAGTCGTTGGTTAGGCCAGCATGATAAGGAGTAGGTGAAAGGTGAAAAGTGCGATTACATCCACGTTGGTTAACCCTAATTACATTAAACCCAGCTTGATAAGCTTTTAATGCTGTTCCTGCGGCATATTTAGAATCGCTAGAACCTTCAAGGCCATGAACTACAATAACCAAAGGCTTTTTTTCTTTATCAGCTTGCCAACCGCAATGAGTAAGCATTTGAGCCTCATTGGTGACTTGAAACAGCCGCTCTTGGCTAATTTTTTCTATTTGAGGAAAAGGCCGTGAAATAAAGTGTCCAGCCATTGTCATTATATGTCTATTACCAAGCATTGAACGAGGGATAAACCTGCGTGTAAGCATTGTAGCCAAAGCTTGTTGCTCTTGTTGGGTTAGTTTTTTTGCAATCGGTACTATTGGTGGTTGGTTTTCTTTTGTCATAGTAATATTTGGTAATATCTGGGAATCATTGTAGATAAACAAGATGTAAGATAGCAATCTGCCATTAGGCAAGCAAACAGTTTTAGAAATTAACCCCAAACCCAAAAAAAATTTTCATGCGCTTCGCTTCGCTCGCTAAAGTGTATAGGGAAAAAG
>CAZHXL010000259.1:5244-8607 GCA_964536575.1 uncultured Clostridia bacterium | reverse complement strand
GAAGCCACTAAAGACCAAGTGCTAAACGCCTATGAACGTTATAAAACACAAGAAAAATTAGGTGATTCATTAGACTCAATTCTTAATAAAATTGCTGGTCAAAAATTTCATAACCGTTCAAAACTCAGCTTTGACAAACTCAAAGGTGACCCTGACAATATACAAACTCATCTTGTTTCCTACATTAATGGGTTTTCGGCTAATGTTCGACAGATTTTTGACTACTTCAAGTTTTCTGATGAAATTGAGTTAATGAATGGCGCTAACATCCTTTATCTAGTGGTAACAAAGTTTTGTGATGTTGATTTGCACCCCAGTAAAGTAGATAACATTGCTATGGGTTTGTTATTTCAGGATTTGATTAGGCGTTTTAATGAACAAGCCAACGAAACAGCAGGCGATCACTTTACCCCACGTGAAGTTATTCATTTAATGGTAGATATTCTTTTTACTCACGACGACGATTTTTTAGCAACACCTTATATGGTTCGTACAATGCTTGATCCTACTTGCGGTACAGGAGGAATGTTAGCTGAGTCACAAGAGTATTTAAGTAAATATAATTCTGAGGCAATACTTCAGGTTAATGGACAGGATTATAACGGTCGCGCTTATGCTATTGCTGCTTCAGATATGCTTATCAAAGGGAGTAAAAACAGCCAAATTAAGTTTGGAGATTCATTAATTGATGATGGATTTTTTGGAGAAAAGTTTAATTACTTAATAGCCAATCCTCCATTTGGTGTAGATTGGAAAAAACAACAAAAAGAAATTGTTAGAGAGCATGAAAAACTTGGCTTTGCAGGGCGTTTTGGTGCAGGGTTGCCCCGTGTTAATGATGGCTCGCTATTGTTTTTGCAAAATATGATTTCCAAGTTTGAGACTTATGATCCTAGTCCAGACGATCCAAAATACCGCAAAGACGGTTCCCGCCTAGCAATTGTTTTTAATGGCTCGCCTCTGTTTTCTGGTGGTGCTGGTTCAGGGGAAAGCAATATTCGTAAATGGATTATTGAAAATGATTGGTTAGAAGCCATCATTGCGCTACCTGAACAGATGTTCTATAACACTGGTATAGGTACTTATATTTGGATAGTGACCAACCGTAAAGAAAAAGAGCGCAAAGGCAAAATTCAGCTAATTGATGCTCGCGCACGTTGGAAGCCTATGCGCCGTAGCCTAGGAGATAAGCGCCGTTATTTAGGCGAAGATGATATTGATATAATTGTTAAGGAATATGGTAATTTTCTTGAGTCTGAAACAGAGCCTAAAACATCAAGAATCTTTGATAATGCTGAGTTTGGCTATACTCGTGTTACCGTAGAACGTCCAATGCGCTTGCGTTTCCAAATTACACTTGAGCGCAAAGCCCAATTTTTAGACCAAGTGCCACACCTACTTGATGATATCCAAGCCATTGACAAAGAACTAGGGCGGGAAATTTACCTTGACTGGAACGAAGCCCTAGAGCGAGCAAATAAAGTGCTTGCCTCGCGTTCATCAAAATGGAAAGCACCAGAGCAAAAATTTTTCCGTGCAGTTTTTGCCGAACGCGATTCCGAAGCAACACCCGTAATTCTAAAGCGTGAACCAATAAAAGGGAAAAAACTACCAACAGAAAAAGACCGTTTTAACAAGCTATCTTTTGTTTTTCAAAAGCAAGTCATCTATGAACCAGATACAAACCTAAGAGCTTTTGAGAACATACCATTAAAAGAAAATATAAATGACTATTTACGTCGTGAAATATTGCCTCATGCACCTGATGCTTGGATAGCTCATATTAAAGATAAAATAGGCTATCAACTAAACTTTAGTTCTTATTTTTCTTCACCGTTCCCATTTACAGAAGGGAAACAATATGATCATCACTCAGTTACATCTAACTAATTTTAGAGCTTTTCATGAAGCAGAGTTTAACTTTCACTCTGGAATGAATTTGTTAGTTGGTGTCAATGGTGTCGGTAAGTCAACGGTGTTGGATGCTATTCGTCTTTTGCTTTCACAAATGATGCCAGAAATTTCTAATTCAACAAGTAAACCTAGCAATTTTATAGATGATGATATTTCGATTAGTAGGGATTTTGTTAAGGCTAAATTGTATTGTGAATTTGGAGAAAGAAAATTTAGTTATTCAAGAACAAATTACTATAGGGATTACAAACCTGTAACAAAACATCAGAAATGGCAAGTAAAACATACATATAGATGGTTGTTTTACTCAGTTACTAATTCAATTAATCAAATTATTGCAGAAGAATTTCTTAAAATTCGCTCTTATAATCCTTTAGTAATCTATTTTTCTCCTCATCGTTCTATTCTCAATTCTAAGCCCCGTTTAAAGAAGGAACTATTTCCTGCACATACTGAAGCTCTCAATCCAACAACGCAGCTTAATTTACAAGAATTTATAGATTGGTGGTTAGCGTGTGAAAAATTAGCCCAAGAAGGTCTTATTTCAGGACAATCAAGCTTAAAAACTTTAGAAGATGTAGTTTCTCAATTTCTTGGTTGTTCTAATCTACACGTTAATGAGCGAAAGAAAACCCTACTAATAGAAAAATCAGGTGCAACCCTTGATGTAAAGCAACTTTCAGACGGGGAACGCGGTGTTTTAGCCTTGGTGCTTGATTTGACAAGGCGTTTAGCTCAGGCAAACCCATATTTGGAAAATCCTGCAAGAGATGGTAAAGCTATTGTGCTGATTGATGAGCTAGATCTGCATTTACATCCCAAATGGCAACGCACTATTGTTGGTCAGTTAACTAGAGCATTTCCAAATTGTCAGTTTATTGCTACTACACACTCGCCCCAGATTATCAGTGAAGTTCAACCAGAAGGATTAACTTTTTTAGTACGCGAAGGGGATCAAGTGGTTGTAGAACCTGCTACGCAAGCTTATGGACTGGATACTAATTGGATTTTAGATCATTTGATGGGTGTACGTTCACGGCCTAAACCAGTAAAAGAGCTTATAGATCAAGTAGAAGACTTACTACAAGAAGGTGAATTAGAATCAGCACGAAAAATATTAGAACAACTTCGCCAAATATTACATGGTGTGGATGGTGACGTAATACGACTTGAAGCAAGCGTTGATACCTTGGAGGCACTCAGAGATGAAGTGGATTCAGAAGAAGAATGAGCCAGTAAAACTAGTAAAATGGTGTAAAGATAATAAAGCAAATGAAAATGATAAAAACTTTAAGTATTTAGACTCAGAAGTAAAAAAAGAGCTTAAAGCAGTTCTTCTTAAGGAACAAGGTTGGCTATGTGCTTACACTGGTCAGGATATCGATTCTGCTAGCTCTCATATTGAACATCTCAAACCACAACACTACTGTAAAAATGGTGAAGATGTAG
>CAZHXL010000259.1:653-5234 GCA_964536575.1 uncultured Clostridia bacterium | reverse complement strand
GATTACCATAACCTTGTAGCCTGTTATCCAGGTATAGATGAAAAAAACGGAACAACCAAACCTTGTCTATATGGAGCAATTGCAAAAGGTAAGTGGCCTACACCAGAAGAACAAGAGCAGTTTGTTTCACCACTAAATAAAAATTGTGAAACACGTTTTTACTATCTTTATAGTGGTAAAGTGAAAGCAAGAAGCGATATTGATGATGCAGCAAAAAAAACAATTGATAAATTGAAACTTAATAATGACGATTTGTGTCATCATAGATACTTAGTTATTAGAGGAACACTAGATTCTCTTAAGAAAACCCCTGCTAATGAAAAAAATAAAAAAGCTTCCATTATCACAAAAGCTAAAAAAGCTCTTCAAACATTAAAGTCTGAGGATGGAGGAAAGCTTAAATCTTTTTATTTTGTTAGAACTTACATTTCGCAAACCAAAAGTGAGTTTTATTAATTTTATCTTTATTAAAATCAATAGATTACATTATCTATGGTTAATTAAATAGGTTATAGTAACTCTAATGAATAGAACAAGTTGTGTGATAGCAAAGACCTAACAAAATTCAAAAAAGTGCTATGCAATGGGCATCTCTGAATTTTAAGTCTTTTGTTATCAATACTTAGCCTTTGCGAAATGTAAGTTAGAATACAAGCTATAGAAAATTTTATACAAACATTACAGAAATAAAATTATGAGTTCAACACTAAGGGAAATAGCTTTTGAAGGTGTAATTGAAGCTGACTTATTGACTCAGGGCTATGTTGCTATTGACCACAAAGACTTTGATAAAGAATTAGCTATCTTTCCTAATGTTACTTTAGATTTTATTCGTACAAGCCAACCTAAAGAATGGCAGAAATTAGAAGCTTTGCTTGGCAATAATACTCGCAAACAGGTTCTAAATGACTTGTGTAAATGGATGGATACTTACGGAAGCCTTGCCACACTAAGACACGGGTTTAAGTGCTATGGGCGAACAGTACGAGTAGCTTTTTTCAAAGCAGCACACGGGCTTAATGCTGAGATGAAAAGACAATATGCCGCTAATCAAGTTGGAATAACTCGTCAACTTCATTACAGCCAAAAAAATAATAACTCCATAGATGTAACTTTAAGTATTAATGGCATTCCTGTTATTACATTGGAGCTTAAAAACCCAATGTCTAACCAAACCGTTGAAAATGCGATTAGTCAATACCGCAAAGATCGTGACCCACGAGAACTAATCTTTGAGTTTAAGCGACGAACCTTAGTACATTTTGCTGTTGATACTGAAAATGTATCGATGACTACAAGGCTTGCTGGCACAGCTACACAGTTTTTGCCCTTTAATAAAGGCTTCAATGGTGGTGCAGGTAACCCAGCAGATTTACAAGGCCGCACTTATAAAACCGCTTACCTTTGGGAAGAGGTATTAGAGCGAGATAGCCTAATGGATTTGCTGGCAAGGTTTCTACATCTAGAAAGTAAAGAAGTTCGTAGCGATGAAAGGCAAAAGTCAAAACGAGAAGAAATGATCTTCCCTCGTTATCACCAATTACAAGCAATTCGTAAGCTTGTAGAAGCAGCAAAGCAACAAGGCGTAGGCCATAACTACTTAATAGAACACTCAGCAGGTAGCGGAAAAAGCAATACTATAGGATGGCTGACACATCGGTTATCATCGCTACATGACGATAAAGACCAACGTATCTTTGATAGTGTTATTGTAATTACCGACCGAACAGTATTAGACCAACAATTACAAGACACTATTTATCAATTTGAACACCGTCAAGGTGTAGTGCAAAAGATTGATGAAGACTCACGCCAACTTGCTGAAGCTCTAGACAGTGCTATCCCTATTATTATCACAACATTACAAAAATTTCCTTTTGTTACAAAGCATTTACTAAAAATAGCTGAAGAGCGTGGTGAAAAAGGTAGCGGAGTGCTACCAACAAGGCGTTGCGCGGTTATTATTGATGAAGCTCATAGCTCGCAATCAGGAGAAACAACTACAAAGCTAAAATGGGTTTTAGGTGGGGAAGATTTAGTTAAAAAAGCTCAACAGCAAGTTAAAGAGGAAGGCGAAGAAAACATAGAAAAACTATTTCGCCAAATGGCAGAACGGAGCCAACAAGCTAACTTAAGTCTTTTTGCTTTTACTGCGACACCAAAATATAAAACTCTTGAGATATTTAACCAAACTTTTCACCTTTACACTATGAGACAGGCAATAGAAGAAGGTTTTATTATGGATGTACTTAAAAATTACACAACATATAAAACTTACTATAAATTGCTTAGGAAGAGTGAAAAGGATCTTAATGTAGAGCGAAGAAAAGCATCAAAATCCCTAGCTCGTTTTATTAAGCTTCATCCACATAACTTAATACAAAAAGCAGAAGTAATGATTGAGCATTTTTACTCTGTAACACGTCACAAGATAGGTGGCAGGGCTAAAGCAATGGTAGTGACAAGCTCAAGATTGGAGGCCGTGCGCTACAAACAAAACTTTGACCGCTACATTATAATTAAAGGCTATCCAATAAAAACACTGGTCGCTTTTTCTGGTGTGGTAGAGGATGATGTAGTACCAGGAAAAACTTACACTGAAGAAGCGATGAACAAAGGTATTAAGGAAAAAGAATTACCTGAAATGTTTGCTACACCGCTTTACCAAGTTTTGCTTGTTGCTGAAAAATATCAGACAGGTTTTGATCAACCACTACTACATACAATGTATGTAGATAAAAAACTTGGTGGGCTCCAAGCTGTGCAAACTTTGTCACGACTAAACCGCACTCACCCGCTAAAAGAAGACACTTTTGTTTTAGATTTTGTCAATGATCGAAAAGAAATTCAGGAAGCTTTTGCACAGTACTACCAAGGTGCGGAGATGGGCGAAGAAGTAGAACCATCAAGAATGTATCAGATTAAAGCAGAACTAGACCAAGCAAGCATTTACCTTACGGAAGAAGTACAAAGATTTTCAACTATTTATTACAAACCAACTGAGCGTCAAATTACTTTAGATCATCGCTCTATGAATGCGGCACTTGATCCAGCCGTTGACCGTTTTACAGATTGGCGAAGGCGTAGTGAAGCAGAAGCAGAACTTTGGCGCAGTAAGATCAATGCTTTTAGAAACTTATATGTTTTTCTGAGTCAAGTTATTCCATACCAAGACTCAGATTTAGAAAAACTTTATACTTTTTTGCGTTATCTTGCTCCAAAATTGCCAAGACGTAAAAGCGATTTAGCTTACCAATTTAATGAAGAGGTTCAACTACAATATTATAGGCTGCAAAAAATTAGTGAAGGTTCTATAACTTTAATTGATCATAAAGGACAACCCTTAGATGGCCCCACAGAAGTAGGTAGCGGCAGTATACATGAAGAGCCTATGGCTTTGTCACGTTTGATCGATCAAATAAATGAGCGTTTTGGCACAGACTTTAATGAAGCAGACCAATTATTTTTTGATCAAATTGTTGAAGTTGCTATAACACAAGAAAACCTTAAACAAGCAGCAAAAGTAAACGCTGAAGACAAATTTGCTTTAGTGTTTGGGACTATGTTAGAAGATTTATTTATTGAGCGAATGGATCAAAATGTAGATATTTTTGTACGTTTTATGAATGATCCTACTTTTCAAAAGGCCGTTTCTAGTTGGCTATCATCTAAAGTTTATGAAAGACTCTCAGAAAGTGATAGTAAATAGTTATTGTCAGCTTAACTACAGTCTAAATAGCTAGTTTTGATAACTATTCAGTTCTTAACCTAGTCTACTAAAAACTAAATTTATATACATGGAAATTGCTCTGTAAATTATTGAAAAATAAAGAAAGATCTATAAACAGTTGTTCAACCTGTCATCTATTTGAGCCGTTGAAAAATTGAGGGTAATGGGCTATGAAACTCCAGTAACTGGCGAGTCACTGGGTGATGAATGGCGAGGTAATGAGCGTGTAGTGCCAGCCGATTTAGTGGATTATGCTGACTGCCAGCCGCTACATCACCTACAATTGGATGACCAATAGCCGCAAGTTGAGTGCGGATCTGACCATGCCTGCCTGTCTCAAGTGTAATCTCTAATTCTGTGTAACGCCCCAAGCGACGGCGTGTAAGATAATGAAGAATCGCTTCCTTACCTTCGCCAGGCCGTTGAGCCACGTAGACCCTGTGTTGGCTATTTTCTGCCAGAAAATGCTTGAGTGTGCCATGCTCGGCGGGCGGTTCTCTTTCGATAATCGCAATATAACGGCGCACTGCACTCCGTTTTTGGAACTCGTCCTGAAGTTGCTGTTTGGCAGCTAGGTTACGAGCAAAGACCAGTAGCCCTGAAGTTTCACGATCTAGACGATGCACAATAAAGATAGGCTTTTGCTTGGTCTGCTGGTCAAATATATTGCTAAGCAGACGATATGCTGTTTGCTGGTGCTCATGTTCTGTGGCAATAGTGAGCAATTTTGTTGGTTTATCGATGACAACGAGCGTTTCATCAATATAAATGATAGGTAGCAGAGAAGCAGAAGGCTGTGCTGATAAGCCACCCTGCTTGCATTGGCTCATCGGCATAATTCCTGAACGGAT
>CAZHXL010000259.1:0-643 GCA_964536575.1 uncultured Clostridia bacterium | reverse complement strand
ATTCCTCCATTGCTTGTAGTTTTGCCATTAACACTCACCTGGCCCAAACGCAACCATTGTTTTATATCTTTATGGGAGCAATCTGGAAATTGCAAACGCAACCATTGAGTAAGTGTTAGAGGATTTTCCATTAGCTTCATAACTGGATTGAATTTGTAAAACCTATTAACAAAGGGCTACAACAACTTTATCAACTTTCTTGCAACACGACCCGTAAAGCAAACTTCTGACCAAAATCAGCATTAATAGCTAATTGTTCTTCTAAATAAAGCTTCTTTTCTTGCCAAGTTTTTAATGGATCGCTCATAAACACTAATAATAACGGATAGGGTAAATGACTAGCTTTTACCGTCCAAAAATTGTTAATAACAAAGCAATTAGGGTGAAAAACCCTCCTGCGAGTCCTAGCCAATTAGCATGCAAGCTACCTATCAACCATCCTCCCATAAGCGGGGCAGCAATACGAGAAAAGCTCTCTATCGAAGAGGTTATACCCAGTACTCCTCCACGGCGGTTTTCTGGAGCGGCTTGAGTAATTAAGCTAGTTAGTGCTGGACGTGTCATTCCTGTACCAAAAGAAAAGAAAATCGCAACTATGATTAATTTCCACCACTTATCGACAAAAACTATGCCAAATAAGCCT
>CAZHXL010000258.1:4236-8638 GCA_964536575.1 uncultured Clostridia bacterium | reverse complement strand
GCGTTCTATATACCCTATCCACCAACCAATTTGCGATTCATTTTTGACAAAGCCTACCCATTGTCCATTTTCTGGATCAGTCGCCCCTGCCCATCCAGTCTTTCCTCTTAATATATATGCCTCTGTTTTTTCCTCAATCAAAAGGTCTTTGACCAAATCAAGATTTTTCTGGGCGAATGGTAGTTGATTACGGTGTAACCTAATCAGAAACTGAACCTGCTCCAACGAAGATATTTTGAGCTTGCCATCTAACCAAAAATGATCGATTCCACCATCAATGTTACGATTCCCATAACCTGCACGGTTTATGTATGTCTGCATTTTCGATTGACCAATATCGCGCGCCAATCTTTGATAAAACCATACAGTTGAGGTGCGAATTGCCTCACGCATAGACTGATCTCGATTCCAATCAGGCAACTTCCTATCCACACCATCCCATTTAACTACTTCATCAACATCTTTGACAACTCCAGTGTCAAGTAACACTAATGAGTTGAAAATTTTGAAGGTCGAAGCAGGAACATACTTGGCTTTAACTCTTTGTGAGTTATAACTGTAATACTTGTTCTGGTTCAAGTCATACAAAAGAAACGAGCCATTTATCTTTACTTGAGAAAAAAACTTCTCCCAGCTCTTCTTTTCCTCCCAACGGTTGTTCGCTTGGACGAAAAAAGCGCAAGTAACAATAAAGATTGCAACCATGGCCCAAGAAATTTTTTTCATTTATTTACTCAACATTAAAGGCAACGGATGTTTCCAAAGCCGAACCAGGTTCTAAGTAAAAAACGCTTTCTCCTGTATTCAAACTATTATTTAACCCCATCCAAGGTTCAACACAAATAAATGGTTTATCTTTTAAGCCCCAAATAACAATGTGCTTGTAAGGAGGTTCAAAAGTTATTTCAATTGCTCGCTCTAAACCAAAATTACTAAATCTAATACGATTTTCTTTTACATTATGAAAAGCCCCATTAACCTCTGGCACTTGCTCAAAATTAACTATTGCTTCAACAGCTTTTTTTGTACCTGTTAAAAAGTCATTATATTCATTAGCAGCAACAAAAAGCTCAACAGCAGATTTTTCAGGAGCAACAAAATAGGGATGAAACCCTGCATAAAAAGGCATTTTTTCTTGTGAAAGGTTTTCGTATTTTTGGTCTATTACTAAACCTTTAGCAGTTATTTTATAAGTTAATCTAACAAAAAAATCAAAAGGATATTGCGCTAACGTAATATCACTGCTTTTTAGTTCTAATGAAATACTAGCTTGGTTTTCCTGAATATCTTTTTCTACAACCTGCCAAGGCAGGTTACGAGCAAAACCATGCTGTTTCATAGAGTAAGTATTGCCATTTATTTGACAATTACCTCCTGCTAGAGGCCCACAGATAGGAAAAAGTACTGGATTACCTCCACGAATATTTTTACTTGCATCATTAAGAGTTTCTCTGTCTAAATAAAAAACTGCCTGACCAGCAATTTCAAAGCGAGAAATAATAGCACCACGTTCTGGTACAACTTCTAGAAGGTTTCCAGCAGTATCTTGCAATGTATGTATCTGAAAATGATCAAAATGTTGTTGATGAGTAAACATTAGATTTTACCTTTTACTTAAAATTATTACTCGTCCCTCTTAAATACGGGTAAGCGCATAGTAACATTTGGGGATCTTTCATTACCACTATGATTAATCGTAGTGCGTTCTTGTTCAGAACTTAGCTCTGCTAGCATAGTAGGATCTATATGATCTACAATTTGAAACCTAACCTGAGCCAAACCTAAATGAACAATATCACGGTGTTGGAGTCTAATAGTAGCTTCGGGCTTAACATCAATAAACTTTTTATTACCATCCTCTAAACGCTCAATACGTGTTAGGTTAACTCCGCCTGTATCTTCAATATAAAAACTACCATCTGCTTGATAACTAATTCGGGCGTGTTGACGAGAAACGCTATTACAAACAGCCTCTGGATCATCGTTTTGAGCAAAAACAAAATCATTACGTCGTAAAAACCTACCTGTTTTATCATCTATCACTACCCGCAATCGTCCTATATGAGTAATTTCACGAATCATTAGATAATTATTACGATAAACTTCAGAATTTAAGGCAGTAAGTCTAGCCAGAATTGGCATTTTAGCACGACGAACATGAATAGCAATAATACGTCTTTGGTCTTGGTCAACAATTACATCAGCTAAAGCTAAAGTGTCTTCTACTTTTGGCCAAGTTAGAGTAACTGCACATCTATTACTACCAGTAATTATTGCTGAGTGATTACGTTTTACTAGCTCTACTTCTGCTCGAATTGGCATTAAACATTCTAAGTCAGCGTCTTTAGCCATCTGCATTATTATTTTAGTAAATTCTGGTGCACAAAAAATTATTTCTAAAGGCTCTATTTTATCTGGTTTATCTTCCAAAACATGTACGGTCAATATATGAGGTAAATATTTACTATCTGCCCAACGAAATTGTTGTAAGCGTATTTGCTCACTAAGTTGGAGTGTGATTTCTTTTGCATCAATATCATCTACTGATAATTTGGGCTGTGCGCTTATAGCACGTTGTAGGTAAGGCTCAATCTTTTCCAAGTTTTTATTAAACAATTGCATAAGTGTTCTTTCTTAAGACGATATAAAGAAACCAAAATTTATTAACGTTTGAAGGTTTATCAAGATTTATCAAGTAAGCGACTCTATCTAATACCACAAACAGAGATTAGCTTCAACCAAAGATATATGTTTCCTCCCTTGCGGAAAGGGTATTATTCTCGTTTTTGAACTCGTTTGAGGTGGTCATCTAACCAAACCCACAAGCGAGCTTGAGCAAAAATTGACAACTGTAAGACCAGATTAAGACCAGATGAACAAAGGTTAAAGTCTCAAAAATCTCAAAATAGCTGCCAGCGTAAACAATAACCTGAGTGCGGTGAGTGCAAAGTTGTTCTAACTTGATAGCCTGGCGGGTTTTGTTGGCAAAGCGAGTACCAACTTGAGTGTTAGAAAAGAGATGGTAAAGACTATAGCTGAGTAGGACAGTGAGTAAATAAAAAACAATTTCGCTGTAGCGAGTAGTAGAGAACTTTTGTAATTTCCATCCGCCACTTTTCATTTGCTCATAGTCTTGTTCAATTTCAGGTCGCTGTTCCTAATGCAGCACAATCCACTTTGCATTGAAACTCAAATCAGTGGTGAGCAAAACAATGTAACCATGTTTGTGCTTCTTTGTATCCCAAAACCTAATGACACAAGCATTAAGGGCAACGCTGCAAGTATCCCAAACATGGTGGACTGCTTTAACCAAAGCGATCTGTTGCTCAGAACGTGATGGATGAACTTGCCATATTTGAGCCATTTCAGCGAGTTTGACCCCTTCATCAAAACTCGCCATATTAGAGCGCAGAGGGACAATCACATCTACACTTTTGTTAGTGAACTGGTTGCGAGTTTTTAATGTAGCTTAAGACATTATAAATCAATAGGATATGAAAAAAATAAAGGCTCAGAAAAATAACAAAATAGTAGCAGTAGTATTAAGGATAGTTTAGGCTTGTTTATGAGAAATTTATTTTTAACTACACAAGTTATTGTGGTAGCTTTTTTTTACCCACTACATCTATATAGTAGTAACTTGTTACCTAACATATCTATGAAGTTACATTTTGTCATTTTTAAATATTCCATTATTTTTATTTAACTCTTTATTTACAACACTTATCACGTGTTCAAAACTTACAACCAGTTCAAGCTTATTTTTACTATAACGTTTAATGTGATTGAAATTAGCTAAGTCAGATAATAAATAAAAGTTATTGTTAAAATATTGAGTATCACTACTAACAGCTTCTACAAAAGGTTGAGTAAAAATTAACTTATCCGCTTGCTTTGCTGCATCATCACCAGTAATAGCATCAGCAATAAAAATATCATCACCAGTAGGGCGCAAATCTCCTTGAGCATTTTCATAGAGCAAGATAGAGCCAAAATGTAGACCAATCTTAGAGTCTACAGAAATTAATGAGTTTTTATTTTGAGATTCAATTAACAGTTGTTCAGCAAAGTTTTTAGCCAAATCATAAACAGGTTTCTTTTCTAAATCAGTAAAAACCATTACTCCTCCATCACCGCCAGGAGAGAAGAAAAAATACTGTAAAGAAAGCTTTGTATTAACTACTAAAGCTAAAAACACATCAGTAATAGCTCTAAACCTTTGGCTAAGTTGGTTTAAATCTCCGTCAGAAAAATTAGGTAAATCATAAGCAATTAAAGCAGCATTTTTACTTGTAGGTTGAAAGCTTTCATCATACTGATAAGCTATATTTGCTAAAGTAGGCCAAGTAGTTATTGGTGGGTAGTAACAAAGGAATTTTTCATTTCTTTTTCCTGCAACTTC
>CAZHXL010000258.1:3163-4226 GCA_964536575.1 uncultured Clostridia bacterium | reverse complement strand
ACGCTTCCTAAAGACATTCCTACTTTGATAGGAATACCAACAGCATTCATTTGATTGTTAAGCTCAATGATTAGTTTAATTGTGTCTAAAGGATCAAGTTCGGTTGAGCTAGGAAAAAGGATAATTGCTCCTAATAAACTACTAAGAACTTCTATGCTTAGTTGGGGTTGTTTATTTACAAGCGATAGGATGTAAAAATGGAGTTTGGCTAATAATTCTACTGACTCTACTCCACCTATTTCTTTTAGCCCATCGATTATAACAAAAGCTACTATTGTAGTTTTAATAGCACCTTGTCTGAGTGATAGAATTTGCTTTGATGGGGTAGAAGTGCTAGTACCAGTAACAGAAGTAGCGGATGTAGAAGGAGTGGCGATAACGGCTAAAGAAGCGGCAATAGGAGTAGTAGCAGGCTCAAGTTTTGTAGTTTGGTTTTCTACTGAATTAATAGGAGTTTTACTTGTTTGCTCAGTGATAGGAATACTACTTCTAGTACTATTAAGCTCAAAATCAAAAGTATCAAGAGAAATATTTTTTTTCTTTAATAGAGTAGTAATAGCAGAAAATGGTATTCCTTCATTATAAAGCGGATTAAAACTAGTATCACCACTATGATGAAGTGCAATAAGTTCTAATTGTTGAGTAAAACAGGGCGAACCAGAAGATCCAGGCTCAGTATTAGTTTTATATCTAACTCTAGTTTTATTTTCATTTAAGCCAATAATAGCATTTGTCTCTAACGCTAGCTTAAGTGGTGCAGCTTTAGGATGTTGAATAATAAGTAAGGGTGAATTAGGAGCAAATGCATCGTTTAGTATTGACTCAGGTAACTTAATCCAGCCGCGTTTTTCTCCAATAGATGCTGTTTTACTAGCTACTAAATCCTTACCAGGATGACCTTCTAAACGAATAATTGCATAATCTAGACATTCTTCTGATGGCGTTTGGTCTGGTGAGGAATTAGGACTAAAATCTACTTTCCAGTCTCGGTGTAATTTGTATACAGTGCCTTCATTTAATACCTTTCCAGCTAAGTGTTTATAATCAAACTGACATTTGACAT
>CAZHXL010000258.1:0-3153 GCA_964536575.1 uncultured Clostridia bacterium | reverse complement strand
ATTAGTCGCTTTAGCACTAAAACCACCATCTATAGATTTACCATCTTCTCCTAATATAACGGCTTCCATAACATGATAATTAGTCATTAAGATATTTGAGCCAATAAGAAAACCTGTACCATATTCTAGCTTTCCTTGATCATATTCAATTTCAATACGACAAACTTGTGATTCTATTTGGCTTAGAGTTGTAGTCCATAAACTAATATCTAAAAATTTATTTGAAGCAATAACCATTCGTTCAAGTTCTTGGAATTGTTCAGTTGTAGAAAAGGTTAAACCCATTTTTTGGGCAAACGCATAAAGCATTTGGTTTTTAGGTATAGCTTCTTTTGATTTTAAGATAAGCTCATCTATCCATCCTTCTCTGTTAGCTGCTGTAATTACCTTAAATAAAATGATTTCAGAATCTAAATATATTGAAGCGTACCGAGTAAGATCTTTATTTAGTCTTTCTGTTAACATTATTTGAAGAGTGTCAACAGTAAATGCATTAAGCAGAGCCGCTTTAAATTCTCCAATTTGTTCACCCTTTAGCTGCATATGATCCCCTAAGTTTAAACTTTAGATTATTCTACTTTTTTAGGATAAATAGAAGAAATAAACTCTTTGTCTGTGTCAGATAATGTTGTATTCCACCCCACTTCATAACCATTAGTAGTTAACTCTTTTGGGATAGGGTAGAGCATAATGGATTTTTCATCAAAAGCACTATATTGACTGTAGTAATGATCCCATTTGTTGAGAATACTTTGATCAACTTTAGGTTTACCCCAGTTTTGAGTATCAAGATAGTATTGATAAACCTTATCTACATCCCAGGGAATGTTAGCAGAGGGGTTTTGATGTTCATGAATGCAACCTAGAGCATGTCCAAACTCGTGCAACACTACACTAGAATATACCTCTTCTTCTTTTTCAGGAGTTAACCAGCCAAAGTTCATGGTTTCTTTAGGAAAATATATTTTATCAAGAGCCTCTGTTCCTAGTGCTGACCAAGATGTACCATCCATAACAAAAGCTATTCTTATTTCTGCATTTGGGTCATCCACAAAAGTTAGGTTAAGATTTATGTGAGATTGCCACATATTTATATATTTTTTAACTTTCTCTTTTACCGCTTCTTCTCCGCCTAAAAAATGTATTCTCACAGTTTTGTTTTTAGGCCAAAAGTTTACTCCTGCTAGTTCATCTGCTTTTCTAGGGATTAGTTTTTCTATGCAAGTTTTAATAAGAGGCGACATATTTAACTCCATTTCGATTAACTAATTAACTGAGTCACTAATGAATAAATTTAATATAAATTGCTTAGGCCATTCGGAAAACTCTTGTTGATATTACAAAAGAAAAATTTGTGCCCAAAAGCCTTAATCTATCGAAGTCGATCAATTTGTTGATTAACTGGTAAAATTTGCCCATTTTTAAGCTCATAAGGAACAAGTTGTTTTATTTTTTCTGCTAATTCTCTAGAATTGCGAGTCTCTATCTTTACATCCCAAACTTTAGCAGTGTTATCGTCACTAGAAGTAACAATGAAGTTAGAATCAGGAGAGAAACTTGCTGAATTGACACTATCTTGATGTTGTAAAGTAGCAACATAACCCTCTATAGGTTTAATAGAGCGGGCTAAGAGAAATTTTAATGTAGGAATGTTACTATTTAGTTTTTTTTCTGTCGCTAACCTATATCCTTCGCTTAAGTAGAGTGTAGAGTTAAAATAGTTTGGGTTTTCTGAAAGAAGTTCCCTACGTCCTTGGTCTTGATATATTGCTATTTGGTTTTCTGTTGCCCTTAAATTTTCTGTCTCAGCAATAGATTTTTGTTTATTGGCTTCATTGTTAGAAGCAATTAAGTCTTCTGTTTGTTTAGTTAATGTCTCCTTTTGTTTATTAATAATGCTGGTTTGTTCTTCAGCTTCTTTCTGTTTTTGTTTAGCTAACTCAGCATTGTCTTTAGCTTTCTGTTCATTATCTTGAGCCAAACTAGTTTGTTTTTGAGCAATTCGGCGCTGTTTTTGTTCTGCTAAAGCATTTTGTTGTGCTTGAAGGGAAGTATAGTAAGCAAAAATAGAAGCAATAATTGCAAAAATAAGGGACGCGGCTAGTCCTAATAAAATTTTACGTAAACGGGTGTTAGATTTAATTTTTTCTTCTTTAGAAAGACGTTCCGATTCAGCGTTTTTTCTTTCTATTTCAGCGTTTTTTCTTTGCTCATCAGCTAATAATTGTAAATCTTCAGCACGTTGTTTTTGTTCTAGAGCTAATTGTGTCTGAGTTTCAGCTTTTTGTTGAGCCAATTCAAGTAAACGTTGTTGCTCAAAAAGCTTTTGTTGTTGTAAATCAGTTTCAGCTTGTTGACTAGCAAGGATAAATTCTCTTTCTAGTGCCGTAATCTCTAATTGAGTTTTTTGCCAGTCTAAAGCTTTTTGTAAAGCTTGGCCACGTAGTAAAAAATCATTATGTTTATTAGACTCTAGCCATTGTTGAAGACTTGCTGATAGTAGACGCTCACCTTTTTTCACTTCTACCCAATTTTTATCATAAAATGTGGTATAAATTTTATTACGAGCTTTGAGATAAGCCCCTTTTTCGTTTGTATTATTTATATTGTTTGTATCAATTGTTACCATTCCTGTTAATTTTAATTTAAAGTAAATCTCCTCTATTTTGCTTATATATTTAATATTTGTAAGTAGCTCATTGTATGTTTCTAACATTTGCAGCTTATGTTGTTTATTAACTTCTGAATCAAACCTTTTTTCTGCATAACTTAAATTGATGTCTATTTGTGATTTTTGTAAGAATAGTTTGTTAACAAGCTTTGTTACTAAAACTTCTTCAGATTCATTATTATCTATCTGTAGCTCTAATCTAAGGGCTTCGCAAAGGTTTAAGGTCATATAAGGGTGTCCAGATGTCCACTTATAAACTTGTTTCAGGAGCTTATCTAAATTTTTGCTTTTGGCTGGTAATCCAGATGCCAGAGTTTTTGTTTCTTCCAGTGTGAAATCTTGCAAGAGAATTTCTTTACCAACATTAAAAGTCCCATAGTTAGGATCTTTAATAAGGCTTGCTGGGGAAATTACTCCTATAAGACAAAAGGTTAGTCTTTTATATTCTGGAAACTCTTCACGATAGTTATAAATATGACGCA
>CAZHXL010000257.1:0-8656 GCA_964536575.1 uncultured Clostridia bacterium | reverse complement strand
AGCCATTAAAACTAGATAGAGCCATTAAAACTAGACCCTACTTTATCTTTTTGCTTTTTGTTTTTGGCAAGCTGGTAATAAACCTATGTTACGTAAAGAATTCCAATCCATAGGGCGTAATATGACAGAATTTCCTTGGTGTTACCTAAGCAATCCTGTAAGGGAATTCACTCGCGCTCGCCAAGAATGCCAAGAATGCCAAGAATGCCAAGAAGGTACAGAAAAATAATCAAAATAATTTGAGCAACAAGAGCTTGATGTAAAATACAACCAAAATATATAATCCTTACTGGTGAGATAAATAATTTGTAGAGGTAAGAAATTTATGTCAACCGTATTAAACCCAGAAAAAAAACGCAAAATAATTTATCCTGATAGCGATGGAGAACGTATGTCGGATAACACAGAACAGTTTGATTGGATAGTAGAAGTTAAGCTTAATTTAGAATTAATTTTTGCTAATGATCCTAATGTATTTATAGCAGGAGATTTACTTTGGTATCCAGTTGAGGGAGACAATAAAATTAGGATTGGCCCTGATACAATGGTGGCTTTTGGTCGTCCAAAAGGTCGTCGTGGTTCTTATAGACAATGGGAAGAACAAAACATCGCTCCGCAAGTTGTTTTTGAAGTACTCTCTCCTGGTAATCGTGCTAAAGAAATGCAAAGAAAATTAGAGTTTTATACCTTTTATGGTGTAGAAGAATATTACATCATTGACCCAGATAGAAAAAGATTGCGTGGTTACTTAAGAAACGGCAATAGGCTTGAGCAAACTTTCCAAATGAATGGTTGGACTAGCCCACGTTTAGGAATTAAGTTTGAGATTAAACAAGGGGAAATACAACTCTATCAACCAGATGGCACTGCTTTTCGTGATTATTTGGAAATTGCTAAAGATCTCGAAACACAACAATTACTAACTTGGAAAGAGCGTGCGCGTGCTGAACAAGAGAAAATGCGTGCTGAACAAGAGAAAATGCGTGCTGAACAAGAGAAAATGCGTGCTGAGCAAGAGAAAATACGTGCTGAAATAATAGAAAAAGAAAAACAAGAGGCATTGCAAAAAGCAACACGTTTAGCTGAAAGACTACGAGCAATGGGAATAGACCCTAATTCTATTTAAGATAGTTTTTTATCGCTTCAGCTAAAGATAAGGCGGTGGATTCAGTTGGGCAAATACTAACCTCTAAACCAGCGTCTATTACAGCATTTGTTGTTACTGGGCCTATACAGGCTATTGCAGTGTGTTTAAGTAGGTTAGCTAAAGCGTTCGATCCAATAAACTCAACTAAATTATTAATTGTTGAGGGGCTAGTGAAAGTAATTAAATCAATCTTTTTATTAGCAAAAATAGCTAATACTTCTTCTTTTGCTCCTGTTGGGATAGAGGTTTGATAGGCAACTACTAAATCAACTTTTACTCCTAATTTTTCTAGCTCTATAGGTAAAATATCTCGTCCTACTAAAGCACGAGGGAAAAGAAGCCGACATTTGGTTAGCGAGTCATTATCTTGGTAATAATTTTCTAAACTAGCCAAAGCCCCTTCAGCATGAAACTTTTCTGGAATAAGTGTTACTAAAATATTAGCTTTTTCTAAGGCTTTAGCTGTTGACGGGCCAACAGCTAAGATTTTAAGGTGTGCTAGGGGGTCTATTTGTTTTCCTAGTTTTTTTAATCTACCCAAAAAAGCTTCTACAGCATTACGACTAGTAAAAATTATCCAATCATATTGAGAAAGCTTATCAATTGCTTGATCTAGTGGAGCAAAGCTTTCTGGTTCAACAATCTCAATAGTTGGACAGTAAAGCACATTTGCGCCATAGACTTCTAATTGAGTAACTAGTTGATCTTTGTCACGGTGGGCGCGTGTTACTAAAATATTGCGTCCTAGCAAAGGCTTTTCATCGCTCATTATTTTAATTGTTAAATTGTTGGATTAATTTGTCTGCACCAGCCGCCAAAATTTCTTGAGCTAGGCTTTGGGCTAATTCTTTGTATTCTGAAGATGCTCCAGAAACCTCTCTTTTTATTATTGATTTCCCATCAACACTTGCTACACAGCCAAGCATTTTCATTTGATCATTAGCAACTTCAGCAAAACCTGCTATTGGAACTTGGCAGCCACCACCTAGAGCAGCTAAGAAAATACGTTCTGCCATACAGGCAATATGAGTTTCTTTATGGTCTAAAATTGCTACATGTTTGCAGACTTTTTCATCACTAGCGCGAATTTCGATTCCTAACGCCCCTTGACCAACAGCAGGGATAATTACATCAGCGGTAAGTTCTTCAGAGATACGGTTCTTTAATCCCAGTCGAGTTAGCCCAGCCGTAGCTAAAATAATTGCATCATACTGACCTTCGTCTAGCTTACGTAGCCTAGTATCGACATTTCCACGTAGGTCACTAATTTTTAAGTCTGGACGTAAACTTAGTAGCTGAGATTTACGACGAGTTGAGGTTGTACCAACATGCGCACCTTCTGGTAAATTCTTCCAAGAATTATCCTTGCGGCTAATTAGTGCATCATAAGGGTTTGCACGCTCAGAAATTGCTGCTAAAAGTAGCTCAGGGTTTGTATCTGTGGCCAAGTCTTTTAAGCTATGGACAGCTACATCAACTTCACTTCTTAGTAGTGCGTCCTGAATTTCTTTAGTGAAAAGTCCTTTAGGCATATTTTCTGGAGGTGCAACTTCTTGATAGCGATCACCAGTGGTTTTAATAATTTCAATTACTACTTCTAAAGTAGGAAAAGCTTTTTCCAGTTCGCTTTTAACCCAGTTTGCTTGCCAAAGAGCCAGTTTGCTACCACGGGAGCCAATTTTGATCATTAATTTATTTTCCTTCCTCTACTAGTGCATTGTAATAACCAAAACGATGTCGAATGGTTAATGATGGTCGTTTTGGAAGCTCTATTTTAATTGTACGAAAGAGGTCATCAGCATCAGAATTAGGGTAAAAAGATAAAATATATTGCTCTCGTAAATCCCTATCGATTTGATGGAAAACTTCGTCTAGTTCTTTAGTATCTTTAGGATAAAAAGCACGTCCACCAGTAGCACTACATAATCTTTCTAAGACTTCACGATTTAACCCACCTACATCACCTAAACCAATGGTATAAATAGTAACTTCACGTCGCCAAGCATAATCTAGGGCATCACGAAGTTCAATTCCGCTTTCAGAATCATAACCATCTGAAATTAGTAGTAAAACCCTATGACCATCATCGGCTGTTTGCAAAAGCTCATCTACTGCAACATAAATTGCTCCATAAAGTGCCGTACCACTAAGCCGTTTAGACATACCATCAAGTGATGGGCCCATTGTTCCAGAAGTAGGTAAAACCATATGTTTACGAGTTAAAGCCTCTTTTAATAAAGGCTTATCGTTAGTTAATGGTTGAGAAACAACGATTTCTTGTTGAAAAGCTACTATACCAGCACGGTCTTTTTCTGGATTAAGAGCTTGATCAAAAAAACGTGTAGCAGAACTTTGTGCTGACTCTAAATGAGGCTGCATACTGCCTGATAGGTCAAGTAACAGAGCGAAATTAAGTGATTGGTTACTACTACGTTGTAGTGAAACTAATTGAGCCGGTTGACCATTTTCATAAAGCTTTATGTCTTCTGCTTTTAAGTCATTAACTGAGCGATTTGTGCGGTCTAAAGCACTAAAAGGAACTACTACTAATTGAGTCTTAAACTCTAAAATAATTTCTTTTTCTCCACCTACAATATCATTTTTTTCTTGTGCTATTGATGGTGAAGCAAGAAATAAACATAACAATAATGAAAAGAATAATTTTTTCATAAATTTATATAAGGGCAATCGCCCTGTAGGGGTAGTCCTATGTGACTTTCCTTAACGCTTGGAACGAGTTTTTGGAACGGGGACAGTCAAAATCTCCCTAATAGGGCGACCTTCTGCCATTTGCATAGTAAAACCTAATAAAGTGGCTATGGTTGGAGCAACATGGATATTTTTAGTAAATGGCTCGCGCAAGCCTTTTTTGATCCCATAACCTGAAGCAATAAAAGCTGCATACAGTTCTGAACGTGTTGGTAGCCCTCCATGAGTGCCTTTGTATTTTTCAGATTTTTCTGTTAACTCTCCTGTTAATTCGGTATTAATTTCATAACCTGGAGCAGGTTCTAGAAAACAAATAGCTTCAGGGGTTGCACCTAGTTTGATCAGTTGATCGCGTTTTACTACACGATTTAGGGGGCTATTAGGTTTAGCCGCAAACTTTTCAAACAGTTCTACAACTTTTGAGGCAGTAGCTTTATCGTCAGGGTTTTTTAGCATAATTGCGGTTGAACCACCTTGTCCAAACGGTATAGCTTGCCAATCTAGTAGTTTTGCATCTTTGGAAAGCGTGATATAGCCTTCTTTAGCTAATAAAACAGCAGGGCGAAACTGTTTTTCAACAGATGTAAAACCATGATCAGAAACAATAAAAAAGCTTGTACGGTCAAAAACACCTACTTTTTTAGTTGTTTCAATCAGTTTACCAATAAATGCATCAGTTTCTTCTAATTTGTCTAGTACAGGTTGGGAAAACACGCCTTTAGTATGTTCTAGAAAGTCTATTTCTACAAAATGAACCAATAGTAAGTTAGGTTTATAGTTACCCATAACAGTTATTGCAGCTTGGGCACGTACAAGGTCATTAAGCAACTTAGGGAAAGGTTCAGTCAACGATTTTGTTATAAGTTCTGCTAGAGGAGGAGTGGACTTTTGCATACTAACCTTAAAGCTTGTATCAAAAGAACCTTGCCAAATCTCAGGTACTAAGTAATCAATCTCTCCCTCTGTAGTTACTGGCCAACCTATGGCAGCCGTTTTTAGTCCAGCCTTACGTGCTTCGCTCCACAGAGTCGGAACTTTTATAGCTTTAGCATACCAGTACCAATCATCATTTCTAGGATTTTCTGGGCCAAGCCAAACTTGATTTGCAAAAATCCCGTGTAAAGCTGGTCTTACACCAGTTACTAAAGTTGTGTGAGCAGGATAAGTTACTGAAGGGTAAATAGTTTCTGACCCTTCGGCAAAACTTCCTTCGCGGCAAAGCATACGAATATTAGGGATTTTTAGCTTATACTGATCAGCTTTGGTGTAATATTCTGGCTTTAGACCATCAATAGAAATCATAACTACATAATTTTCAGCTTTAGTTACTGGTATAGGAGTATTTTGTTCTCTAGCATTAATGGCATTAATAGGTAATTGAACCAGTAATATAAAAAACACTAGTAATAAGTGCAGTAGCTTGTTATTTTTGATCATAGGTTAGAATCCAAATAGGCAGTTTTTGCGATAATAATAGCATGCGACGCGTCAAGGAAGCATAATAGTTGGCTAATTGCAGGGCAATTAAATCATAAATCCACAAATCTAATAAAATCTTCCAGAGGTCAAGCTAATGAAGAAAAAAAATCGTGGGGTAACACAACCGCTTTCAGAAAAACAGCTATCAACACAAAAGCTTAATGGGATTACTCAAGAAGTAGTTGAGTTAACTGCAAAAGCAGTGGCAGTAGGAATTATTTTTGGGATTATTTTTGGTGCCGCTAATGCTTATTTAGGTTTGCGTGTAGGGTTAACGGTTTCTACTTCCATTCCTATTTCTGTGCTTTCAATTGCTGTTTTTCGTGCAGGAGTAGCCGTTTGGGGGCGCAGCACAATTCT
The DNA here is from genome assembly GCA_964536575.1 of uncultured Clostridia bacterium. Taxonomy (GTDB): domain Bacteria; phylum Acidobacteriota; class Blastocatellia; order Chloracidobacteriales; family JADJPF01; genus JADJPF01. Next base: position 2,961 of record CAZHXL010000257.1, on the reverse strand, counting down.
AGAAGCTAATCTAGCTCAAACTATTGGTAGTGCTAGTTCATCGCTAGCCTCAGGAACAATTTTTACAATCCCAGCACTGTTTTTATGGGGTTCACCTCCTCAATATTGGCAAGTTGCAGTCTTAGCCTTATTAGGAGGCGTTTTAGGTGTATGTGCAATGATCCCGCTTAGACGTTTATTAATCGTACAAGCAGACGCAGAACTACCTTATCCAGAAGGCCGTGCTTGTGCCGAAGTGTTAAGAGCTTCTGAGGGCGATGCTTCAGCTTCTAAGTGGATTTTTATTGGCCTTGGAGCAGGGATTGTAATTAAGCTATCTTTGGGACTACTGCACTTAATGCCAGAACAATTAGAATATGCTATTCCTGGGCTACCTAAAGCAGTGCTAGCAATAGAAATTGCACCGGCGTTAATGGCAGTTGGCTATATTGTAGGCTATCGCTCTTCTGGCATTATGGTTTCTGGAAGTTTGATTGCTGCTATAGTGCTAATTCCTTTGTTTGCTATTATTGGAGGCGGTTTAACCACACCGCTATTTCCTGAAGTGCTAAGGACAAAAGTTGCTATTGGCGAAATGACTACAAATCAGATTTGGTCGTCTTATGTTCGTTATATTGGTGCTGGTGCTGTAGCCGCAGCAGGCACAATTGCAGTATTAACTAGTCTTCCTACAATGGCAAAATCTTTGCAATCAATTATTGCTGGGCTGTTTAAAAAACAAACTCAAGTCAAAGGCGATGAGCGGTTGGACAGAGATTTACCTAGCATTGTGATTATTGCTGGAGCAGCTTTAGTGATTTTAGCCTTAGCTTTTATTCCAGGTTTACTAGCAGGCAATCTTAGTTTTACACAAAGACTAGTAGCAGCAGCAGGTGTAGCAATATTTGGAATTCTCTTTGTTGCAGTATCTTCACGTATCGTTGGTCTAATTGGTGTTTCTAGCAACCCTACTTCAGGAATGACGCTAGTAACTTTACTTGCAACAAGCGCGATTTTTGTTTTTCTTGGTTGGGATGATGATGCAGGAGCTAAACTAGCTGTTTTGACCGTTGGGACAGTTGTTTGTGTTGCTGCTTCAAAAGCTGGCGACATATCGCAAGACTTAAAAACAGGTTATCTAGTTAAAGCTACACCTTATCGTCAACAAGCTGGACAACTTTTAAGTGCTTCTGTTGCGTGTTGGGCGGTAGCTGGAACAGTCTTAGCACTAGGACAAGCTTATCAATTTGGCTCTAAAGAATTACCTGCTCCTCAAGCAACTTTGATGAAAACAGTAATTGAGGGAGTGTTATCTGGATCACTGCCTTGGGGACTGGTTGGAGTAGGAGTGGCTTTTGCCATAGCCGCAGTTTTAGCTGGGCTGCCAGGTTTGGCTTTTGCCATTGGCCTTTATTTACCTTTAAGCTCAATGACTCCTATTTTTGTTGGTGGCTTGGTAAGACGTTTTGCTGGTGGTGAGGGAGAAAAGAACGAGTCAAGCGCAGGGGTTTTATGTGCTTCAGGCTTTATTGCTGGTGAAGGTTTGGCAGGAATTGCTATTGCTGGGGCTGTAGGGGCTAAATTAGTTTCTAAAGACACTAAAACTATCCTAACAGGAGAAGCAGGAATCGCTGCTGGCCTTTTAGTAATAGGAGTCGTCGTAGTTTTACTATACTTAGCGTCTAAAGAGAAGAAACGGAGTGCTTAAAAGATGCTCACAACTTCTCTAGCACAAATAGATGTTTCATTACCTGGGCGCAGTTACTCAATCTTAATAGGTACTGGGCTATTAGAAGAGTTAGGTAAACAAGTAAAAGAAGTAACTTCGCCCTACTGTAGAAAGGTTGTAATTGTTTCTAATAAAAGAGTTTTTGAGCTTTATAAACTCAAAGTCTTACAAAGTCTAACCAACCAGTTTGACAAGGTTTATGGCTTTCTAATCAGTGATGGCGAAAGGTATAAAACCTTAAACACAGCAGAAAGGCTTTTTAGTTTTTTAATTGAAAACAAAATTGAGCGACACGACACTATTATTGCTTTAGGAGGTGGCGTAGTAGGGGATTTAGCTGGATTTACTGCTGCTACTTATTTACGAGGAATAAATTATGTACAAGCTCCTACATCACTACTTGCTCAAATAGATGCTGCTATTGGTGGTAAAACAGCCGTAAATCATCCTAAGGGTAAAAATTTAATTGGGGCATTTCATCAACCTAAATTAGTTGTAATTGATCCAGAAACACTTGTAACATTGCCTAAGCGTGAAATGAAGTCAGCAATGCAAGAAGTAATTAAATATGGAGTGATTGCTGATAAAGAATTGTTTTATTTAGTAAAGCAGGAAAGGTTAAGGGTTTTAGCAGGAGATGCAGAGTTACTAGCAAAAATAATTTTTCGTTGTTGTAGTATTAAAGCAGGGGTAGTTAGTCGTGATGAGCATGAAAAAGGGGAAAGACGTATTCTCAATTTTGGTCATACTGTTGGCCATGCTTTAGAAGCAGTAACTAATTATCGTAGATTTAAGCATGGCGAAGCGGTAGGTTATGGTATGATAGCCGCCGCAAATATTGCTAAACAAATAAATATACTAACGAGTAAAGAGGCAGAAGAGATTGAAAATGTAGTGGAGTCTTATGGGATATTGCCTAAGATAAAAGACTTGAATGTAGATCTAGTTTTACAAGCAATGCAGCAAGATAAAAAATCATTAGCAGGGCAGTTAATATTTGTGCTGCCAGAACAAATAGGACGTGTTATTATTGAAGAAGCAGTGCCTGTCCCTTTAATTTATCAGGTTTTACAAAAACTGCTTAGTCGTTAAACAAGATTTCAACTGTAGTTAATAAATCAAAGTAATAATGCTTGTTAATAAAGTTTTACTATAAAAATAATCCTCTTTTATTTATCTAAAATTATATTGAGGATGATAAATGCGAATTAAGAGTTGAAAATTCCCAGTTTTCCTTGAAAGATAATCGGATG
>CAZHXL010000256.1:7269-8759 GCA_964536575.1 uncultured Clostridia bacterium | reverse complement strand
CTTGCCTTTATGAATGTGTTTTTTTGGAGATAGGAAAATGGGTGATAATACAAAACTTCCTCCTGGACAATATGAGTTGGATAAGTTTCCTCGTTTTGGATTAAGTCAATTTGCTAATCGATTCCCTAAAGAAATAAATAACATTCAACTAAAAATTGATGGAGACGTTGAGACACCTGTTATTGTGTCTAATGAGTTAAAAGAACTTACACGAGTTGAGCAAATATCTGACTTTCACTGTGTTACCACATGGACTCGAAGGTCAGTTAGATGGAGTGGTTTTAGATTCTCAGATTTGTTTCACCAAATTGTTGTGCCTAAAACTAAACCAAAAAGAGAGGCAATATTTGTAATTTTTAAATGCCAAGATGGCTATGCAACAAGCTTACCTCTTACAGACTTGCTTGCTGATGGGGTTATTCTTGCTGATAATTTAGATGGTAATCCATTAACAATTGAACATGGCGCGCCAATACGTTTGATAGCACCAGAACATTATGGTTATAAGAATGCCAAACACTTACGAGGTATTGAGTTTTGGGTTGACGATCGAAAATATGGATCCGCCGCTTTCCGATTTATGGATCACCCTAGAGCTAGGGTTGCTTTGGAAGAACGTGGCAGAGGGATTCCCAGTTGGTTACTACGTTACCTATATCGTCCACTAGTTCGCCCAACAATTTGGCAATTTCGACGAGCATTAGAGAGTTATTTAACTAGTAGGACACCACATGATTGATTTAATTTAAGAAGCAAATCTATAAGAATAAAGAGGGTTTAGGGTTAATAATAAAGTTATTATTGGTAAAGGTCTTTCTAGAAAAAGGCTTGTATTATTGAGCTTAATCGGATTATCTTAGCAAACTAAATTAAAACTAGAATTTTAAATCTCAAACCTTAGAAGTTTGTTTTATCTAATTTTCTACTTTGTCTTTGAATAACTTTTTAGAAATTTGTGCAAACATCATGCTATTGATGGCAACTCTATTAAATAAGCGTAGGCAAAGTAGTGTAAGGAAACATCGTGAAAATATACAACTTTTCTTTGCTACGAATTGCTGTTCTATCTTTTTTACTTCTATTTCTGTTTGACTCAATACAAACACCAAAAGCCCAAGATAATTTTGATATTCGCGCAAACTATATAAAGATGGAGGCAACCATCACTATGCGTGATGGGGTTAAACTGTTTACTTCTATCTATTTGCCTAAAGATAATTCTAAAAAATATCCAATAATGCTTAGCCGCACTCCTTACAGTGTTGACCCATATGGCTTGGAGGCTTTTAAGACAACACTGGGGCCAAGTATTGAGTTTGCTAAAGAGGGTTATATTTTTGTTTATCAAGATGTACGAGGTAAATTTATGTCTGAAGGTGAGTTCGTTAATATGAGACCTCATCAGGAAAAAAAAGCTTCTCCTAATATAATAGACGAGAGTACTGACACCTATGACACAATAGAATGGTTGATAAAAAATATTCCTAGCC
>CAZHXL010000256.1:5119-7259 GCA_964536575.1 uncultured Clostridia bacterium | reverse complement strand
AGGTATGTGGGGAATATCCTATCCAGGTTTCTATACATCGGCTGGAAGTATTGATTCTCATCCTGCCTTAAAAGCAGTTTCTCCTCAAGCACCAATTGGAGATTGGTTCAAAGGTGATGATTTTCATCACAATGGAGTCTTCTTTTTGCCTCATGCATTCAATTTTCTCTCCTCTTTTGGCTTGCCTAGACAGGGGCTTACTACCCAACCATCAAAGCGGTTTGAGCATGGCACTCCAGATGGTTACAAATTCTTTCTTGAGCTAGGCTCGCTCAAAAACGCCAATGAAAGATATTTGAACAACCAAGTCGAATTTTGGAACGATATAATGAAACATGGAACTTATGATGAATATTGGCAATCACGCAATCTGTTACCAAAGCTTCGCAATATCAAAACCGCAGTAATGACTGTAGGAGGTTGGTTTGATGCTGAAAACCTTTATGGAGCATTGAACACTTATAAGTCTATTGAGCAACAGAATCCTAGCATCAATAACATAATTGTTATGGGGCCATGGTTTCATGGTGGTTGGGCACGTTCCAATGGCGAGAATCTAAAGCATCTTAATTTTGCAACAAAAACGTCGGTCTTTTATCAGCAAAAGATTGAGTTACCTTTCTTTAATTTCTATTTGAAAGACAAAGGCAGCCTTGACCTGCCAGAAGCTTATGTTTTTGAAACAGGTTCTAACACTTGGAAGACTTATGAGCATTGGCCACCGAAAAATATAATAACTAAATCACTTTATATGCAAGCTAATGGTAAGCTCTCTTTTGAACAAGCAACGGAAACTAGTAAGGAATCTTTTGATGAATATATAAGTGATCCAAACAAGCCTGTACCATTTATTAGTGGTACATCAATAGGTATGACTAGGGATTATATGGGGGAAGACCAAAGATTTGCTAGCCGTCGATCTGATGTGTTGGTTTATCAAAGCGATAGGCTTAATAACGATACTAGCGTTGTTGGCCCGGTTAGTGTAACCATGTATGTTTCTACTAGTGGAACAGATTCAGATTGGATAGTAAAGCTTATTGATGTCTACCCAGATGATAGAACAGATGTCTCTCCTAATGATGCTACCTTACCAATGGGAGGCTTCCAGATGTTGGTGAGAGGAGAGCCAATGAGAGGGAAATTTCGTGAAAGTTTCTCTGAAGCAAAGCCAATGGTACCAGGCAAAGTGACAAAGATAGAATTTGTTATGCCAGACGTTAATCATGCTTTCCTCAAAGGCCATAGAATAATGGTTCAGGTGCAGAGCAGTTGGTTTCCGTTAATTGATCGTAATCCTCAGAAGTTTGTTGATATTTACAATGCTCAAGAGTCAGATTTTCAGAAAGCTACTCAACACCTCTACCACTCTAGTGAATTCAGTTCTCATATTACAGTGAATGTGATGCCCTGAAGCAGTTGTACTTTCTAGCTTTCTATAAATTATGGATATAACGAAAACAGACCCACTAATTGGGCGACAATTAGGAGACTTTCTAGTCAAAGAGAAACTAGGTGAAGGAGGATTTGGTGCAGTTTATAAGGTAAGCCAAATTACTCTAGCACGTGAGGCTGTTGTTAAAGTTCTTCATATTAAACATCGTGCTGACCAAAAAATAATTGAGCAATTTAAGCGTGAAGCTTATCTTGCATCTCGGCTAGAGCATCCTTACACTGCCCATATCTATGCTTTTGGAGTTGAAAATGATGGTTTAATGTGGCTAGCTATGGAACTTGTACGAGGGACTCCTTTAAATCAAGTCCTTGAAGTGCAAAAAGCTATACCATTAGAAAAGTTTGTCCAACTGTTTGATAAAATTTGTGAAGTAGTTCACACTGCCCATGAATTGGGTATTACACACCGAGATCTTAAGCCTGCTAATGTAATGCTTATTGCTAGAGCTGGTAAAATGCTTCCAAAACTCCTAGACTTTGGTATTGCTAAAGGATTTAACCTACATACTATAACTAGAGATGAGACATTTGCTACTTTATCTACTCAAGATCTTAAGACAGATTTGTCTTCTCCAAATTTTGCTAGTGATAGTAATGAAGTTACATTACGTAGGTCATCATATAGCGATTTGCAGCCGTTTGAATCTAGCAAGAACAAAAAAAATGCTACATTTAATAAATCCAA
>CAZHXL010000256.1:1041-5019 GCA_964536575.1 uncultured Clostridia bacterium | reverse complement strand
TGAGTCTAATGAGTCTAATGAGTCTAATGAGTCTAATGAGTCTAATGAGTCTAATGAGTCTAATAATCAATTTGGTAGTATCATTGATCCAAATAACTCTCATCAAACAGAAGGTGTATTTGGCTCACCTCCCTACATGCCGCCAGAACAGTGGGATAGCGTTGCTAGGGCTGATTCTCGTAGTGATATTTACTCGCTTGGCGTAATGGCTTATGAATTACTAACTGGACAAAAACCGTTTAATGGTAATATTACTACTTTATTAGTTGATCATTTAACCAAACCTGTGCCATCCCTAGGTAAAAGGTTTACTCCTGTAATAGACAGTATAATTGCTAAAGCAATGGCTAAAGACCCTGAAGATCGTTACCAAACAGCTTTGGAGTTTGCTAAAGATTTTCGTGAAGCAGCAGGCTTTTCTGAACCACAAATAAACTTACCTCAGTTAGATTATATCTTAAAAGAAAATATTTTAACGAATGCTCCAAAACCCATAGCTGATACAATAGCCAACCTATTAGTAGCTCGTAATGTTTATCAATTTAAGGATAGAATCCTATTGGTTTTTACTGTACTAGTGCATTATGTAGGGATACTAGCCTTAGCAAGTCATGCCCATACTGCCACTAACCAACAAAATAGCGACTTAATTACTAATGTAATAAAAAACCTACATCAGCTTGGTTTAAGTGAAACACAATGGATAGAGTTATCTAGGGAGCTATGTCGCCTTTTTGCTAAAAAACGTGATGCTCATCCTATTCCAGAATTAGTATCACTTTTTTTTGCTCCAGATAGCGAACAACTTAGCCCACTAACCGAAAACTTTGCTTCACTCTTACAACTTCAACATGATATGCAATCTAGTGCTTTATTAAAAGAAGAGCAGCTATTAAAACTATTAGCTGATTTCTTAGCTAAACTCACTAGTTTATTAAAAGCTACAACTTGGTTAAGTGATTACTATTTAGTTTTACCAGAAGGCAATCAAGCAACTAAGTGGATGGGAGCAGTAAAAAATATTAGCACAATAACGCTAAGAACTAATAATTTAGCTAGTAATAAAGTGGCTTTAGTAGATGCAAATGGTTACTTTATTTTGTCTCTTTGGCCTCTAGTAGAAATTACTGAGCCAACTCCAAGCGCACCATTAGAAGTCTTTTTGCTAGAAGGCAAAGGACGTAATGGAGCAAAGCTAGTTTCATTTCCTAGTGGATTTGAAATAGAAAAAGAAGCTCCTTGGCAATGGTTTAAGGACAATTTCTTTACAGATGAGGAAAAGAAACAAACTGGCTTATTAACAGAAAAATCTCCCTATTTAGGATTAACTACATTCTTGCCAACAGATTCAGCACTGTTTTTTGGGAGAGAAAAAGAAACAGAAAGCTTCCTAAACCGCTTACGTATACAACCTTTGCTGGCAGTAGTAGGGCCATCAGGAGCAGGTAAGAGTTCTTTTATCCAAGCAGGTGTTATTGCTGGGCTTGCTGAAAACTGGCAAGTGGTAACAGTTCGGCCTGGCTTATCTCCACTCTCTACATTAGTTACCAAGTTTTCAAAGGTAGGCATTGAAATAGCAGACTTAAAAACAGATTTACAAAAAGATAGTGAGGCTCTAGCTAAAACCTTACGCCAATTTGCTATAAAACAGAATATTGCTTTACTAATAGTAGTAGACCAATTTGAAGAAATAATTACTCTTTGCCTAGATAAAGAAGAACAAAGGCTTTATGTAGAAGTATTAGTCTCATTAGCACGCTCAGAAGAAGACCCTATTAGGGTAGTTTTAACAATGCGAGATGATTTTTTAGTTCGTGCTAAAGAACTTAATGGATTAAAAGATCGCCTTACTCAAAGTTTAGAAATTCTTACCACTCCTGCTTCTACAGAACTACTTAAAATCCTTATAGAACCAGCAAAACGTGTAGGTTATGAGTTTGAGGATCGTCAATTGCCAGTAGAAATAGTAGATGCTGTTGCTGGCCAAACTAGTGCATTGCCCTTAATAGCATTTACCGCAGCAAAGCTTTGGGAGCAAAGAGACACACAATTTAAGCAATTACAGCGTAAAACCTATGAATCGATGGGTGGCGTAGGTGGTGCTTTAGCTAAACATGCTGAAGAGATGATGCAGCAAATGCCACAAACTGAACAAAGACTAGTAAGAGAAATTTTTCGCCATTTAGTGACAAGTGAAGGTACTCGCGCAGTGCTTACTGGCCTTGAGTTATTACAATTGTTAGGCAAAACCAGTGATAGCGAAGCAGTTATAGAAAAACTAATCTCAGCAAGGCTCTTGGTTACTACTGAAGGAGAAAAAGGTGTAGACCGTATAGAAGTTGTTCATGAAGCCTTATTATCAGCTTGGCCAAGATTAATCAAATGGAAACAAGAAGATATGGAAGGTGCGCGACTTCGTGATCAACTCCGTGTTGCTGCTAGACAATGGCAAGAGAGAAACCGCCCAAAAGGTCTACTATGGCGCGATGATGCATTAGCAGAATACCAATTGTGGAAAACACATTACAAAGGAAAACTAACAAAGATAGAAGAAGAGTTTGGAGCAATAAGCCTATTAGAAGCAAGTCGTAGTCAGCGTATAAGACGAGGTTTACTAGCATCAGCAATTGTAATACTAATGGCTGGTTCAGCAATACTTATATATCAACAGCAAAGAACAAAACAGCAATTATTGAAAACCTTAGAGCTTTATGAAGAACAAGGTCGCCAAGAAATGCTAAAAGGTAATCTAGGAGGAGCAGCCATTTACTTAAGCGAAGCTTATGCTAAGGGAGATAACAGTTTGGCCTTGAGGTATATGCTCTCAGTAGCACTAGCTAAAGCAGAAAACCGCCCTGCAATAACACTAGCTAATCATACAGCAGCAGTAATGATGGCAGCCTTTAGCCCAGATGACCAAAAAGTAGTAACAGCTAGTGCAGATAAAACTGCCCGTATTTGGCAAACTATTGATGGAAAAGAACTATTCATATTAAAAGGACATGAAGATATAGTAATGTCAGCCCAATTTAGCCCAGATGCAACACAGATTGTTACAAGCAGTTTAGACAAAACAGCACGAATCTGGCGAGTTTCTGATGGTAGCCTACTAGCAACACTTACTGGTCATACAGATGGCTTACGAGCAGCCATTTTCAGCCCAGATGGAAAGCAAATAGTAACAATAAGTTATGATTATACTGGTAAGATTTGGGATACTAGTAGTGGAAAGCTAATAACAACTCTAGTTGGTCATAAAAGCGGTATTTATGCAGTATGTTATAGCAAAGATGGTAAGTTAATAGCGACTGCTGGAGCAGACAAAACTGCTAAAATTTGGGACAGCAGTAATGGACAGTTAAAAACAACATTAACAGGTCATCAAGCAAGCGTAATGAGTGTTGCTTTTAGCCCAGATGACAAATTGATATTAACAGGAAGTGCTGATAAAACAGCAAAACTATGGCAAGTATTAGATGGAAAAGTTTTTAGGGTACTAGTAGGACATCAGGGAAGTATTACAGATGCCAAGTTTAGCTTAGATGGAAAAGAAATTTTAACTACTAGTAGGGATAAGAAAGCCTGTGTTTGGGAAACACAGACAGGCCATTTAACAAATACTTTATTAGGGCATCAGTACAATATTGGTACAGGAGGATTTAGTCCAGATGGAAAATTAATAATTACTAACGCTTATGATAACACTGCAAGAATATGGGAAAGAGCTACAGGTAAATTTTTAGTTGCACTATCAGAGCACAGAGATACATTAAGTAGTGGGGTGTTTTCTAATAATGGAGAAAAAGTGCTAACTGCTAGTGCAGACAAAACTATAAAAATATGGAGCATAGTTGCAGAAAGCAGATTACCTAATGAAATTTCTATGATTGTGAAAGAAAAAATACCTATATCTTTGCAAGAAGGAAGGCTTATACCAAGAGAGCAAAAGACAAATAAGGAAGAAGCAAAGACAGAAAA
>CAZHXL010000256.1:0-1031 GCA_964536575.1 uncultured Clostridia bacterium | reverse complement strand
ACCGTTATTCTATTCGCCATCATCCTGTCATCTTGCAAAAGTCATGAACTTTGTCCCGCTTACGGAAAAGCCGACACCAAAGCAAAGACAGAAAAACAAGAAAGTCCAATAGAACATAAAACAAGTGAAAATACAATTATAGAAACACTCGATAATCAGATAAAAATAGAAATGGTGAAAATAGAAGGAGGTACTTTTGAAATGGGATCTCCCCTAAGTGAAAAAGGACATGGAGGAAATGAGACACTACACACAGTAACATTATCACCGTTCTATATAGGAAAGTATGAAGTTACACAAGCACAATGGAGAGAAATAGCCAACCTGCCAGTAATAAATAGGTTTATTGATACAGATATTTCTAATTTTAAGGGGGCTAATTTGCCAGTAGAGCGAGTAAGCTGGGAAGATGCTGTAGAGTTTTGTGCAAGGTTATCAAAGTTGACAGGAAAAAGTTATCGTTTGGCAACAGAGGCAGAGTGGGAATATGCAGCACGAGCAAGTAGTAAAGGAGCATATGCAGGAAATTTAGATGATATGGGGTGGTATGAAAAAAACTCAGGGGGCAAAACTCACCTAGTAGGGCAAAAGTCATCAAATGCATGGGGACTCTATGATATGCATGGAAATGTTTTTGAGTGGTGCTTGGATTGGCCTGGAGATTATTTGGGTGTAACTGTAACAGATCCAAGAGGAGCAAGTTCAGGATCGACCCGTGTTTTTCGTGGAGGTAGTTGGGGTAGTGGTGCTCCCAGTTGTCGGTCTGCATTTCGCAGCAACGGCCTGCCCAACGGCCTTGGCCACGGTTTGGGTTTTCGCCTAGTGATGGAGGTAGTGCACAAAATGTAATCTGCCACTAACCCGCTAAGAATTACAAGTCTTCCGCAAGAAAGCCCACGACTTTAGGCGTGTGGATGAATTGCGGCCTTTGGGTTGAAAAATAAGAAAAAACAAAATAAACTCAAAAAGTAAGTGCATAAAACTGCACTTGTCCTTAGGGACGATGCCGAAAGGCAAATTCTTGGTTCTTT
>CAZHXL010000255.1:0-8778 GCA_964536575.1 uncultured Clostridia bacterium | reverse complement strand
TTTCCGATTCGTGTTTAGTGGCAAAATATGGATGTCCTAGATTTTCAGCTTCTTCAAACATATCTTCACGGAAGATGCCTTCAAACATACCTGCTGCTGCAATTGAGCTAACATGGTGAAAGCATTTTAGCCCAATCATATTGGCTAATGAGACGGTGTTGCGAGTCCCATTAATATTAACCGCTATTTGTTCTTCAGCATCTGCCTTAAGATCATAAACTGCGGCGAGATGAAAAAAATGATCTATTTTCTTTGACAAAGGCTTAACATCATCTTTAGACAAACCTAGGTTTGGTGAAAGTAGGTCGCCAAAAACAGGTATTGCACGTTCCTTGCTCACATTCCAGTAGCTAAGTAGCCCATCAATTTTGTTCTGACTTTCTTGTCTTATAAGGAAATAAACCAGGCTGTCCTTGCGTGCCAACAGTTTTTTGACCAATCGCTTACCTATTAAACCTGACGCTCCTGTAACAAAATACTGCATGTTTTGCCTCCCTTTTGTTTAAATTGAATTTGTTTAGATTTAGGTTGCCAATAATTGCAAGTTTCCTAAAGACTGACAAGGTTTTAAGACTTGTTTATTTGACCATAAGTCACAAAAAAAACAAAACTCGAATGTTAATAAAATATTCTTTAAATCGTTTTAGTACTAGCAAAATAAAAAACTAACTCTGGTATCTTGACAAGATTTTAATACTTAAGATAGTGTCAGATTCACAATTTAGCTTCAAAGAATTCACCTATTTAGTCTGAAGTCTTGAAATTTTGGAGGTTCAATAATTTAATGTCTAATAAAATAAGAAAAGCAGGCGTGTTATTATCTTTGCCGTTATTGGCAACCACTATCTTTATCACGCCAATAATGGCAACGGCAGCTAACAATAATACTAGCGTTACAAAACCTTTAACTATTCCTGAAGGAGTGGTTAAAGTCACTTCTGTAGAGGGAATTACAGAATATCAACTAAAAAATGGTTTACGTGTATTATTATTCCCCGACCCTTCTAAACCAACTATTACAGTAAATATTACTTATATGGTTGGATCACGTCATGAAAACTATGGTGAAACAGGCATGGCGCACTTGCTTGAACACTTAGTATTTAAGGGTACACCTAAACACCCTAATATCCCTAAAGAGTTAACCGAACATGGTACACGCCCTAATGGTACAACTTCATTTGATCGCACCAATTATTTTGAGACTTTTCAAGCTACTAATGAAAACTTAGAATGGGCGTTAGACCTAGAATCTGATCGTATGGTCAATTCTTTTATTGCTAGAAAAGACCTAGACAGCGAAATGACTGTGGTTCGTAACGAATTTGAACAAGGCGAAAATAGCCCCCAAAATGTATTAACAGAAAGAATGCTTTCAACTGCATTTCTTTGGCACAACTATGGTAATACTACTATTGGCGCACGTGCTGACCTGGAAAATGTGCCAATTGACCGTTTACAAGCTTTTTATCGCAACTACTACCAACCTGATAATTCAGTACTAACAGTTGCAGGTAAATTTGACGAAGAAAAAACCTTAAAGCTTATTGACAAATATTTTTCATCAATCCCTAAACCCACTAGACCATTACAAAAAACCTACACGGCTGAGCCAACTCAAGATGGTGAAAGACTTGTTACACTACGTCGAACTGGTGACGTACAACTAACAGGAGCTATGTATCACACTGCCCCTGGCTCTCATCCAGACTTTGCTGCTATAGATGTAATGTCACAAATTCTTGGAGATTTTAACGTAGGTAGATTAAGAAAAGCCTTAGTAGAAACGAAAAAAGCTAGTGTTGCTTATGGTGGAGCATTCCAATTACGCGAGCCTGGAGTGCTTATTTTTGGAGCAGAAGTACGTCAAGAGCAATCTTTAGACGAAGCAAAAGACACTATGATCAAGACTATTGAGAGTTTTCTTACTGACCCTCCTACACAAGAAGAGTTAGACCGTGCTCGAACTTCCCTATTAAAAGAAGTTGATCTTACCCTTAACGACCCAAATCGTGTTGGACTGACTCTTAGCGAATTTCAAGCTATGGGTGATTGGAGACTATTTTTCTTACATCGCGATCGTATTAAGAAAGTTACTTTAGATGATGTAAAGAGAGTAGCTGCTACATATCTAAAGAGTTCTAACCGAACTTTAGGTATGTTTATTCCTACAACTAAGCCAGATAGATCAGATATTCCTGCTGTGCCAGATGTAGCAACAATGTTAAAAGATTACAAAGGCGCAGAAGCAATGGCATCAGGTGAAGCTTTTGACCCTTCTCCTAATAATATTGACTCTCGTACTACTCGTGTCGGTACTGGAGGAATTAAACTAGCTTTACTACCTAAGAAAACTCGTGGAAACAGTGTTCAAGTTTCTTTAGCTTTTCATTTAGGTGATGAAAAAAGTTTGACAAATCAAAGTACTGCTGGGAGCTTTGCTGGACAAATGTTAATGCGTGGAACAACCAAACGTAGCCGTCAACAAATTCAAGAAGAGTTTGATAAGCTCAAAGCACGAGCATTTGTTTTTGGTGGAGCCACTCAAGCAGGAGGATTTATTGAAACCACTCGTGAAAACTTACCTGCGGTATTAAATTTAGTAGCAGAGGTTTTACGTGAACCCGCTTTTAATGCTGATGAATTTGAGCAATTACGCCAAGAACAACTAGCAGGTATTGAACAATCCCGTAGTGAACCAAATGCTATTGGCCGAACAGAGTTTCAACGTGCTATGAATAGCTATCCAAAAGGCGATGTACGTTATGCCTCTAGTCCAGATGAAGATATTGCTGAAATCAAAGCTCTAAAACTAGAAGATGTAAAGAAATTCTACCAAGAGTTTTATGGTGCTTCTAAGGCAGAAATTTCAGTAGTAGGTGATTTTGAGGATAAACAAGTTACTCAAATAATTAATGATAAATTTAGTAACTGGAAGTCTAAAACCCAGCCTCAACGTATTGCCAGCCCTTATCAAGAAGCAAAAATAGCCAATAAATCTATCGAAACCCCAGATAAAGCTAACGCTTTCTTTATTGCTGGTATGAATCTCAACATCCAAGATACTGATCCTGATTATGCAGCATTAGTACTAGGAAATTATATGCTAGGTGGTGGTTTCCTAAACTCACGTCTTGCCACTCGTATTCGTCAAAAAGAAGGTCTTAGCTATGGGGTTGGCTCACAACTCTTTGCTAATGCACAAGATAAGAGTGGAGCATTTATTGCTTTTGCTATTTACGCGCCAGAAAATGTTAAGCGTTTAGAAGCAGCGTTCAAAGAGGAAATTGAGAAAATGCTTAAAGATGGTTTTACTGCTGAAGAAATCACTGCGGCTAAATCTGGCTATTTACAATCTCGTCAAGTAAGTCGTGCTCAAGATAATGAATTAGCAGGGCGTTTGTCTCGCTATTTATATATTGATCGCACCTTAAATTATGACCAAGAAATAGAAACTAGAATTGGTACTCTAACAGGAGAACAAATCTTGAATGCTATGCGCAAACACCTTGATCCTAACAAGATTACTATTGTTAAAGCTGGTGATTTTGCTAACAAGCCTGCTAAATAACAAGGGTTCAATCTCAATTAATTAATTGAGACAATTGAGATGTGAGTAAGGGCAGACCTTTTTGGCTGCCCTTTTTTAGAATCGACAAATTACAAAGCAAACTTCATGGATTATAAATTTTCCAAAGACTACCAAAAGCTATTTTGGCTGATACCCTCTTTGTTAGCATTTTGTTGTTTTATCAATACCTTAGGTTTTGATTTTGTCTATGATGACCTATTTCATGTTAGTAAAGCTGCGCCTACTTTAGAAGATTGGAGCGTAGCTAATTTAAAACTCCTCTTTACCTCTGATTTTTGGACATTCCTAACAAAACATCTTAGTGAAGTAGAGCGAAGTGACTCTACTTATTACAGACCTATTTTAAGCCTAGTCTTAATGGTAAACTATTTGTATGCTGGTGTTAGTCCTTGGAAATGGCACCTTACATCTATACTGCTACATGTTTTAAGTACAGGTTTAGCTTATCAAGTAGTTTTAGCTAGCTTAAGACAAATAAATATTTTTAAGACTGAAAGTCAACTAAATTGGTTAGCCTTAATTTCAGCAAGTATTTTTGCTATACACCCTGTACAAACTGAGTCTGTAGCTTGGGTTTCTGCCTATGCTAATGCTCTATTAGCAATACTAATTTTTACATCCCTACTTGCTTATCTAAAAGCAAGAACTAGTCAAAACAACAAGAAAAGTTTTATTGGTTGGTTGCTAATAAGTGTAGCTTTTTATAGTTTGGCCTTATTTACTAAAGAAGTAGCAATGCTCTTAGGATTAATACTTTTTTGTTATGAGATATTACTCTTTGACAAAGAGTTATCCTGGCCAAAACGATTAGCTAAAGATCTGTTGATGGGATTGCCATTTCTTCTAGTTACAACAGGTTATTTTGTTTTACGTATTAAAATCATTGGGGCTATAAATCCAGGAGTGCTAAACCCAGATTTTCCAGAAATTACTCTTATATCTCGTTCAGTACAGATTTTTACTCTACCAACTATCATATTAACTTATATTAAAAACTTAATTTTTCCTTTTTCTCTTACTCCACTTTATCCAATAAAGTGCATTTATGGGCCAGGAATGGAAAATTTCTACTTTCCATTACTAGTATTGCTCTTGCTAGTTACTGGAGTAGTGATTTTGTCTTGGCGTAGTTCAGTATCACGTATTGGGTTTATCTGGTTACTTGTTCCTCTGTTGCCTGTCCTTGATCTTAGAGCTTTTAAGCCAGAAGATTTAATGCATGACCGCTATCTTTATTTCTCACTAATTGGTGCTGGGATACTTTTTGGACAAGCTATCCAATGGCTAAATATACGTTTAACAAATAACAAACAAGACGGTAAAGAAGCAGATGTTCCACTACGTTTGTCTTTACTAGTGGTTATTGGGGTTTATTTTGTTATATTAATGGCTACTACGATAAAACAAAATTATGTTTGGGCTGATGAATGGCAGCTTTGGACAGCTTCCAAACAAGGTTTTCCAGAATCTTGTATGGCTAATAAAGAACTAGGCCGTCTTAGTGCAATTGCTAAACTGGATAGCCAAGCAATTGCTTATTATGAACAAGCAAAACTCACTTGTCCAAATTCAGCAGAGGTATATTTAAAATTAGGGGGGCTTTATGGCCGCACAGGAAATCTTAGCCAAGCAGAAAAAGAATTTCAGCGAGTGATTGTCTTATCTCCATATCCTTTTTTGCAAGCAGAGGGGTATTTTAATCTTGGCCTAGTTTATCAACTCAAGCGTGATAAAACTCAAGCAATATTGTATTACCAAAAGTCATTAGAACTTGATCCAAAATCAGAAAGAACTGCTGAAGCATTACAGAGAATTAAAACCCCATAAAATTTCCATATTCCCTTGATAGCTAAAAGCATACCAAGTATAAAGGTTATTAAAAAATTTCTTAGAAAATCTTTGTTGGAGTTTCTATGTCAGAAAAATATCTAGCACGTTATAAAAAAGGTCGTTTAGGTCAGCGTATTTATGAAGCTAGCCGTCTACCAAAAGCCTTTCGCCAAGTTTATGTTGTCTATGGTGGTACAGGTGCAGTAGGTGGCACAGCAATAATGAAAATGTTGGAAATTTTAGAAGAAATGATGCACTACACTCACCCTAACCCAACTGATACTCCAACAATTTTAGTCACAGGTTTAACTAAAGAGGAAATCCGCGCCTTTAGTAGCCGTTTATTTGAATATTATGAAAAATTCTATGGCAAAGACTATTTGCCTAAACAGATTATTAATAAAGGTTATCGCACCTGTTCAGGTATTATGATAGAACTACACCGCTTAAGTGTTAACCCTGAACTACCAGGACTGGCCAATTTATCACGTTTAAGTATGCTTGAACGACAAACGGCAGCTAGTAGTTTTCTTCAAGCAGGTAATCTTACACTAGAAGCTAATGAAAAAGATAAGTTCGAATATCTTACAAAAGCAATTAAGCAAGATCTAAAACAACCTTTTACAGAATTTTTGCAAAACTATAAATTAGAAAGAAAACTAGGGGAAAAAATGCGATTTCGCGCTGTAATTGTTGGTATTCCTCTAGCCAGTGTAGCGGCTTACCACCTGAGCAACCTAGAAGAAATCTGTAGGGCTTTTGGAATTAAATCCCAACAACTAATTACAGACTTAAAACAGCTTTATCTTTGCCGAGTACGTGACGATTTAGCATTTATTCGTGACTCTTTAGCAGAAGAAGTAATTGCAGCACATACTACGGCTGTGGGTGGAATGTATGATGAAGGCTCTGATGGTGAAAGAGTTATACGACTTGGCTTTGCTCATAGTGCTTTAGATGAACGCTTGCGTTATAAACAATTATTTGCTGAACAACTCCATATGCTTTATGCCGAAGTAGGTATTAAAATGTTAGTTACTGCCGCAGCAATTGGTATTGATGCAATTATTTCTAATCAAACTGTACCAATCCAAAGTGGTGTACTTAGAGACTTGCGGGAAGTTTGTGCAAATAAGCATCAACTAATTCCTGAAGAAGATCTAAGACGTGGCAAAATTAAAATTTATCCTCCTGTTGCAATTCGTGATCGTGGCGAAAACGATGCTACCATTTCTTTCCAACGTGGTTCAGAATTTATTCCTAGAATTCAAATTCGTTCTGGTGAAAATGGCAGGTTTTCTACGTCTAACACAGATGCTCTTTACAGGGTAATGCGCGTAGCTTCAGCTAGTGAATTAGGGCTTGTTCTAGCCGAAGCAGCAATTGTAGGTGATGACACAGATGTGCCGTGGTTTATTAACAATACTTCCTATTACACAGAAACAGAAAATGCTCGTTTAGTGTTTGACTTTTTGCAACAACCTCAGCTTTTTGAAACTCAAATTCGTGGTTTAGATATTAAATCCTTCCAAGACTTAGGCTCAGCTAAACATCAATGTGAATTACACCTACTTGGACTAATGATTTTACTACATCGCCTACGTACTTTTGATGCTGATTTTATTCCTACTCAAGTTTCTTTAGCTACTTTTAATGCTCAACAATTTTTTGAAAACAACTCTCGTCCATTATTCTTTGAAGATTTAGTTACTTGGGACTTAGAAACGCTCTGCAAAGATTTGCTCACCTTAGTAAAAGCACAAGTACCTCAAGACTTAAAAGCTATTAAACATCTCTCTAGCCGTAATTATCAAGAAAGAAACGACGCTTTTTCTTTAGTAATGAATGAAGTAATTAAATATGTTCATGCTATTACTTCACTAGGATCACCAATTATTTTTAATGATAAAAATGAGACTTTTATTTTAGTTGGCCATTATATTGCACCTCTAGATATATTGATGACTAATCGTAATAGCATTGAACAGGCTATTTTAGGCCAACTTAAGACAATTAGTGGTGTGCGTACTAAAGAAGTAACACTAGTAAAAGAATATTTCTACTGCAACAATGGATTCATTGATTTACGTCCAATAGCTGTTGTTTCAACAGCAAGAAACTTAGCCGAAGCTTTGCGTAATAAAATACATGTTTATCATTCTGCTGAAGGACTACGCAAACATCTACGTAGTTTACCACCTTACTCTTACTTTGCTACTAGTGGACTTATAGCTTTTCTAGAAAGGATGCGAGGACTTTACGAGCAGATTTCACAATTTAGCCTAGAGTTAGGTACATTAAATGATTATCGTGCCCAAATCCCTCTTTCTCCTGGAGGGCTTCATTATATAGTCCCTGGAGTAGTAGAAGGGTTGCGCCAAGCAGCCGAAGGGCTAGAAAAAAATACTGGTACAGATCGCTTACATGGTCAGTGGGGTTATTTTAGACGTGAACCCCCAGATCGCCCAATATATTGATAAATATTTCTAAAACAATTTTTTACCCAAATAATCTATTAATAGGCTATACTATCGGCTAATGTAAGGGGTAGCATTTTTACTAGTATTGGGTTAGGAGGATTAGCAAAGTAAGATGTTAGATCAGGTCAAGTTTTTTTTTAAGCTCTACTATAACCCTATTAATGCTTTTGGCAATATTATTGATAAAGGTAGCCTATGGACTGGTATTATTACAGTCGCTTTTGTTTCAGTGTTTTTTTGGTTTGCAATAACTAACCCTATTTATGATGAATATGAAAACCCTGTTAATCTGTTGCCTAAACCTAGTTTGCCATCAAGTAAAGTTAAGTCATTGTCTCCCTCTGATCACATAACATCATCATCAACTCCTTTAACAACAAGTTCACCAAAACCTATTGATGAAAGTAACCCTAGTCCTACAACAGATGAGATGGTGGAAGAAACAGATGATTATGAAACTGATCCCTATCCCTACTCTTATTTATCAGTAGGTAAAAGACCTATAATTAAAAAGCCTTTACCTATAGTAGATAAATATGGATGGTGGTTTGTCTCTTTTTCTCAAGCCACAACTTTTATTTCTGTTTTATCGCTAGCATTAATTTATGTACCTATTACTATTTTAATCTTGATATTTATTGAGCCACTGGGTAGCTATGGTGTTGTATTTAGGCGTGACTATGCTCCGCTACTAGCTTGTACTTTAATGAGTTGGGCAGCAACACACCTACCTTTTTCTATTGTTGGACTGGCAGTACAACCCATTAATCCTGAAATAGCTTTAATACTTTGGGTTTTGTCTAAGTTATCATTTGGACTACTTATGGTTTTTGCCTTAAGAGTAGTTTTTAGTGTTGGCTATTTTACTATACTTAT
>CAZHXL010000254.1:3385-8896 GCA_964536575.1 uncultured Clostridia bacterium | reverse complement strand
TCTACTGGGGAGTCACTCATAATTTATTCTCCTAGCTGAAGTTATAGTTTTAAGAATCAAGAAAATAATTCTTGGCCAAGAGTATTTATCACACTTTTTAATATATTGCTTTAAGCTTTAGAAGTTTTTCTCCTGAGAATAATAGAAGTTTTTCTAAAATGTTAATCTGCTCGTTTCCAAATTAACATTATCCCATCCCTTACTGTAAGACAGACGTTTTCAACACGACTATCTTCTGTTACTTGCTTATTAAACTTATCTATTGCTTGTGTGTCGCTGTCTTCTGGCTTAAGTATCCTACCACTCCAAAGTACATTATCTACTGCAATTAATCCTCCTGGTCTAAGTATTTTTATAGAGGCTTCATAATAAGCGGGGTAGTTACCTTTATCAGCGTCAATAAAAACCATATCAAGTGGCTCGGTGATTTTTGCAATAGTTTCTAGTGCTGGCCCCATACAAACTGTAATTTTATGGCCATGAGGACTTTCAGCAAAATAACGCTTTGCCATTTCTTCTGCTTTAGGGTCTATATCACAGGTAATTAGCTTTCCATCTTCTGGTAAGCCTTCAGCCATCATTAAAGCACTGTAACCTGTAAACATACCTACTTCTAAAATTCGACGTGCGCCAACTAGGCGAACTAGCATTTTTAAAAATTGTCCCTCTATTCGTCCTACTTGCATTTGTGGTGCAGACATTTTTTCATGTGTTTCTACTCGTAGACGCTTAAATATCTCACTTTCTGGTTTTGTATGCTCGTAAGCATATTGTTCAATCTCTTCATTAATAAATGGGATCATTTATATTTCTCCTAAAAAAATTGTTTCACAAAAACATTAGAAAACTTATTTTGAACAGATTTGCCATTAATAATGGCAAGTTGTTTAGGTTTCTGACTAAGATTGCTAAAAACCTACCTAAGTCTTTTGTTTGATCCTAAGAAAATAATCATAAGCTACTTTAGCTAAAATAGATTCAGGTAAAGCCTTCATTGATTGATAATGCTCTAGGATTTCTGGCAAACAGTCTATTAACGTAATAGGCTCTTTAGATTGTTCTACCTTTTGGCAAATCCCAATAATTATATGTGGCAAAGGATAACTAGTTAACTCAATTAACTTAGGAGAATCTGTGATTATTACCCCTAATTGCTTACAAATCCCCTTAAGCTCATTTATTCTTACTGTTACAGATGTTGAAATTTTTTCTATAGGTATCGATATACTACTAGCTATAGTTTGACTTGTACTATTAGCTGTAGGTATAGATATGTTGCTAGCTATAGGTAAAAGTATAGCTTCATCTATAGTTTTACTATTTGGCCAAACACGTTTACCTGCTTGGAATGCAAATTTGGTGTCTTCATCAATTATTAGTTCTTTTTGCTCTCTAAGAGACAATATTTTTTCTGGAGCAACTATTTTATATACAGGAGGGATTTTTCCTTGATTAGCTTCTACTATTTCTAAAGAGTATTTGACTAAAAGTTCATCAATTGCTTTACGAATAGTAACATGGGATTTTATTTGTGTTTTTTCAAGTAATTGTTTAGTCCCTATTCTAATGGTTTCCTTGCCTCGCTCGTTTGCTAGCTTACCGAGTAATTCAAAAATAATTTGTGCAGAAAGAGAATGTGTTTGTTGTAATTGAGAAAATAATTCAACCTTGCTAAGTTGATTATTTTTTGTTGCTGTAGCTAGTGTTATAGTACTAATTGTAGGTATGATTGTATGGCTATCTATAGTGCTGTTTATATCGCTACTTATATGGCTAGTTATATCGCTAGATATAGGGTAAGTCTCATCTATAATATTTGTTTTGGCTAAATCAAAACTAGAGCTAGTTTTAGTTGCTACCTCTTGTTTCGTTGTAGTTTTTGTTTTATTCACTATATCGTTAGCTGTACTTACATTTGATTTGCCATCTATATTACTAGGTTCTGATACATTTGTAGCTACAGATGGATCGACATAATTAAAACTGTTTTCAGTATTTACTATAGGACTAGCTATAGGACTAGCTATAGGACTAGGCGTAGTAATAAGTATAGTAGTAGGTGTAGCAATAGGTGTAGTAGGTTCATCTGATAATCTGTCTAAATCGTCTATGTTTTCAATACCTTGGGCACGAAGACCTTCTAGCCGTTCTGCAGTAGGATGTTTTTCTAGCTTAAAAGACAGGGTACGTTTAGGCAGTTGTTTTTTGGACACGAGTTATTACCTCCTCTGCAAGTTCGCGATAAGCTTTAGTAGCACTAGCATGAGGCGCGTATTCTACTAAAGTTTGCCTATAGCCAGGCGCTTCTTGCACTCTAACAGTTGCAGGAATAAAAGAAGCAAGTACTAAATCAGCAAAAGTTTCTTTCAAAGACTGATCAACAGATTCAGTGATTTTTAGACGACCATCATAGAAAGTACGTAACACTCCTAGTATGGATAAATCCTGATTAAACTCTTGGATAGATACCACAGTATCTTGCAAATCTTCAATCCCATCTAGGCTTAAATAGTCACAACGAACAGGGATTAATAGGTGAGTTGCTGCCATAAGACAAGCCTCTACTATATTTCCTAAGGCTGGTGGGCAGTCGATTACTACCTGGTTATAGTTACTAGTACGTTTTAATGCTCTACGCAAGGCAGCAAGTGATTTAGATGAATTTATTCGCTCGATTTTAGCTGATGAAATATGTCCAGGAAGTAAGTCTAGGTTTTCTCGTATTTGTTCGTGGATAACTAAAGTTGGGTTGATAGCACTATCTATAGATTCATCAAAAAGATGATAAAAAGAGCCTGAAACTTCCTTTTTATCCATCAAAGAACTAGTAGCATTAGCTTGAGGATCGGCATCAATTAACAATACTTTTTGCCCTCTTGCCGCTAGTGAAGCACTTAAGTTTACAGCAGTAGTGGTTTTACCCACACCGCCTTTTTGGTTGGCAACAGCAATGACTTTCATGTGTTTTTCTAACTTGTTAATAAAATTAAGGAGATCTTTAAGAAGATCTCTAGCTATTATATGAAGCAATGCTAGGATAGCAAGTTATCTGATCAGTTTGTTAGGATTTAAGGTTTTATATTTTGCTAATCAACTTCCTTTTTCATAAAAGCGCGACAATATTTTTACTTTTGTAAAGCAAACTAAATACTTTGTTGTGCATCAATATTGCCTGTATTAATAAACACCTACAAATTAATGGTAATAACTTTATATTTTCTTAGGATTGCTGGGAACATATTTCTTATCTACAAAAAACGTCTCTTAATATTGAGGTTCACTCATGCAAACATTACTTAGAGTAATCCTAGTTGTTCTATTAGTTTTTATTGGTAACACATTAAGTTATGCACAGGAAAACTTAGCCACTACAGAAGTGTCTCGTGAACGCTATAGTGTAATAGGGTTAAATGATAAAATTTATCTTATTGGTGGTCTTGCTACTCAGCCGCCAATAGAAACACCTAAAAAAACTAAAAGAAAAAAGATTGTAAAACAACCTATCCCTAAAGCACTTTCCTTAATTGAATATTACGATCCGAAAACTAATAAACTCGTAAGTGTTACTTCCTTACCTATCGCGCTCTATGATTTAGCAGCAGTCGTACTAAACAAGAAAATTTACTTAATTGGTGGCTATAGCTCTCGTGCTACTAGGGCTAACACCGTTTATTGTTTTAACCCAGAAAATAACAAAATAACCAAAGTTGCTGCTTTACCTGTTGCTCGTGCTGGTTTAAGGGCAGTAGCTTTAAATGGGAAAATCTATGTTTTTGGAGGAAAAACAACGCTGCCTAATAGAGATGTCCTAGTCTATAGCCCAGAAATAAACCGTTGGAAAAAACTCTCTCCAATGTCTACTGCTCGCGAACAAGTGGCTGTGAACGTAATTAATGACAAAATTTTAGTAGCTGGCGGGAAAGGGTTAAAAAATTTATCCTTAACCACATTTGAAGAATATAACCCTCTATCAAATGAGTGGAAACAATTGCTTCCTCTACCTAGCCCTCGTGTTAATGCCACGGCCTTAACTTTAGGTAATAAATTTTATCTTGTTGGAGGTAACAAGTTTGAGAATGGAAAGCTAAAATCAATAACAACAATAGATTGTTATGATCCATTAACAAAAACTTGGGCAACCTTACCCTCTTTATCCTTTCCCCAAAATGTTATAGGAGCATCAATACTAGACAAAGAACTTAATATGTTTACTAGCGAAACAAAGATTTTTGTCTTAAATACTAGTCAACTAGTTGCAGGGCAAAATAATAAAATCGCTTCTAATAATACACCTGTCACATCAGCTATAGCACCGCCTGTAGCAATGCCTATAGCTTCAGCTATAGCACCGTCTGTAGCACAACCTATAGTAAAGCCTGTAGCACAAGCTTCACCTGCTTCATCAGCTAAGCCAACACTGCCTCAACCAAGTCAGCCATCTCAATCAAGTCAGCCATCTCAACCAAGTCAGCTACCTCAACCAAGTCAGCTACCTCAACAACCTAGTAGACCTACAAATAGAGCACCAATTATTTATCAAATAGCTAACCAATCTGCACATATAGGAGAAGAGGTTTGTTTTACTCCAGAGTTTTCAGACCCAGAAAATGATCGAATTACACTTAGTTGTACTGTAGCAAATGCAGTTAGATATACTATTCGAGGCGATTCTATTTGTCTAAAGCCTATTTCAAGTTATAAAGGGACTCTTACAGGCTATGTAATTGCAAAAGACTCGTATGGTAACCAAACTAGACAAGCCTTTTATTTAGAAGTTTTAGAGAATCATAGACCAACCTTTAGCTATAACCACCAACTAGCTAGTACATTGACTTTGTATGCTGGACAAACTCAAGAAATTGATATTCAAGCAACAGATCCTGATACTAGCCAGGATCCCAATCAGGACGGCAGAATCACTTTATCTTTAGTAACTGCCCCTAATTTTGTTGACTTTAGAGATTATGGTTATGGAAGAGGGAAATTAATTTTTCACCCTACAGGAAATTGGAATAGTAATAATAATGAGGTGATAATTGAAGTAAGAGATTTTGGGCTTCCTCCTTTAACTAGTCAGCTAAGGTTTTACATTAATGTTAAACAACCTAATCGACCACCTGTAATTGATCCTATTCCAGACATAATTCTTCGTGCTGGAGAGACTTTAAGAGTGCCAGTAAATATTTATGATCCTGATGGTGATTATCTTAAAGTAGAGTTTAATGTAAGCGACTATTCTTTTAGTAATATTTTTCAGTATGTAACAGGTCAATTACTCTTAACCTCTCCATACAATCGTGAAGGGCGTTTTACAGCTACTTTAATTGTTACCGATTCAGCAGGAAATCGCGAGCAAGAAACCTTTTATGTTACTGTAGTAATTAACCATGCTCCTACCACACAGCCTATTTATAATATTGAGGTGGAAGAGAATACTCAACAACAAGTTAGGGTTATAGCTAATGATATTGACGGTAGCCGTGATAGTAGAAGTGATGGTTACTTAACATT
>CAZHXL010000254.1:2825-3375 GCA_964536575.1 uncultured Clostridia bacterium | reverse complement strand
CCTGGTTTTCTTGATTTTCGTGATGAGGGTTATGGTCAAGCAACTCTTACAATTAAGCCAAAAACAGGTGATAGTGGTAGAGAAAACCGCAAAAAATATAGCATAACTGTAGAAGCTAGAGACAATGGTAACCCTTCATTAAGCCAAACTACTAGTTTTGTTGTTACAGTAGTAGCCCCAAATAGTCCACCAGTAATTCAAGGTATTCCTGATCAGCTTATTCGCATTCGTGGCGGAGAACAATACTGTATAGATTTTGCTGCTACAGACCCAGATAATGACAAGCTAAATGTTGATGTTACATCTGACTACCAACAATATATTCATGCTAGTGACAATCGTATTTGTGTTCAGCCAGCAGTAGATTTTGATGGGAAAATTACAGTTAATATAATTGTAAAAGACTCTCGTGGCAAAGTAACTAAAAAAAGTTTTATAGTACGTTCTTTTATTAACCACCAACCATCTTTTGAGCAATCAATAAATAACACAACACTTGAAGAAACCAAAACCCTTTCACTAAAAGTTAGGGCTACTGATAAAGATAGTG
>CAZHXL010000254.1:0-2815 GCA_964536575.1 uncultured Clostridia bacterium | reverse complement strand
GCACCTAGGTTTGTTACTTTTAAAAGTGATGGGCAAGGTTCAGGATCGCTTTTCATTCAGCCTGAGAGCGGCACCGCAGGAGGTTACACAGTTGAAATAATTGCTACTGATAATGGTAACCCAAGATTAAGTAGTAGTTTACGTTTTCAGCTTACTGTTACCGCTCCTAAAGTACTTGAGCCTCCAACTATCTCATCTGTAAAGTTTGAGGCTCAAAGGCTAGTAATTATAGGTAATAATTTTGTAGAGCAATGTATAGTAGAGGTCAATGGTCAACAACTATCAGCAGGGTTTTTTAAACAAAAGGAAAGTCGTTTGGTATTAACTGGTAAAAGAAAAGCACTTAACTTGGTAGTAGGACAAAACACTATTGTTGTAATTTCTGGTGATAGACGCTCTAGTGCTTTTAGTTATTATGTTGAAAAACCACAAGCAAATAATGTTGAAGACGAGTAAACCTGTAGAAAAAGACTAATAGTTTACCTAGGGCGTATATTTCTTATGTATCTTTATAATAAATTTAAGAGCAAAGATACAAAAGCAGGTGTGCCCTAGGGTTTTTGCCAGTATTTTCTGAAGGTACAGTTTCCAAAAGTAAGTTTAGAAAATGAGGAAGATACTATTGTTCATATTAAAATGGGAAATTAATTCATAAAAGTACGCAGATTGATTTTCTATAAATTTTAATTTTTATTTAAAGCGTAATGAATTAGACTCAATCTCGAAATTAATATAAAATTGCCACTTAATCATAACTTAAAAACAGTAAGTAGTATAAAGTAAAGACGTTACGAAATTAGAAGCGTTAGAAAATGTACTTTAAGTTAATGATTATTTAGCAAAGGTGGCAAGATGATAACTCGTATAAAGATAAATGGTTTTAAATCATTTCAAAATTTTGAAATGACATTTACACCATTAACTATAGTAGCAGGAGCAAATGCTTCAGGTAAAAGTAACCTATTTGACGCTTTGCAACTACTTTCGCGTTTAGCTGAAATTGATTTAAAAACGGCTTTTAGTGAGCAACGTGGAAACCCTATTGAATTATTTACCCAGTATGGCGAGAATTGGTACGCCTCCGAGATAGATTTTATTGTAGAAATGTTAGTTAATCGCAATGTCAAGGATAATTGGGGTAGCACGGTTGAGTTGAATAATACCCGCTTACGTTACCACCTTATCATTGCAAGAAAATCCAATGATTCAGGTATTGATGAATTAGTTGTAAAACATGAATCTCTAGAAAAAATCAAACCTGAAAGCGATAAATTAATTAAACATATTCCAAAATCACTTTGGGAAACTAAAAGGGCTGGTGGTTCAAGAGACCCTTTTATTCAAACAATAGAACAAAGTGGAATTCCAACAATTAAAATTCGACAAGATGGTAAACAAGGTGGCAAAGCAACCCCAGCTAATGCTGTCAGTCAGACAGTTTTAGGTGGTATCAACTCTGTAGATTTCCCCCATGTTTTTGCTGCTAAAGAGGAGATGCGAGGTTGGAAGTTTTTACAACTCAATCCTAAAGACCTACGCGAACCTACTCGCCAAGATCTAGGTTTACGCGACACCATTACGTCAAGCGGCAAAAATTTGGCAGTTGTGTTATATCGTATCAAAAAAGCTGATGAGTATAATCTCAAAGAAATCTCACGCAAACTCAACAAGTTTTTACCTAACTTTACAGAAGTAAATGTTTATGAAGATAAAGTAAACCGTCAATATATCATTAAAGTTAAGGGAGAAGATGGAAAAGAATTTTCCTCACAAGTGCTTTCTGAAGGTACTTTACGCTTGCTATCACTCTGTATTCTTAAGTATGACGATAAACACACTGGTTTACTTTGTTTTGAGGAACCCGAGAATGGTATACATCCATTTCGCATAGAAGCTATGTCACACCTATTAAAAGATTTGAGCATAGATTTTGCTGATCACAATGCACCCCTGCGCCAGGTTATTGTTAATACTCACTCTCCACTATTAGTTAGTGAAATGTTAAAAAAGCAAAAAAATGAGAATGATAATAATGTCAGCATATGGTTATCAAGATTAGACTCATTTATAACCGATAATGACAACAAAAAAATTAAAATGAAGATAACAAAAATGAACCCTGTTTTTGAGAAAAATGAACAAGATACACTTTTTGTCTCTGAGTCAGAACGTAAGTACACAGGGGCCCAAATCATTAAATATTTAGAGACTGTTGACACTGAAAATACTATCAAGGCTATTCAATGATTCGACAACTCATTATTGGTTTTACAACGGAAGGAACCACAGATGTTCGATTTTTGGAAAGTGTTATCCAACGTTCTTTTGAAGGTATTGCATTTGAATGTGATGGACAAATAGAAGTTTTGCCAGTTCAGTACATAAAAAAACAGAGTGGTAGTTTTGTCACAGTAGTACAAACTTGCGCCCAACAGGCTCAAGAGCAAGGAGTTATGGTACTTTGCATACATACAGATGCAGATGATATTGCTGATACAAATGCATTTGACTATAAAATTAGTCCAGCCTTCACTTCTATAAATAATATGCGAGAAGATAACCTTTGTAACAATCTGGTAGCAATTGTCCCTGTACAAATGACTGAAGCTTGGATGCTATCAGATAAAAGATTACTAAAGTCAGAAATTGGCACAAGTAAAAGTGATATAGAGCTTGGTATTCATAGGCCACCTGAAGATTATAGTGACCCAAAACAGGCTATAGAAGAAGCTATAAGAATAGCTCGCCAAGACTTACCAAGACACCGCCGCCGCGAATTATCCATTGGAGAATTATATTCCATAATAGGACAAAA